>NZ_JAHBAY010000008.1 GCF_018499875.1 Kineosporia corallincola | reverse complement strand
TTTTTTTTTATTACCACACCCGACCCCCCCCCACTCTCCCTTCTATTCCACCGCCCCCCCCCCCTCCCCCCCCCCCCCCCCCCCCCGGGCCGGGGGCCCCCGCCCCGCCCCCGCCGGTGGTTCGGCCGGGCTACCCGATCAGAGTTCGCTGCCCAGGCTGGTGAGCGTGTCGGCCGGGATCAGGTTGAGGATGCCCTCGATGTCGATCGCGGTGGCGCCGCTGGGCACCTGCACCTCGCTGGCCTCCGGGTCGATGGCCAGGTCGACGGCGAAGGTGGCGTCGTCGACCGGCTTGTCGAGGAACTGCACCAGGTCGAGGTTCAGGCCGGTCAGCTTGTCGTCGTCGACCTTGACGGTGAACACGACGTTCTCGGTGGGCGAGGAGTTGAGCTCCTTGACCAGGTCGGTGGCCGCATCCTGACCGAGCAGGTCGACCAGGTCGTCCTTGACGGCCGCGGTGGTCTTCTCGACCGGCACCGACACCTGGTAGCCACCGTCGACCTCGGTGACCTGGGAGTCCGAGTCGTACGAGGCGGCCAGCGACCTGACCAGGTTCTGCGCGGCGGCCGGGTCGGCGGCCATGCCTGCCGCGGTGCCCTCGTCGGCCGAGGCCAGCTGGTCGAGCAGACCCTGCTGGTCGAGCACCTGCACGGCCTTGACCATGTCGAGCGAGACCCATTCGCCGCCGAGCAGCTTCTCGGCCGGGGTGGCGATGACCGGAGGGAGCTGGCCGAGCATGCCGGTGGCGCTGGACAGGTTCTGGTCGGCCAGCTCGGCGATCTTGTCGGCGTCGGTGCGCAGGTAGAACACGCCGTCCTTGGTGGCGAAGTCGACCAGGCCGGAGTCGCCGTAGACGACCGACATGGCGACCGAGCCGGAGTCCTTCAGGGCCGCCTCGAAGGCCGCCGGGTCTTTCAGCAGGTCCTTGGAGTTGGCCGCGCTGGAGTCGGTGGTGTCGGCGAAGGTCTTGCCCTCGGGAGCGGTGACGTTCAGCGTCACCTTGCCCTTGAGGACCTCCGCGATCTCCTTCTTGTCCTGCGCCGTGAGCTTGTCGGCGGAGTCCTGCGCGGTGTTGATCTTCTCGATGTCCGCCGTGCTGCTGTCGAGCTTCAGGGTGAAGCCGGCGCTGGAGGAGTTCTCGAAGTTCTGGAAGGCGGCGGCCACCTTCTCCTTGGGGGTGCCGGCGCTCTCACCCGAGCCGGAGCCGCTGCCCCCTTCGGCGCTGTCGGAGCCGGCGCCACAGCCGCTGATGCCGACCGTGGCCGCCAGGCCGAATCCTGCGAATGCCATGACTTTGGAACGCGTGGTCACTGCCCCACCCCTTAGTGCTGTTCGGTGCTTGCCGTTCGGTCCGGTTTCGGCCCCTCGCCGACCGCAATATCTACCCGACCGTATAGGACGGGCCCACAGCTCCCGCACAGTTCCCGTCCACCGGGCTAATGCCGAGCCTGAATCGCGCCCGTTCGGCCGGGGCAACACGCAGGAGACGTGCGGGGCCCGGGGTTCGTTGCATCCGGCCGGGCCCGGGTTCCGCGGTGCAGTGCCGCGGCGTCATCCCCCTTCGCTGAGGTGTCGGCCACAGGTCGGGTGCCTGCGGGCCTCCCCGCCCTCCGTAAGCTGGATCCGCATCACCCCAGTGCGTATCCAGTGCGTATCCCGACAGGAGTACCTCCCGGCATGAACACTCCGCTACAGATCGCGGTCGTCGTGGTGAGCATCGCGATGACCGTGGCCGGGGTCGCGCTGCTCGCCCGGGCCGTGAACCGCTTCGTGCGGGTGATCCGGCTCGGCGAGCCCGACCGTTCCCGCGCCGACCGGCCGGGCGCCCGCACGGCCATGCTGTTCACCGAGTTCCTCGGGCACACCCGGATGGCCCGGCTGCCGGTCGTGGCGATCGCGCACTGGTTCACCATGGTCGGGTTCGGCCTGCTCTTCACCACGCTGGTCACCGCGTACGGGCAGATCTTCGACCCGCACTACACGCTCTGGCTGATCGGCACGTTCCCGCCCTACGAGTGGGCCGCCGAGGGCATCACCGTGCTGGGCACGCTGGGCATCCTGTTCCTGATCGCGGTCCGGCAGCGGCACCACCCCCGCAGCGAGGGCCGCCGTTCCCGGTTCTTCGGGTCCAGCTTCTGGCAGGCCTACTTCGTCGAGGCGATCATCCTCGGCGTGCTGGTGTGCGTGCTGCTGCTGCGCGGCCTGGAGTACGCGCTGCACCCCAGCGCCCTGCACTTCCCGTTCGGCCAGGTCGTCGGCCGGGCGTTCGAGGGCCTGCCGGAGACCACGATCGAGAACCTGATCGTGCTGGTCTCCGGGATCAAGATCGCGATCTCGATGTCGTGGGCGATCACCATCGGCCTGAACAACACGATGGGTGTGGCCTGGCACCGGTTCCTGGCCTTCCCGAACATCTGGTTCAAGCGCAACCCCACGCCCGGCCGGGTCGGCGACAGCACCACGAGTCTCGGCCCGTTGCAGCCGATCTCGATCAAGGGCGAGGTGCTCGACTTCGAGAACGTGGACGAGCTCGACGAAGACGCGGCCCTCGGGGTCGGCGCGGTCGAGAAGTTCACCTGGAAGGGACTGCTCGACTTCAGCACCTGCACCGAGTGCGGCCGGTGCCAGAGTCAGTGCCCGGCCTGGAACACCGACAAACCGCTCTCGCCCAAGCTGCTGATCACCGCGCTGCGCGATCACGCCTACGCCAAGGCACCGTGGCTGCTGGCCTCCGAGGAGGCGCGCGAGGCGGTCTCGGCAACGGTGGACGCCGGTGCCGGCCAGGGCGTGGCGGGCGTCAGTCTGCTGGGTGGTGGGGGAACCGACCTGCTGCGCCCGGCCCAGAAGCAGGCCGAGCGGCCGCTGATCGGCGACACCGGTTACCAGCTCGAGAACCCGCTCTCCGCCTACGGGGCCGACTCGGGCGTCATCGACCCCGACGTCCTGTGGTCGTGTGTCACCTGCGGCGCGTGCGTGGAGCAGTGCCCGGTCGACATCGAGCACGTGGACCACATCGTCGACATGCGCCGCTATCAGGTGCTGATCGAGTCGGCGTTCCCGAACGAGCTGAACGGCCTGTTCAAGAACCTGGAGAAGAACGGCAACCCGTGGGGCCTGAAGCCCCGGCTGCGGATGGACTGGGCCAAGGGCCTGTCGTTCGAGGTGAAGCAGGTCGGCTCGGACATCGAGGACCTGACCGAGGTCGAGTACCTGTTCTGGGTGGGCTGCGCGGGCGCCTACGAGGACCGGCAGAAGAAGACCACGATCGCGATCGCCGAGCTGCTGAACGAGGCCGGTGTGGAGTTCGCGGTGCTCGGTGACGGCGAGGCCTGCACCGGCGACTCGGCCCGGCGCTCCGGCAACGAGTTCCTGTTCCAGCAGCTCGCGATGCAGAACGTCGAGGTGCTCAACGAGTCGAAGGCGCAGAAGATCGTGGTCTCGTGCGCTCACTGCTTCAACACGATCCAGAACGAATACCCGCAGCTGGGCGGCAACTACGAGGTCGTGCACCACACCCAGCTGCTGAACCGGCTGGTGCGGGAGAAGAAGCTCACCCCGGTCGCCCCGATCGAGGGCAGCACCAGTGCAGCGACGTATCACGACCCCTGCTACATCGGCCGGCACAACGGCATCTACGAGCCGCCGCGTGAGCTGATCGGCTCGCTGCCCGGCATCGAGCTGCGCGAGATGCCGCGCAACCAGGAGCGGGCCTTCTGCTGCGGCGCCGGCGGTGCGCGGATGTGGATGGAGGAGAAGCTCGGCCAGCGGATCAACACCACCCGCACCAAGGAGGCGGTGGCGACCGGCGCCGACACGATCGCGGTGGGCTGCCCGTTCTGCCGGGTCATGCTCTCCGACGGGCTGACCGCCCAGCAGTCCGAGGGCGAGGCCCGCGAAGAGGTACAGGTTCTCGACGTGGCGCAGATGCTGCTGGCAGCGGTGCAGCGCGGCAAGGAACCCCAGCCCACCGAGTAAGAGCCCAAACTGAAGGACGACGCCGGGCTCGGCCGAGCCTGGCGCCGTCCATCAGTTCTGCGTGTGGACCTCAGACGCCGTCGGCGTCGGTCTCCTCGGCGGGCGTGCCGGGCCGGGGGATCGGACCGACCGGCCCCGGCTTGGGAACTGCCGGGCGAGGTGGCGCGGGAACGGGCCGGGTCGCCCGAAGGGTGCGGACGCCCCGCTGGTCGTGCTGCCCCGTTCCACGGGCAGGTGGTGCCGGCACCGGACGCGGCGTGGCGCGCGGTGCCGGCTCTCCCGCCGGCGCCTGGTTCTGCGGCGGCGCCGACGGGTCCTGGTTCTGCGGGTTGCGGGCCGGCGCGGACGGCGGCCCGGGCTTGGGCGCCGAGGACGACGACCTGCCCGGCCCACCACCACGCCGCTCCCCGGACTGCCTCTCCCCGGGCTGGCGATGCGGCGCGGTCGGGCGCGGAACCACCGGACGGGCCAGGCGGCGCAGCCTTTCGGCCACCTCCTCCAGACTCTCCCCCGAGGCCGCCGCGGCAGCGTTGGCGGCCTGGACCTCGGCGTAGACCTCCGCGCGGTGCACCTGGATGCTGCGCGGGGCCTCGATGCCGAGGCGAACGGTGTCTCCTCGCACGTCGAGGACGACGACTCGCACGTCGTCCCCGATCACGATGCTTTCGCCAGCACGGCGGGTCAGTACCAGCACCGCGGCTCCCTCCCTGGACCCCGTTGGATCGCGAGCGGTAAGGGGCCGCGACCACGGCCGATTTCAGGCCGTGAGGAGAGGCTAGCGGAAAGTAAGCACCGATCAACCCAGGGGCGCGCGAACCGGCCAGTCGGATCCGGTCAGGATCACCTGGGCCGCAGCCCGGTTCCTGGCGTTGATCACCATCGGTGCCAGCAGGTTGGCGGTCGTCGTCCTGGCGTCCTCACCCGGGGTGAGAACGGTCAGGATCAGCGCGTCCGCCGCCGACTCCAGACCCAGCTGTTCGCAGTCCTGGTCGTCCAGATTGACCACGTAGTCGGCGAAGAAGATCGCCGGTGTGGTCACCACGAACCGCACGTCCGGGCGCTCCAGGCTGCGCAGCTCCGAGATCAGGCTCTCCCGGTCGTCGAGCCGGGCCAGCGCGAAGTGCCGCAGATCGCTGAACCCGGGAATCGGCCGGACGAAATTGATCTCGGGGACGTCAGTCCTGGTGGAGCCGGAATTGCTGTTGGTGAGAAGTGCAGGATGCATAGGACCTCGTCACCCCATCCTGGCGCCCCGCCGGAACGGGACGCCTCTCGGCCGGTGCGCGCGATCGCGCGCACCTCTTTCGCGATGCGCGCCGGCCGGCGCGCATCCTTCGGTAGCGGTGCGCGCTCTCCTGCACGCACCTGGGCGGTTATTGCAGGAAATCGAGGAGGGACGTCTGGTTGATCCGCGCCGTCACTCCCAGGGCCGCCTGGTAGGCCACCTGCTGGGAGGAGAACTTCGTGAGCACCTCGGCGTAGTCGATGTCCTCGTTCTGGGCGAGCGACACGGTGAGGTCCGAGTTCTGCGCGGTGATCGCACTCTGGCTGGTGGTGACCCGGTTCTGGATCGCGCCGATCTGGCCGTTCGCGGTGATCACGCTGCTGATCAGCGAGTCGAGCTGATCGAGACTCGATGCGGCGTCACCGTTCTCGATGCCGGCCGAGATCTCGTCGAGCAGTCCGCTGAAGTCGCCGGCGCCGATCGTCGAGCCGTCCACGTCGACGCGCACCGTGGACGAGGCGTTCAGCTGCACCGTCACCGGGTTGCCGTCGCCGACGTAGTTGCCGGAGCTGTCCACCGCACCGGCCACCGACGTGCCACCGAAGATCGCGCGTCCCTGGTACTGGGTGTTGTACAGCCCCTGGAGCTCACCCTTGATCTGCTCCACCTGGGCCGAGAGTGCCGAGCGGGAGTCGCCGTTCGTCGTCGTGGTGGCCGCGATGATGTTGGAGCGCACCTGGTTCAGCCGGCTGTAGATCGTCTGGAGCGTGCCGTCGAGCGTGGACAGCTGACCGTTGGCGTAGTCGGCGTTGCGCGCGTACTGCGTGTTCGCCGCCTGCTGGTTGCGCAGCTGCATCGAGATGGACGCGCCGGTCGGGTCGTCGCTGGCCCGGTTGATCCGTTTGCCGCTGGCGGCCTGCTCCTGGAGACGCTGGGACTGCGTCATGCTCGCCTGGAGGGCGGCCAGGGACTGGTTCACCTGGCCGAGCTGGGTCACCCTAGCCATGTCGTCACACCATTCCGATCAGAGACTGGAGCATTTCGTCGGCCGCCGAGATCACCCGGGCATTCGCCTGGAACGAGCGCTGGAAGAGGATCATGTTGGTGAGCTCCTCGTTCAGGTCCACGCCCGACTCGGAGTCCACCGCCGACTGCGCCGTGGCCACGATGCCGGTCTGCGAGTCGATGGCCGTGTTGAGACCCTGGAGCTGGGTACCGATCTGGGTGACCATGCCGGAGTAGACCGACTGCGGCGCGGTCGCGCCGCCGAGCGCCTCCGAGATCACGCTCGGGTTCACCAGCCGGCCGATCCCGCGGGCGTTCGACCCGTCGGTGGAGGGACCACTCACCGACGAGACAGCCAGTTCATCGGCCGAAGTCACCGCGACCGTGAGCCCCGCGGCACCCTCACCGGTGAAGAAGTCCCCACCCGGAGTACCGTCGAGCGTGTAACCGGCCGAGTGCCGGGCGTTCACGGCGTCACGAATGCCGTTCGCCACGGTGTCCAGGGTCTCGCTGATCCGGGGCAGGTCGGTGTTCAGCGCCGACAGCACGCCGGCCGCCTGGCCGCCTGCCGGGTTGGCCCGCACCGAGCCGACCAGCAGCCCGGGCGGGTTGTCGACGGCGTTCTCCAGGGTGGACGAGCCGGTCACCGACATCAGGTTGTAGGCGTTGCCCTGCACCAGGGTGACGCCGGAGACCGAGACCTGCACCGAGCCGTCGGACTGGTTGATCGAGGTCGCGCCGGTCAGCCGGACGATGTCGGTGATCGCCGTGTCCCGTTGGTCGAGAAGGGCATTCACGTTGTCGCCGCCGGCCGTGCCCTGGATGATGCGCTGGTTCAGCTCGGCGATCTTCAGCACCGACGCGTTCACCTGCTCGACGATGCCGGTGAGATTCGTGTACTGGTTGCCGAATTCGGCCGAGACACCGTCGGACAGCGTCTTCAGGCCGGCGGCCAGGCTGGCACCGTCCTGGATCACCACGGCCGCGGAGGCGCCGTTGATGGCGGCGGCACCGTTCGTGGTGCTGACCGTCGGGTTGTTCCCGAGATCGGTCCAGGCCTGATAGAACTCGGTCATCGTGTTCTGGAGGCCGATGTCGCTCGGCTCCTGGAGCAGACCCTGCACGTTGTCGAGCGGGGCCGCCTGTGCCTCGAGCGCTTCCTGCTTGCCCACGGCACTGTTCAGCGCGGCCTGCTTGAACGCGCTGGAGATCCGTTCGACGCCGGTGACCTTGACGCCCATGAACTGTTCGCTGTGCCCGGTGTAGACGTTGGCCGCACCGGGCGTGGTCTGCTGACTCTGGAGGACCGCCCGCTGGCGGACGTATCCGGGAGTGCTCGCGTTGGCGATGTTCTGGCTGATCACGTTCAGCGCCTGCTGAGACGCCTGCAACCCGGTCAGTCCGTTGCCCAGGATGTTGAAGCTCATGAATTCACAGCACCCGATCGATGACGGCGGGCAGACGCCCGGCTACTGAGTCGGCATGGCCGGTCGCGTCGTAACCCACCGCCTGGTGGGGGGACAGCGAACCGAGGGAGTTCATCGCAGCCTCGACCAGCGCCATGCCGCTGCTGATCATCGACTTGTTGGCATCGGCCAGGGCATGCAGCTCGGCGGTGAGCGCGATCAGGGCGGCCCGGTGCTCCAGCAGCACGCCGGTCCACGGCGGCTGGGCCGCGGCGGCCAGGTCGGACAGCCCGCTGCCGGCCGGCAGGCCGACCTCGGCGGCGGCCCGGTCGGCGGCCTCACCGCGCTGGAGCTCCAGCACCTGGAGGTCCTCGACCACGGTCTCCACCTCGGACACCGCGAACGCGATCCGGTTCATCCGGCCGGCGGCGAGCAGCAGCTGCTCGCACTCCAGGCGGTAGCAAAGCCGCTCGATCAGCTCTCGCTGTCGCCAGAGCACCGCGGCGAGATCGGGAAGGCTCATCGGGAGGTCTCCAAAAGGGTTCCGACGGCTGTTACTTCGGACGACTGGTTCGGTGGGGCACAGCAACTCGTTCGGCATCCGCCACCGGATGCTGACGGGTGCCCCACGGGATTCACCCGTCCGGCGGCTTTTCACGGACCGCCCGCGGACGCTGCGCTGTCGCTCACCCCACCGATGGGCCCAGGCCGTCACCCGGCCGGAGCACCCACGGCCGGGTGCTTGCAAAGCCTGTCGGCATCCGGCGGGCGGACCTGAGCCCTGATTCGCCGCTTCGGCCGGGCGGGATCCTCCGGCGTTGCTCCGTCCGGGCTGCTCCGTCCGGGTGCAATGCCGGAAAACGCCTGTCCGGCAGTCGAGCTGGGCCGCTTCGCGGTCGAAAAGCAACCGTGGCCGATCTTCTGAACTCCCCCCAGACGCCCGGGAAGCCCACCTCCCCCCGTTCGGCGGCCGAGGTCGAGGCCCTGGTGCGTGAGCACCTGCCGTTGGTGGGTTACATCGCCCGGGAGACCTCGTCCCGCCTGCCGCGGCACCTGGACTCCGACGACCTGACCGGGGCCGGGGCGCTGGCCCTGGTGCAGGCCGCCCAGGCGTTCGATCCCAGCCTGGGAGTGCCGTTCGCCCGGTTCGCGAACACCCGGATCCGTGGCGCGATGATCGACCAGATGCGACAGCGCGACTGGGCCACCCGGTCGCTGCGCAGCCGGGCCCGGGCCCTGGCCTCCACCTCGGAGGCGCTCACCGTGGCTCTCGGCCGCACGCCGCTGGACAGTGAGCTGGCGGCGGCCTCGGGTCTGACCGAGAGCGAGATCGGCGAGATCCGGGGCGGTCAGGACCGGGCCTCGCTGCTGTCGCTGGACTCGTTCACCCCCGAGGGCGAGGGTCTGGCCGCCACCCTGCGCGATCCGGCGCCGCAGCCGGAGGACGCCCTGGTGGCCGCCGAGCGGGTGGGCTATCTGCGCGACGCCATCGCCGAGCTGCCGCAGCGGCTGCGGATGGTGGTCAGCGGGTACTACCTGGAGCAGCGGCCGCTGACCGAGCTCGCGGCGCAGCTGAACGTGACCCAGTCCCGGGTCTCGCAGTTGCGGGCCGAGGGCCTGGAACTGTTGCGGGAAGCCCTGTCCCGTCTGCTGGAGGCCGACGCCAAGGCCGGTGCCGGCGCGTCCAGCAAGGCTTCGCAGGGTGCCCGCGGACGACGCCGGGACGCCTATGTGGACGCGGTCGCCCGGCGCTCCTCGGTGAACAGCCGGGTGGACGTGGGGCGTTACCTCTCGGCCAACTCGGATGTCGACGCCCGTCTTTAACACAGTGGTGCGGGCGCCGTCCGGGGGTCAGCAAAAAGACCTCCGGAAACCCTTCAAGCCACCGGCACCGGAGCCGATGGGGAAAACGTGCCGGTCCACGGATGGATCGGTAACCGGACCCGATCCAAGGAGGACACATAATGGGTCTCTACGTCACCAGCAACGTTGCCGCCCTCAACGCGTACCGGAACCTGAGCGCCACCCAGACCAGCCAGAGCAGCTCGCTGGAGAAGCTGTCCAGCGGCTACCGGATCAACAAGGCCGCCGACGACGCGGCCGGTCTGGCGATCTCTCAGGGCCTCCAGTCGCAGATCGGCGGCCTCGGCGTTGCTGTCCGAAACGCTCAGGACGCCATCAGCGTCGTCCAGACCGCCGACGGGGCGCTCAACGAGACGCAGGCCATCCTTCAGCGTATGCGTAACCTGGCCGTTCAGGCTGCTTCCGGTGGTTCTCAGGGCGCCAACGCCCAGGCCGCCTCGCAGACCGAATTCGCCCAGCTCCAGTCGGAAATCGACCGGATCGCCTCGACGACCAACTTCAACGGTCAGAACCTGCTGGACGGCACCTACACCGGTACCTTCCAGATCGGGGCGAACAACACGGCCAACGACCGGATCACGGCCGACCTCACCGGAACCGCGATGACCACCACCGGACTGGCCATCGACTCCGGCACGGTCAGCGTCACGGACACGGCGTCCGCCCAGGCGGCGATCGACGCCATCGACGCCGCACTGAACACCGTGTCCACCACCCGAGCCACGCTCGGTGCTTACCAGAACCGTTTCCAGCACACGGTGAACAACCTGAACGTGTCGGTGGAGAACCTGACCGCCTCCAACGCCCGTATCCAGGACACCGACATGGCTTCGGAGATGGTGAGCTTCACGCAGGCGCAGATCCTGTCGCAGGCCGGCACCGCCATGCTGGCGCAGGCCAACCAGCAGCCGCAGAGCATCCTCAAGCTGCTGCAGTGATTCCGGACCGGGTGGCGTCGAAACTGGCGCCACCCGGCTCTCTTTCACATCGCTGACGACGGGCCGGGCAGAGTCCCTGCCCGGCCCGCCGTCGCATGCCTAGCCGTCGCACTGCGCACAGGAAGACCGAACCCATGACCCAGCCCATCACCATCGGTGGACTTTCGTCCAACCTGGACACCAAGTCGATCATCGACAAACTGGTGCAGGTCCAGGGGAACTCGCAGGTCCTGCTCCAGAAGCGCCAGACCGCCCAGAACGATGCGATCAGCGCCTACAGCTCCATGCTCGGCAACATCGGCTCACTGGTCACCCAGGTCGACTCACTGGCCAAGACCAGCAGCTGGGCCACCACTTCCGCCACCTCGTCGGTGAGTTCGGTGACCGCCACCGCGACCGGCAGCGTGGCGAACTCGCTGAGCTTCGACGTCACCAAGGTCGCCGCCGCCCACACCCTGATCTCCAACGGCTCGGTGAACTCGCTCGGGGCCACCGTCGCGACGGGCAGCACCATCAGCCTGGCCAAGAGCGACGGCACCAGCACCAACATCAACGTGGGTACCGGCTCACTGAGCGAGGTGGTCTCCGCGATCAACAGCGCGAACGCCGGCATCACGGCGTCCGCGGTGCAGACCTCGCCCGGCAACTACCGCCTCCAGATCGCCGCGACCAACACCGGCGCGGCCTCGTCGTTCACCCTGTCCGGGTTGAGCGGTTTCACCGGCGGTACCGGCACGGACGCGATGAAGACCCTGGTCACCGGCTCGGACGCGTCGATCACGGTGGGCGGCTCGGGCGGCTACACGGTCACCTCGTCGACCAACACCTTCAGCGACGTGGCCCAGGGCCTGTCGTTCACCGTCAGCAAGGTGGAGAGCGGGGTGACGGTCAGCAGCGCGGTGGACACCACCAAGGTGAGTGACCAGGTCTCCGGCATCGTCACCAACATCAACAACCTGCTGAGCTCGATCACCACGAACACTGCCTGGGACGCCAGCTCCAAGAAGGGCGGCCCGCTGCTCGGTGACAGCACCGTGCGGGCTCTCCAGCAGCAGATCCTCAGCACCGTGGCCGGCATGAACGCCCCCGGCCTGTCGGTCACCTCGGGCGGTCAGGTCCAGTTCGACAAGACCACGTTCGACACCGCGTTCAAGTCCGACCCCACCGGCACGATGGCGGCGTACGGCGCGAGCTCGTCGTTCACCGCCGCCAGCGGGGTGGCGGCCAGCGCCACCTACACCAACGCCACCTCGAAGACCGAGGCCGGCACCTACGCCGTGAACATCGACTCGACCGCGAAGGCCGAGCAGTGGCAGGTGATTCCGCCCGGGACCGGCATCGTCGGCCGCACCGTCGCGCTGATGCGCGGCAGCACCACGGTGAAGTACGAGGTGCAGGCCGGTGAGGACGCCACCGCGGCGGCGAGCAAGCTGAACACCATGCTGGCCACGGCCGGCATGGGTATCACGGCGAGCGCCGACAGCTCCGGCAACCTGGTGTTCGCGGCGTCGAACCCGGGCTCGGCCGGCGCCTTCACGGCCACCATCGACGGTGGCGGCACGGCCTCGCAGACCGTGGCCGGTGACGACATCGCCGGCACCATCGACGGCGTCACGGGTAAGGGCATCGGCAACATCCTGACCGTGCCGACCGACTCCGAGAGCGGGGCGGCGGGGCTGTCGGTGCAGGTGAACAGCGCCGCCACCGGGGCCATCGGTGACATCACCTACAAGCCGGGCCTGGCCCAGCAGCTGAGTGGGCTCTTCACCCAGATGAGCGACTCGCAGACCGGAAGCCTGGTGCAGGCCCAGACCACCGCGAAGAACCAGGTGAAGGATCTCCAGACGCAGATCGACGCCTGGACCGACCGGCTCGACGCCTACCGCAGCTCCATCACCGCGAAGTTCACCGCGATGGAGACCTCGCTGTCGGCGTTGAAGACCCAGCAGAGCTCCCTCGCCAGCTTCTTCAACAGCAGTAGTAGCTCGTCGTCCAGCTGATCCACCCGCGGGGCCCGTACCGATCCGGTGCGGGCCCCGCGGTCCAGCTTCTGGCGAAAGCCCCAGGGCAAGGAGTACGAATGCCGAACGGACTGGCCCGGTCGCGTTACGCGGACAACACCGCGCACACGGCCTCCCCGCAGCGTCTGCTGACCATGCTCTACGACCGGCTGATCGGTGACCTGGCGGTCGCCGAGGCGGCGATGCGGACCAACGACCACGCGTCGGTCGGAAGCCGGATCCAGCACGCCCAGGACATCCTCCTGGAGCTGTGGGCGAGCCTCGACACCGCGGCCTGGCCGGAGGGGGAGGGCCTGAAGGCCCTGTACCTGTGGATGGTCAACGAGCTCAACAGCAGCCGTCTGCCACCGCAGCCCGAGCGCATCCTGACCGTGCGGGAGCTGCTGGAACCGTTACGAGACACCTGGAAACAAGCGATGACGCTGGAAGCCTCGTCCACCACACCGTCCCCCGTTGGGTGATGCCCATGACTGCGACCGATTCGGTCCGCGCCGCCAATCAGGAGGCCACGGCCGCCTGGAACGTCTACTTCGACGCCGTCGAGGAATCGATGCACGAGTTCGAGGTGGCCCTGAGCCGGCACAACGTGTTCGACCTGCACCTGGTGCCTCCCCCGCCGGGCCGGCCGCCGGAGTCGTTCCGGCACCGCTCCGAGGAGCTCCAGCGCTGGGTGACGGAGCTGGAGTTCCGGGCCCGCTTCCTGCGCGAGGAGTTCCGCGCCGAGATCTCCCGGATCCGGCCGACCTTCACCCGGGTCTCGGAGGCCCGGGTGGGTTCCACCCTGGACATCAACGGCTGAGAAACCTTGCACCACCACAGCACGGTCGCCCCGCACGGGGTGGCCGTGCTTTCATGCGTTGCGCCGGAGAGGTTTTCGTCGTCCATGGTTGGTGGCACGAGAAACCCGCCGGTGCCGGGACACCCGTCCGGCCCGCACCCGTCCGGCCCTTCCCGGATCCGGCGGAGACCGCCCGGAACCGGACATCCGGCCGCAGGATCCCGGCCGCGTTGGTGCTTTCGGATGAACGGTTTTCACAGGATCGGAGCAGCTCTCAAGGGTGACGCCGCCAGCGTCGAAGCCTGGATCTGAGCATGGACCGCTCTGCAAGCGCCACGGATCGGCGCGTCTTGTCCTTTGACGATTGTGCCCGCGCGTACTGGAAGGGCCGGTTCATCATGTCCCTGCTCGACGACGTCTCGATCGATGCCCTGCACTCGGCCCTGGACGGGCTCTCCCGCCGCCAGCAGGCGATCAGCGACGACATCGCCAACGTCAACACCCCTTATTACCGGGCGCGCTCGGTGGCTTTCGAGGGCCAGCTGAAGCAGGCGCTGATGAACGGGGACGACCCGATGGAGGTCGTCACCCCGACCACCGTCTATTCCGGTGCCGCCGGCGATCTCACCGGCAACAACGTCGACCTGGGCACCGCCTCGGTGAACAGCGTGAAGACCGAGATGAGCTACGAACTGGCCCTGCGCGCGACCGGCGACCGGTTCAGCCTGCTGCGTGCCGCGATCAGGAGCAACTGACATGTTCGAATCTCTCAACATCTCCGGCAGCGGCATGTACGTCCACCAGAACTGGATGGACGCCGTCTCGGACAACATCGCGAACATCAACACCATCCGGCCCAGCAACGAGGCGGCCTTCCAGGCCCGCTACGTGGTGGCGCAGTCGGTGGAGGACGGCAGCGTGGGCGCCGGGGTGCGGGTCGCGGGCGTGGAGCTCGGCGACGACACCGGCCGGCTGGTCTACTCCCCCGGCCATCCCTACGCCGACGCCCAGGGCTACGTGCGGCAGCCAGACATCGACCTGGGCGACCAGATGACCCAGATGGTGATGGCGCAGCGCGGTTACCAGGCCAACACCGCCAACCTCGACCGGGTTCGCGCCGCCTACCAGGCCGCGATCCAGATGGGACGCAGCTGACATGGCCATCGTTCCCGTCACCGCCGTCGGGGTCACCGACCCGAGCGCCGTCACCTCGATCACCAGCCTCTACGACCAGATGTCCGCCGGGCTGGGCTCCGCCGACGTGGGCAGCATCGAGAACGTGTCGGTGCCGGGCGTGAACAGCCTGACCGCCGGCCAGGCCGCCGCCACCCGCAGCGACTCGTTCGGCTCGATGCTGGGCCAGGGGCTCCAGAAGGTGGAGAACCTGGACACCACCGCCCAGACCAAGGCCATCAACGCGGCCACCGGCGATCTCGACGACGTGCACGACTACGTCATCGCCGCGGTGCAGGCGCAGACCGCCGTCGAGCTGACGACGACGCTGCGCAACAAGGCGCTTGAGTCGTTCCAGCAGATCATCGGGATGCAGCTTTGAGCCCTCAGTTCAACGCCAAGGCGGTCACCACCCGGGCCCGCACCTTCGCCAGCGGATTCACCGCCGGCCAGCGCGCCGTCGTGATCGTGGCGGTCCTCGGCCTGCTGCTGGGCGCGTACGCGCTCAGCCGGTATGTCTCACAGCCGGAATGGACGCCGCTGTACGGCGGTCTGTCCGGCGAGGACGCCAGCGCGATCACGGAACAACTGGACTCCGACGGGGTGCCCTACAAGCTCGCCGACCAGGGCTCGGCGATCCTCGTGCCGAAGGAACAGGTGTACGCGGAGCGGATCAAGCTCGCCGCGGCCGGCCTGACCGGCGGCGACGGCAGCGGGGCGGACGGCTGGGCCCTGCTCGACGAGCAAGGCATCACCGCCACCGAGTTCCAGCAGAACGTGGCCTACCAGCGTGCTCTCTCGGGCGAGCTGTCCAAGACGCTGGAGGCGATGGACGGGGTGGAGAACGCGGTGGTGCAGCTGGCCATCCCGGAACCCACGGTGTTCTCCGACGAGCAGGACAACCCGACCGCCGCGGTGCTGCTGAAACTGTCGGCAGGAACCGAGCTGGCCGACAGCCAGGTGCAGGCGATCACCCATCTGGTGGCCGGGTCGGTGGCCAACCTGGACCCGGGCGACGTGACGGTGACCGACCAGGACGGCACCCTGCTGTCCGGCTCGGGCAACGGCGGCGGGGGCGCGGCCTCCGACGCCGGCCAGACCGACGCGCAGACCGCGGCGTTCGAGAAGCGGATGAACGGCGCGGTCGAGGACGTGCTGAATGCCGTTGTCGGGCCGAACAACTCGAAGGTTCAGGTGAACGCCAGCCTGAACTTCGACGCGACCGAGACCACCAGCAAGACCTACAGCCAGTCCACCCCGACCGTGCCCCCGCTGAGCGAGGCGACCGTGAACGAGCAGTACCAGGGCAACGGCGCCAACGCCGGCGGCACCCTGGGCACCATCGTGCCCACGCCGATCGGTTCCGGCGGCACCGGCAGCTACGAGCGCGAGCAGTCCACCGTGAACAACGCGGTGAACGAGAGCGTGGCCAAGGTGCAGCAGGCCCCCGGTCAGGTGGAACGGATGACGGTGGCCGTGGTGCTGAACAGCGAGACCGCCGGTGCGCTGAACACCAGCACCGCGTCACAGCTGGTGTCGAACGCCCTGGGGCTGGACCCGGCCCGTGGCGACAGCGTGCAGGTGAGCGTGCTGCCGTTCGACACCACCGCGGCCGAGGCGGCCAAGAAGGCCCTCGACGAGGCGGCCAGTGCCCAGCGCAACTCGGAGCTGATCACCCTGGCCAAGCAGGTCGGGCTGCTGCTGCTGATCATCATCGCGGTGCTGATCTTCCTGCGCCGGCGCAAGAAGCGGATCCAGGAGGAGGAAGAGGCCAGGATCGAGGCCACCGCCTCCGACCTGCCCGAGGGCACCGTGCTGTCGCCACAGGCCATCGCCGCGAACCAGCAGCTGGCCCTGGCGCAGGAGGCGGACCTGTCCCGGGACCGGATGCGCGACGAGGTCTCCGCCATGGTCGACAACCAGCCCGACGACGTCGCCGCGTTGCTCCAGGGCTGGCTGGCAGAACGGAAGTAACCGCAGATGGCAGTCTCAACCACCAGTGCGCCGCTCTCCGGTCTTCGCAAGGCTGCCATCTTCCTGGTCCAGCTGGGCCAGGAGAAGGCGGCGCGGGTCATGGGGCTGCTGCCCGAGGACCTCGTCGAGGAACTCACCGGCGAGATCGTCCGCCTCAAAGAGGTCAGCAACATCGACGCCGAGGCGGTGCTGTCCGAGGCGCACGACAACCTGGCGGCCAGCTCCGGCGCCCGGGGCGGCATGGACCTGGCCCGGCAGCTGCTGGCCCAGAGCCTGGGCAGCGACCGGGCCGAAGAGATCATGGAACGGCTCGGCGCGTCGCTGGCCGAGATGCCGTTCGAGGGCATCCGCAAGGCGGACGCCCGGCAGCTGCTGTCGTTCCTCGCGGACGAGCACCCGCAGACCATCGCGCTGGTGCTGGCTCACCTGGCCCCGCAGCAGTCCGCGGTGGTGCTGTCCGGCCTGGCACAGAGTCTTCAGGCCAAGGTGGCCTTCCGGATCGCCTCGATGGAACCCGCCAGCCCGGATGTGATCCGGCTGGTGGAACGGGAACTCGAGCGGCGGATGACCACGGTGCTGGGCCCGCAGGAGATGTCGACGGTCGGTGGTGTGGAGCCGCTGGTCGCGATCATCAACCGGGCCGACCGGTCGACGGAGCGGATGATCCTGGAGGGCCTGGAGACGGTCGACCAGGAGCTGGCCGACACGGTGCGGTCGAAGATGTTCATCTTCGAGGACATCCTCACGCTCGACGACAAGGCGATCCAGCTGGTGCTGCGCAACGTGCAGGGCAGCGACCTGGCCCTGGCCCTCAAGGGCGTCAGCCCGATGGTCAAGGACAAGATCACCCGCAACCTGTCCAGCCGGGCCGCGGAGAACCTGGTCGAGGAGATCGACCTGCTCGGCGCGGTGCGGATCAAGCAGGTCGAGGAGGCTCAGGCGAAGGTGGTCCAGGAGATCCGGGCCCTGGAGCAGACCGGCCAGATCCTCATCCAGCGCAGCGACGAGGAAGCGATGGTGGAGTAGATGGCGCTCAGATCCGTCTCCAGCCCGGTGCTCTCGTCCGACGAGGCGCGCGCGGCGGTGCGGCCGGCCCAGCTCGACCGGCCGCTGCACCGCGGCACACCGGGCGCTCAGTTCAGCGACCCGAAGCTGGAGCAGGCTGTGCGGGCCGCGGCCGACCAGGCCCGCACGGACGCCCAGGCCCAGGGGTACCTGGCCGGCTGGGCGCAGGGCCGGCAGGCCGCAGCCGAGGAGAACCTGGCGGTGCGGGCCACGCAGCTGGAGGAGACCCAGCAGCTGCGGGCCGAACTGGCGCACCGGGCGGAGGATCTCATGGTGGCGCTGCGCGAGGCGGCGCGGCAGGTGCACGAGGCCACGCTGCCGGACTGGAACGAGGTGGCCGACGCGCTCACCGACGGTGCGCTGCGTCTGGCGAAAGCCGCTCTGGGACGCGAGATGAGCACCGTCGACGAGTCGGTGGAGCAGGCCGTGCGCACGGCGGTGCGGCAGGTGTCCGCCTCCGACGAGGCGGTGGTGCACCTGAACCCGGACGACGCCGAGACGCTCGGCCAGGCCGGCGTGGAGGGGGTGCGGATCGTGCCCGACCCGGAGCTCGCCCCCGGCAGCGTCACCGTGCTCACCCCCACCCAGCGGCTGCGGCACGACCTGCCGGCCGCGCTGGCCGCGGCCGAAGAGGTGCTGCGCTCGTGAGCTCTTCGCTGGCGGCGGAACTGCGCGAGCGGCTCGGGGCCGCCGCGCACGCGGCCGCGCCCGGGGTGGAGGGCCGGGTCGGCGAGGTGATCGGCCTGGGCATCGGGGTGCTCGGGCTGTCCGCGGCCGTCAACGAGCTGCTCACCATCGAGACCCGGGCCGGGCAGCTGCCCGCCCAGGTGATCGCCGTGCAGCGGGACGGCGTCACCGCGATGCCGCTAGGCGCCACCGCGGGGGTGGCGGCCGGTGACCCGGTGCGGCGCACGGGCGATCAGCTGCGGGTGCCGGCCGGTTACGGGATGCTGGACCGGATCATCGACGCTCTCGGCCGGCCGATCGACGGCAAGCCGAAACCCACCGGGGTGAACTGGGTCCCGGTGGAGAACTCGGCGCCCAACCCGCTGCTGCGGCGGCGGGTGGAAGACGCCCTGCCCACCGGTGTGCGGGCCATCGACACCCTGATCCCGGTCGGGGCCGGGCAGCGCGTGGGCATCATGGCCGGCAGCGGCGTGGGCAAGTCGACCCTGCTGGGCATGGCGGTGCGCGGCACCGTCGCCCCGGTGCGGGTGGTTGCACTGGTCGGCGAACGTGGCCGCGAGGTGCGGGAATTCATCGAGGACACGCTCGACGCCAAGGCCCGTAGCCGCACCGTGCTGGTGGTGGCCACGGCCGACGACCCGGCCCTGTTGCGGGTCACCGCCGCCTTCACCGCCACCCGGATCGCCGAGTGGTTCCGCGACCAGGGCGAGGACGTCCTGCTGGTGGTCGACTCGGTGACCCGGACCGCGATGGCGCAGCGGGAGGTGGCCCTGGCCGCCGGGGAACCACCGGCCACCCGCGGCTACCCGGCCAGCGTGTTCGCCATGCTGCCGCGTCTGCTGGAGCGTTCCGGGCCCGGCCAGAACGGTTCCATCACGGCGCTCTACACCGTGCTGGTGGAGGGCGACGACCTTCAGGACCCGATCGGCGACACGGTGCGGGGCATCTTGGACGGGCACGTGGTGCTCTCCCGGGATCTGGCCACCGCCGGGCATTTTCCGAGTATCGACGTGCTGGAGTCGGTGTCCAGGGTGGAGCGCGCGATCCTCAGTGAGGAGGACCGCCAGCTGGCGCTCACCCTGCGGCGGCTGATGGCGTCGTGGCGGGACGTGCGCGAACTGGTCGAGGTGGGTGCCTACGTCAGCGGCAGCGACCCGGTGGCGGACGCCGCGATCCGGTTGCGTCCGGCCATCGACAACTTCCTGAGACAGCGCCCGGACGAAGCGATTCCGGTGCAGCAGTCGTGGACCGAGCTGGCCGGGCTGCTCCAGGTGAAGCGATGAGCCCGGCGAAGAAGTTCCGGCTGGCCACGGTGGAGCGGCTGCGCGGGAAGCGGCTGGAGGAGGCCGCCCAGGCCCTGCACACGGCACAGACCGCGGTGCGCGAGGCCGAGGCGCGGCGTGACGACCTGGTGCACCGGCTCCAGGAGCAGCGCCATGGCGAGACCACCGCCTACGAGCTGGAACTGGAGGCGGTCTACCGCTTCCGGCTGCGCGGGGACCTGGCCGAGGTGGAGCACGAACTGGCCAAGCTGACCATCGTTCTGGAGCAGCGCCGCGAGACCTGGTTGCAGGCCCGGGCCGAGGTGCGCGCCGTCGGCATGCTGCACGACCGGTACCGCGAGGAGCGGGCCCAGGCCCGGCAGCGGGCCGAGCAACGCGAGATGGACGAACGGGCCGGATCCGGCCGGCGGATGCCGGCCGCGGCGTCCGGCAACGACTCTGGGGGTTCATGATGTCCGATGGCATGAGCGCGGTGCTCAGCCGGATCGGCCAGATCGAGGCGCTGATCAATCCACGGCCGGTGAACGCCACCTCGTCCACCTCGAAGACCGCACCGGTCTCGAAGACGACCGGCAGCACCGGTTCCACCGATTTCTCCGATCTGCTCGACACCGTCACCGGCGGCACACCGGTGGACGACGGGAAGCGGGTCAGGAGCCCGTCGTCGTCCACCAGCCTTGCCGACCGCGCGATCTCGATCGCGCAGCGGTACCTGGGTGTGCCGTACCGCTGGGGCGGCAACGACGCGAGCACCGGGCTGGACTGCTCCGGGCTGACCAAGCTGGTGTTCGGCCAGTTGGGTATCGACCTGCCGCGCAGCAGCGCGGCACAGGCTACGGTCGGTACCAGGGTGTCGTCGATGGCCGCGGCCGAGCCGGGTGACCTGGTGTTCTTCGGTTCGCCGGTGCACCATGTGGGCATCTACCTGGGCGACGGCAAGATGATCGACGCGCCCAAGGCGGGTGACGAGGTGCGCATCCGTGACGTGTACGAGAAGCCGAGCCAGATCCGGCGGGTGCTGAACGACACCTCGTCGTCCGACCCGGTGGCCGACACACTGCGGCAGCTCACCGGATCGTCACCGCTCGGATCCACGCCCTACGCCAACCTTTTCACCGCGGCGGGCAAGAAGTACGGCATCGACCCGGCCCTGCTGTCGGCCGTGGCCCGCACCGAGAGCAACTACAACGCCTCGGCGAAGAGCCCGGCCGGGGCGCTCGGCCTGATGCAGATCATGCCGGGCACCGCGCGCGAGCTCGGGGTGGACCCGATGGTGCCGCGCCAGGCCGTGGACGGTGCGGCGCGCCTGCTGTCCGACCACATCCGCACCTTCGGCCGGGTCGATCTGGCCCTGGCCGCCTACAACGCCGGGCCCGGTGCGGTCCGGAAGTACGACGGGGTACCGCCTTACACCGAAACCGAGAACTATGTCCGACGAGTACAGAAAGCTTGGGGGCAACTGCGATGACCGCTTCGGCAAACTTCTCCAGTTCGATCGAGGCCCTGCTCGACACGGCCGGAAGCCGCACACTTTTCCGCAACGACAAGGCATTTGCCAGTGAACGCGCGATGCAGTTCGAGAAGCAGCTGACCGCGGCGCGCAGCTCGAACAGCGACCAGGTGCTCCAGCGGCAGAACGCCGCCGAGCGTGCCGCCCAGGACGCGGCACGCCGGCGCACCGCCGGGGCCCGGGACCGGGCCGAGGAACTGGCCGACGACCTCGCGGACGAGCGGGAGCGTCAGGAGGCGGCCGAAAAGGCTCGCCGCAAGGGGGAGAACGGGATCCAGGTGGACCAGGGCGCGGACCAGCAGCTGTACCACCCGGTCGGTGACGACGACGCGGCGACCGCCGCGGACGACGGCCAGGACGCGACCGGGATGTCATTGCTGGCACAGATTCTCGCGGCCGAGGCGGCCGCGGCCCAGCAGATCGCGCAGGCGCTGGCCGGTGGCTCGGCCGGTTCCTCCGGCTCGGGCGGCTCGGGCGGGCTGCCCACGGTGGCCTCGATCGAGACCACCTCCGGCCCGGAGGGCGTGCACACCCGCCTGTCCATCGAGATGGCCATGGGGACCGGCGCCGCGGGGGTGGACTCCGAGCTCACCGCCGAGCAGAAGAACCTGCTCGCATCACTTCTCGGCATGGACGCCGATTCCGCGGCCGGACAGGCCGGAGGAACGGTGGCGGCCGGGCAGGCGAACGGCGCACTGCCGGCCGGTGCCCAGGTGACCACGGGGCAGGCCGACCCGGCAGCCTCGGCATCGGATGCGGTGGCCGCCGAGCTGGCCGGGGCTGCGGGGCGTGGGCTGAACCAGGGTTCCGCGGCCGGTTCCGCCGCCGAGGCCGGGCAGGCCGCCCAGGCGGCTGCCCAGACCGCCGCGCAGACGGCCGCGCAGACCGGAAAGGCCGGGGAAGCCGCTCAGGCCGCTGCCCAGACCGCTGCGCAGACGGCTTCACAGACGGCCGCCCAGACGGCTGCTCAGACGGCGAAGACCCAGCAGAACGCCAGCACCGGTGCCACTTCGGGCGTCACCGGTTCGAGCGGCAGCACGGCGAACCGGATCATGGTGAACGGCCAGTGGATGAACGGCACCGACGCCGCCGACGCGATCTCCGGGAAGTCCACCGGCACCGGCGCTTCCGGTGCCTCCGGCGGTTCGGGGACGACGGACGGCACCACCGGGGCCGTCGCCGCGCCGATGCCTGACCGGATCATGGTCAACGGGCAGTGGATGAACGGCAGTGACGCCGCGGCGGCGATCAAGGCCGGTTCGGCGGTCGCCGGCACCACCGGGACGACCGGGACTGGCGCCGAGGCCGACGCCCAGGCCGACGGTCAGAGCGACGGCCAGGCGGGTACCGGCAGCACCGGCGCCACCTCCGGGACCGGCACCGCGCAGAGCACGGACGGCTCGCGGACCACCGCGGCCGCCGACGCCTTCAGCAGCCAGCTCAGCCAGGTGCAGCAGAACCAGCAGGCCCAGCAGACGCAGCAGGCCAACGCGGTGACCGGCACCGGCTACAGCACGGCCGCCGCCGAGAGCGTGGCCGAGCAGGTGGGCCAGCAGCTCGCCGCGCAGTTGCGGACGCTGCGGGAAGGCAGTCACCGGGCGGTGATCCACCTGTCCCCCGAGGAACTGGGCGACGTGACGGTGACCCTCTCGGTGCACCGCGGCGACGTGCGGCTCGACCTGGTCGCGGCCCCGGCCGCGCTGAGCCAGCTCCAGTCCGGGCTGGACGACCTGCGCAACCAGATGAACCAGTCCGGGCTGAACCTGGCCGACGTGTCGATGCAGGCCAGCGCCGACGCCTCGACCACGGGCGGCGGCAGCTCGTCGCAGTCCGGCTACCAACCGGGGTTCACCGGGGGCGGTTCGGCGGGTGGCTACACCGCGCCGACCACGCTGCCGGCACCCACCACCCCCGCCACTCCGACCACCACCGCGACGACCGGTGACGCCAACGTCGACGTCCTGATCTGATCCAGGAGGAGAACCATGGCCGCACCGATCGGCAACATCAAGGACATCCAGGCCGGCAATCAGGTGGCCGACACCGAGACCCGGTCCCGAGCCACCAACAGCACCACGTCGGACAAGGACATGTTCCTGAAACTGCTGCTGGCGCAGATGAAGTACCAGGACCCGATGAACCCGACCGACTCCGCCCAGTACCTCTCCCAGATGGCGCAGTTCACCACGGTGGAGAAGCTGGAGGCGATGGTGACCAACACCGGGAGCCTGCTGTCGGCCAGCCAGATGCAGACCGCGCTGGGCATGGTCGGCGCCACGGTGGAGTACGGCGTGGGCGAGAAGGCGGCGTCCGGTGTGGTCACCGGCATCGCCATGGTGGACGGCTCGCCGCAGCTGCTCGTCAACGGCTCCACCAAGGTCCCGCTCACCGAGCTGACCAGCGTGAAGATGGCCGGAACCAGCACGCCACCGACGGATCCCGAGGACCCCGAGGACCCGGACGCGTCCCAGAAGGCCGCCACCGTGACCCCTTCCGCGAGCCCTTCCGCCAGCCCCTCAGTGACCGACCCGACCGGAACGATCTGATTCGCCGTCCCGGTTCCGCTTCTCCCCCGACCGAACCTGGAGGTCCGGCATGCTCCGTTCACTGTTCTCCGGTATCAGTGGCCTGAAGGCCCATCAGCAGATGATGGACGTGGTCAGCAACAACATCGCCAACGTCAACACGGCCGGGTACAAGACCTCGACGGTGGTTTTCGAAGACACCCTGAGCCAGCTTCTGCGGGCCGCCGGCGCCTCGACCGCGACCAGCGGTGGTCTCGACCCGACCCAGATCGGCTTGGGCGTGAAACTCGCTGCCGTGCAGCAGAACTTCGAGCAGGGCGCCACGCAGATCACGAACAAGTCGACCGACCTGAAGATCGAGGGCGACGGCTTCTTCGTGCTGGACGACGGTGGCCTCCAGGTGTACTCCCGGGCCGGCGCCTTCACCCTGGACAACGACGGTTACCTGGTCAACCCGAACGGCATGTACGTGCAGGGTTACCAGGCCGTGGACGGCGAGATCAGCGCCTACGGACAGCTTTCCAAGCTGAAGCTCCAGGCCGGCCTGAGCATTCCGGGATCGGCCACCACCACCGTCTCACTGGGCGGCAACCTCGACCCGACGGGTGACGACGTGCTCACCGTCACCCCGACCGTGTACGACGAGGGCGGTGCGGCCTACGCGGTGCCGATCCGGCTGACGCCGAACAACCCGGCGGACGGCAACTACAACATCGAGATCCTCGACCCGACCAACAACGCCACCGTGCTCGCCACCGGCACCGTCGGTTTCGACAACGCCGGGCAGTTCGACGCCGGATCCTCCACGAACCCGATCAATTTCACGGTGAACGGGTCGAGCATGAACCTCGACCTCACTCAGTTCACCGGTTACGCCGGGCTGAGCTCACCGGCCCAGAAGTCGGTGGACGGCTACGCGGCCGGCACATTGAACGAGTTCCAGATCGGCACCGACGGCATCATCACCGGTATCTTCAGCAACGGCCAGAAGCAGGCCCTCGGGCAGGTCGCCCTGGCCACGTTCAACAACGTGAACGGCCTGGAGAAGCAGGGCGACAGCGTGTACCGCGACACCGCCAACTCCGGTCTGCCGGAGATCGGCATCCCGGGTGCCGGCGGCCACGGCCTGATCACCGGTGGGGCCCTGGAGATGTCGAACGTCGACCTGGCGGCCGAGTTCACCAACATGATCATCGCCCAGCGCGGTTTCCAGGCGAACTCGAAGGTGATCACGACCAGCGACGACATCCTTCAGGAACTGGTCAACATCAAGAGGTAGGGCTCGTGGCCGAGGGCCACCGGTCGTGGACCGGTGGCCCTCCGTCGCGTCCGGGTGGCCCGTGCGGTCCGCGGACGCCGACCCTGCCTGGCCGGCCCTCGCAGGCTCTTCGGCATTGCGCGGCCCGGCGGTGGCGACGCGGGAGGCCTTCTTCGTTTTGACACCACCCTGGGGCCGATGGTGGTGTCAAAAAGCAACACCCCGCCCCGCTCGCCACGGATGGGCGTCTGCCGGTGGCGGCCGAAAGTGATTCCCCGTTCGGCGGTTCGACCGTACGGCCCCCGGTCACCGCGCACAACGGGGCGTCCCGCCCGAAGCGGGCGCCACTTTCTGTGAAACGGCCGGTGTTTCGTCGCCCGACCGGAGCAGCCTGCCCCCGATTGTCTCAATCCCCGGCCGGGGGTGCCGAACATCGAGTACGGGGCCACTGGACGGCCCCCACGACTCCAAGGACGGATCTTCGCGTGATCATTGTGACCCGACTGGGTAACGGAGTATCCATTGCGGTGAACCCCGACCTGATCGAGCGCGCCGAAGCGACGCCCGACACCGTCATCACGCTGGTGGACGGCCACAAGCTGGTGGTCGAGGAACCGCTGCCGCGGCTGGTCGAACTGGTCCGGGCCTGGCGCGCCTCGGTCGCCGCCGAGGCCATTACCCTCGCCCGGTTCGACGACGCCGCCGGGCCCGGCTCACCGAATGCAGCGGACGACGCCTCAGCGGCCGATCGCTCCGCCCACGAATCGACTTTCGGCCGGGTCCTGCGGCTGCCGTCACGGGAGGTCTGACCGCATGGATCTGGCTGCAATCATCGGCGTCGTCATCGCCATGGCGGCGATCTTCGTCTCGATGATCCTCGAGGGCTCCAGCCCGATGGCGATCTTCCTGATCCCCCCGATCCTGCTGGTGATCGTCGGTAGTCTCGGCGCCTGCCTGGGCAGTGGCACGGTCGCCTCGATGATGACCGGCTTCAAATGGCTGTCCTACTCGTTCACCGCCAAGCCGCCGAGCAACGAGGAGATCGTCGACCCGCTGGTCAAGATGGCCGAAAAGGCACGTCGAGAAGGACTTCTCTCCCTGGAGTCCGAGATGGACTCGATCGAGGACCCGTTCATGTCGCGCGGCCTCCAGATGGCGGTCGACGGCACCGACCCGGACGACCTGTACGACATCCTGATGGCCGAGGTGAAGGCGAAGAAGGCGTCCGCCGCGATCGGCGCCGCGTTCTGGACCGACGCCGGCGGTTACGCACCGACCATCGGCATCGTCGGTACCGTCATCGGTCTGATCCACGTGCTCGAGAACCTCAGTGAGCCGGAGAGTCTCGGCCATCTGATCGCGGCGGCGTTCGTCGCCACCCTGTGGGGCGTCATGTCGGCCAACGTCATGTTCCTGCCCTGGGGCAAGCGGATCAAGTACCTCGCGGCTCTGGAGGCGGCGAAGATGGAACTGGTCATCGACGGTGTGCTGGCGATCCAGGCCGGCTCCAACCCGCGGGTGGTGGCGACCAAGCTGAGGTCGAAGATGACCCCGGCCGGGCCCAAGCAAGTGGAAGAAGCGGCCTGATGAGCGGCGGCGGCAAGCGTCGCGTCGAGCACGAGGAACACGAAGAGCACGAGAACCATGAACGCTGGCTGGTCAGCTACGCCGACATGATGACCCTGCTGATGGTGCTCTTCATCGTGCTCTTCGCGATCAGCCAGGTGGACGAGAAGAAGTTCGCCGAACTGAAGACCGGCCTGGCAACGGGTTTCGGTGCTCCGGCGCAGATTCTCCAGGGCGGCTCGGCCATGCTCACCGCAGGGGGAGCGGTCGCCCCGGACGACCCGAACCTGGCCGGCTCCTCCGGCAACCAGAGCACCGACGGCACGTCCGGCAGCAGCGGCAACCAGGGGTCGGTGGACCCGGAGAAGGTGGCCGAACTGGCGAAGGCCACCGAGGAGGCGGCGGTCGCCAAGGAGGTGAAGAACCTCAAGGAGGCCCGGGACAGGCTGAAGAAGGCGCTGCGGAAGTCCGGCCTGAAGAACGGCGCGACCTTCCGGTTCGACGAGCGCGGCCTGGTGGTCACGATCGCCACCGACAACGTGCTGTTCCGCAGCGGCAGCGACGTGCTCCAGGCGCAGGGCCGGAAGATCCTCAAGGCCCTGGGCCCCACGCTGCGCGCCCTGCCGAACCAGCTGAGCGTGGACGGGCACACCAACTCGATCCCGATCCACACCGCGAAGTTCGCCTCCAACTGGGAGCTTTCCGGGTTCCGGGCCTCGAACGTGCTGCGCTACCTGCACAACCAGGACAAGATCCCGTTCGGCCGGATGACCTTCACCGGTTACGCCGACACCATGCCCCGGCTACCGGCCAGCGACCCGAAGTCGGTGGTGGTGAACCGGCGCGTCGAGATCGTGGTGCTGGCCCGGGTCGACGACTCGGCCGGCCGGGCGGTCGACAACCTGGGCAACACCTCCAGCAGCAGCGACTGACATGACCACAGAAGGAGAGGACCATGGCCAAGGATGACGACAAGGGCGAGGACGACGAAAAGGGTGGTGGCAAGAAGAAGCTCATCATCATCGCGCTGCCCGTCGTCGTTCTGGTGCTCGCCGCCGCCTGGTTCTTCGTGCTCCGGCCGAAGGAGGACGCCTCCGGGGCCGCCGCCGAGCTGCCCGCCCCGACACCGGGCACGGTCGTCGCGCTGGACCCGGTCACGGTGAACCTGTCGGGCAGTCACTACCTCCAGGTGGCCATCGCGCTCCAGCCGACCGCGGACGCCACCGAGACCGACGGCTCGAAGGCCTACAACGAGATCATCAACGTCTTCAGCGGCATGACGATCGACGAGCTGTCCAAGGCCGAGGGCAAGGACGCGGCCAAGAAGGAGCTGGTGGCCCGGATCAAGCTGGCCTACCTGCCCGAGGGCGAGCTGACCGAGGAGGAGATCCAGAAGGCCAACGAGGAGGTCAGTGGCGGCAAGGTGAAGGAGACCGAGGACCTGACCGCCGCACAGGCGGAGAAACGGGCGTCCGAGCTGACCGTGCAGCCCGAGGTCTATGACATCTACTTCACCACCTTCGTCATGCAGTGATCCCCACGACGCCGGAACGCGTGCCGACCCCACCGGGGCGGCACGCGTTGTGGTTTTGACCGGCCGTCAGGTGCTCGTGGGGGCACCGATTAAAGTGCCTGGCCCCACCCACCGATGGTCCTTTCGTGGGCTACTCCAATCAGGCGACCAGCACAGGCAGGCGCCCACGGGCAGGTGCTCGAACCTACGACTTCCGACGGCCGGTCCGGCTGGCCCGGGAGGATGCCCACCTGCTGAAGGTCTCGATGCAGACCTTCGGCCGGCAGGCAACCACCGTGCTCACGACCAGTCTCCGGGCGGTCAGCGTGCTCAGCCTCATCCAGGTCGAGGAGATGAGCTACGACGAGTACCTGTCCGGGCTGCCCGAGGCGAATGTCTGTGCCGTGATGTCGCTGGAACCGTTGCAGGGCAAGGCTCTGATGAGCCTCGACCTGAACACGCTGATGGTCATGATCGATCACCTGCTCGGTGGCAGCGGCGCCGGTGATCAGCCGGAACGCCAGCTGACCGACATCGAGCAGACGCTGATCCGGCACCTGCTCGGCCGGGCGCTGCGCGAGCTGGCCTATGCGCTCGAACCGATCGCGGTCACCCGCCCGCAACTGCTCACGCTGGAGAGCAACGCCCAGTTCGTGCAGGCTGCGGCGGCCACCGACCCGGTGATCGTGGCGCGTCTGCAACTGGCCCTGGGCGAGCGGATGAGCACGATGGACCTGTGCATGCCGTACGCCATGCTCCAGCCGGCGCTGGAGCAGGCCACCCGGGCCCAGGACCGCGGCGAGAAGCAGAAGCAGCGCTCCGCCGCGGCGGCCAAGACCACGCAGCGGCTCAACGACGTCGAGGTCGACGTCTCGATCCGGTTCGACCCCCTGCGGATGAGCTCGTCGCAGATCGGCTCGCTGGCCGTCGGTGACGTGATCAGCCTCGGGCACCGCACGTCGAAACCGCTGGAGGTCACGTCGGCCTCGTCGACGTTCGGGTTCGCGATCCCGGGTGCCTCCGGCAAGCAGCTGGCGGCGCTGATCGTCGACCCGCAACAGCAATGACTTCACCCGGACAGCTCAATCCGCGCACGGATGCGGCCGAGACAAGCATGGACGCCACCTCGAACAACTGACTCTTCGCGAACCGAGGACCCCTCATGTCTTTCTCCGCCTCACCCCTGGTTCCCGAGCAGCGCACCGGCGACTCCGGCAACGGCGAGGCCGCCGTGCAGGCCGCCGTCGGGGCCGTGCGGGAGGCCCTGCCGCAGATTCCGTCCGCTTCGCCGCTGAACATCGGTGAGCCGATC
This sequence comes from Kineosporia corallincola, assembly GCF_018499875.1. Taxonomy (GTDB): domain Bacteria; phylum Actinomycetota; class Actinomycetes; order Actinomycetales; family Kineosporiaceae; genus Kineosporia; species Kineosporia corallincola. The sequence continues at coordinate 337,536 of NZ_JAHBAY010000008.1, read as the reverse complement.
CAGGATCCGGGTGAGGCCACGCTGCCCGACCCGGCCGGTGCGGCGATCACGGCGTTCCTCTCCGGTGGGGTCGAGGGCAAGGTGCTGCTCGTCGTCGGCCAGGAGCTGGTCGACGCCCTGGCCGGAACCCCGTTCGGCGCGCTGGAACCGGCCCAGGCCCTGCGCCCGGCGCTGGACTCGATCGCCGGCTCGCTGGGCGGTCGGCTGGACGGCGACCCCACCGCGACGCCGGTCGAGGAGTGCCTCGACGTGCTCACCGGCGGCACCGTGGTGATCCTGCCGCTGACCGGCGAGGACGGCGCCACCACCGCCGTGGTCGGGCTGTCGATCACGCAGATGGCCCCGCCCGCGCCGCCCGCCCAGTCCCGTCCCAACCCGGCCGGCGCCCGTAGCTGGGGCATCGAGATGCTGCGCGACGTCGAGATGGAGGTGACCTGTGAGCTGGGCCGCACCCGGATGTCGGTGCGGCAGCTGCTCGCGCTCGCCCCCGGTGACGTGGTGGAGCTGGACCGGCTGGCCGGATCACCGGCCGATCTGCTGGTCAACGGAACTCTGCTGGCCCGCGGCGAAGTCGTCGTGGTGGACGAGAGTTTCGGCCTGCGGATCACCGAGATCGTCACCCGGGACGCGACATGACCGGCGACCTGGACCTGCTCGGCCGGGTGGTCGGCGGCCTGATCGTGGTGCTGGTGTCGATCGGCCTGGTCGCCCGGGTCGCCCGCCGGGCCCGGGGGGACGTCGGTGGCAGCGGTCTGCGGATCGTCGAGCGCGTCGGCCTGTCCCGCGAGGCCAACCTCGCGGTGGTCGAGATATCCGACCGCAAGCTGCTTCTCGGCGTCACGGCACAGGGTGTGACGATGCTCGCCGACATCGAGGGCCAGCAGCCGCTGTCCGGCGTGGTGATCCAGCCGGGGACGCCGTCGCGGCACCGCGACCGCTCCGGGCGCGGTTCTTCCAGTGCCGTGCTGGCTTTCGTCGTGGCCCGCCTGCGTGAACAGCTGGGCCTCAAGAGCTCACCACCTCAGGACGACGCCCAGCCCGCGTTCACCCGCCGCCGTGCCCCTCAGCGTGGGCGCCGCCGGGCGGTGCGCAAGGTGGCAGCCCATGCCAGCACACCCGTCAGCACCCCGCTCCGCTCGTTGATGGGTCCACCCGTCAACTCTCCGATGGACGACGAGGACCACGAGCAGCTCGCCCTGCCGGGCGGGATTCCCGGCGAGGAGGCCGATTTCGGTCCGCACGTCGACTCCTTCGCCGAGCCGGACGACGACACGGCGGACGATGTGGACGATGTGGACGAGCCGCAGGTTGCTGACGTGAGTGACGAGCAGGCCTTCATCCCGGATGATGAATCCTTCGACGAGCCAGACTTTTCCATTGACGACGAACCGGACGACCGCCCCCGCGAAGCGACGCCCCTCCGCCCCCGGGGCCGGGCGCTGCGGCGCAGGCGTGCCCGGAAACCCCGAGGCGTGTGGGGCATCAGCGAGCCGGACCGTCTCGTGATCAGCGACCCCGAGAACATCAGCGCCGACGCCCTGGTCCAGGCCGAGGACGCCGCAGCCGAACTCGCCGCCACCTTCGGCGGTCCGGCCGCTGATCCCGCCGAAATCTTCGACACCGCAATGACCACGATGCCCGAGACCAGGCCGGCCGCTCCTGCCGATGCCACTGACGGCGCCACGTCGGCGGCCACGTCGGCGGCCACCTCGGCAACCACGTCGGCGGCCACCTCGGCAACCACTTCGGCCGCTCCGTCCGGCATCACCGCGCGCAGCGCCTCGGACAGCGCCATGCCCGGTTTCACCGCCGACGCCGCGCCCGGCACCACCCCGGCCACCGAGCCCGGTGTCGTGGCCGATCACCCGCTCTCCTCAGGACCTTCCAGTCCGCCGGAGACGGGAGCGGCGCCGGTGGATGCGCTGCTCACCGACGTCCATGATTTTTATGACGCACCGGTGACCGCCACGCCCGAGCCGACCACCCCCACCGAGCCGGCCACCGATCCCGCCACCACGTCGGCCACGGCGCCGCAGGCGTCCGCACGCCGTTCGGCCGGCCGCCGGGCCGCCGGGCCGCCGCAGGTGGACGGGCCGCGCACGCGGGCCGAGATCCGCGCCTCGCTGCGCGACACCCCTGCCGACGAGCAGACGGTGCCGCTGCCCGAGACGCTGAAGGTGGACGAGTTCCCCGATCTGGCCAGCGCTCTGCGCGCTGCCGGTCGCACGCAGGTGCCGCCGAGGCCACCCGTCGCCGAAAAAATCGAAGAACGAGAGGGTTTCGTTCCGGACAGCCCGGCGGCGCTGTTCCAGAAGCACCCTGACCGGGCCGCTCAGGCCGCCCGCGACAGCCTGACCGAGCAGACTGCCCTCCAGGTGGCCGCTTTTCAGGCGGAGGCCTATCCGGGCACGGCTCGTCCGTCGTCGCGGAGCGGTTCGCCGGTGCAGGTCGATCGGGTGCAGATCCCGGTCGAGCAGCTGGCCCAGGCGCTCGGACGCCGGGCGGACCGGCAGGAACGCTCCACCCGCCAGATGCTTCAGGACGCCCGCTCGCTCGCCCGGGCGGTTCCGGCCGCCGACGGTTCGGCACAGGCCGCCGCCTGGGCCGCACAGCTGGCCCGCTCGACGCCGGGCGGCCAGGCGGCGACGGAACGTCCTCGTCCGGCCCAGGGTCGTCCTCCGGCCCAGCCCGGTCGCCGTGTGCAGCCTGACCAGACGTCCTGGGCTGTGGATGCTTTCGGCTCTCCGGTGCAGCAGCCCTACGGCTACGAGCAGGAGACGGTCTACGACCGGCGCCCTGGGGATGCCCGGCGGGGCCCGGCCGACGCGGGGCGAGTGCCCCGGCAGCAGGGACCAGCGGGATCGCGGCGGCCGCAGTCTGTTCCGGGGTCGGGCCGGCCTGTTCCCGGAACCGGTGTGCCGTCGATGCCGCCCGCCGCCGGCCGTCCCGTCGGCCCGCAGGCTCGCCCCCGTCGAGACGACGTGCGGCAGGGTCCTTACCCGGAATCCCAGGGCAGGCCGTTCCATGATGGGCAGGCCCAGCCGAATCAGCCTCCCGCGCCCCGGAACCGGCGACCCCAGAACCAGATCGGGCAGCCCTACGGCCCGGGGGCACAGCCTCAGCGGCCCCAGGGACGCCCTCAGGGACGTCCCGGTCGCGGCCCCGCCCCGGCAGGCCGGCGACCGCAGGGGCCGGTCGGCCAGTTCCCCGCGCCGACCCCGGCCCGCCGCATGCAGAACCCCGAGCCCTCGCCCACACCGGCACCCCGCATGCAGGGGCCGGCTCAGCGTCCGGTTCAGCGCCCAGCTCAGCACTCCAGCCAGGACCCGGCCCAGCCCTCAGGCCAGAACCCACCTCCGGCCCGGAACCCGAACCAGCGCCCAACCCAGCGCCCCATCCAGAACCCCGCCCAACGTCCCACCCAGCGCCCGGCTCAGCCGATGCCCCAGCATCCGGCCCGGTCCCGGGTCCAGAACCCGGGTCAGCACCCGAGCCGGCACCCGGCTGACCACCCACAGCTCCACCCGCAGAACCTGGGCGAAACTCATTCCGCCCAGGGTGATCCCGCCAACAGCACCCCGGAGCCCGAGGCGGGCCGGCACACCCGCCCGTGGCGCCAGGGCGTGGACGCCCTGCGCGACCTGACCCTTCGGCGGGGGTGACCATGACCGGCCATTCCCCCCGGGAGGGCCTGCGTCCCGTGCACCGCCTGCTCTCCGGGCTGCTGTTCGGCGTCGCTCTGCTCTTCCTCCAGACCGCCCTGCCCGCCACCGCGGCGGCCCAGGCGACCATGGTGACCCAGACGTCCTCGGCGACCCAGGCATCCTCGGCGACCCGGGCAACCATGGCGATCCAGGCGTCCTCCGGCACCGCCCTGACCAACCCGGTCGAGCCCCGCAACCCGGCCGCACCGGACGCCGACGGCCTGGACGACGGCGAGGTCACCGTCAGCGTGCCCGGCCAGCGCAGCCAGGTGCTGTCCATCATTCTGCTGGTCAGCGTCATCGGGGTGGCGCCGTCGGTGCTGCTGCTGTGCACGTCGTTCACCAAGCTCGTCGTGGTGATGTCGCTGACCCGCAGCGCGCTGGGCACGCCCTCGGTGCCACCGAACCAGGTGCTGGTCGGGCTGTCGCTGTTCCTGTCGCTGTTCATCATGGGCCCGACCGCCGACGCCATCAACGAGAAGGCCATCCAGCCCTACTCCAAGGGTGACATGAACGTCACCCAGGCCTACCGGGCCGGCAGCGAGCCGCTGCGCGACTTCATGCTGAAGCACACCCGCGACGAGGAACTGGCCCTGATGACGAAGGCGGCCGGCATGCCGATGCCGGAGAGCCGCCAGAAGGTCGAACTACGCACCCTGGTACCGGCTTTCGTGCTCAGCGAGCTGCGCGGGGCGTTCATCATCGGGTTCGTCATCTTCATCCCGTTCTTGGTGATCGACATCGTGGTCAGCGCCATCCTGATGTCACTCGGCATGGTGATGCTGCCCCCGGCGCTCGTCTCGCTGCCGTTCAAACTGCTGCTCTTCGTGCTCGTCGACGGCTGGTCGCTGATCGTGACCACCCTGATCGGCAGCTACCGCTAGGAGGTCCGCATGGAACACCTGGTCATCCAGATCGTCGCGGCCGCACTGCTGACCGCCACGAAAGTGGCCGGCCCCGTGCTGTTCGCCACCCTGGCGATCGGCCTGGTGCTGTCGATCGTCCAGTCTGCCACCCAGATCCAGGAACAGACACTGACTTTCGTGCCGAAGCTGGTGGTCACGGCGGTGGTGCTGGTACTGACCGGCGGCTGGTGCCTGAAGACCCTGGAGGGCTTCACCCGTGAGCTGTTCAACATGGTGCCCACCCTGATCAACACCTGACGTGAACCTGACCTTCGGCGAGCTGATCCTCTCCGGATACCTGCTGGCACTCGGGCGCACGGTGGGGTTCGTGCTGGTCTCGCCGCCGTTCAACACCCGGGCCATTCCCGGGCAGGTCCGCGCCGCAACGGCTTTCGCGCTGGCCATTCCGATGTCCACCTGGACCACCCGGAACCCGCCCGAGCTCGGCTCCGGCGCGATGATCGGCCAGATGCTGCTCCAGATGCTGCTCGGGGTGGCCCTGGGCTACTTCGTGCTGATGGCCGTGGCCGCGATCCAGACCATCGGTGACCTGATCGACCTGGCCGGTGGTTTCAGCATCACTCAGGGCCTGGACCCGCTGTCGATGGTGCAGAGCTCGGTGATGGGCCGGCTGCACCAGCTGATCGCCATCACGCTGTTGTTCGGCACCAACGGCCACCTGGTCATCCTGCGCGGCCTGTCCCGCACGTTCGAGATCTCCCCGACGGCCCGGCTGGACCTGTCCCAGGTGGCCGAGACGATGACCGGGATGGTCTCCACCATGTTCCTGTCGGCCATCCAGATCACCGCGCCGATCCTGGCCGCGCTGCTGATCGCCGACGTCGCGCTGGGTCTGCTCACCCGGGCGGCCCCGGCGCTGAACGCCTTCGCCCTGGCCTTCCCGCTGAAGATCGTGCTGAGCCTGTTCCTGATCGGCCTGATCCTGGTGCAGATCCCGGGCGCCCTGGAGAACTTCGTCAGCACCGCGGGTGTGACCATGATCCGGATCGTCGGGGGGTGAGACCAGGCCATGGCCGGTGACAAGGACGGCAAGACAGAGAAGCCGACACCGAAACGCCTCAAGGACGCCCAGAAGGACGGGCAGTTCCCGCGCTCCCAGGAGTTCGGCACCTGGGCGTCACTGGCGATGGCCCTGGCCGTGATGCCGCTCAGCGTGCACCTGACGGACGAGCGGGTGCGCGAGATGCTCGCGAAACTGCCCTGGGTGGCGCAGGACCCGAGCCTCGCGCGCGCGTTCCAGGTGATGAACGAGATCCCGATGGCGGTGGCGATCGGGGCCGCGCCGATGAGCATCGCGGCGATGCTCACCGCCGTGATCGCGACCGCGGCGCAGGGCGTGCACCCCAGCGCGAAGGCCCTGAAGCCGAAGTTCAGCAAGCTGAACCCGCTCCAGGGCATCAAGCGGATGTTCGGCCCGCGCGCGGCCTGGGAGGCGCTCAAGGCGCTGCTCAAGGTGATGGTGCTGGCCGTGGTGGTCTATCTGCTGGGCAAGAACCTGATCCCGGAACTGGTTGGCGCGGGCGTGCTTCCGCTGATGGCCACGGTGGAGCGCACCAGCGCGGGCATCCGCTCGCTGGTGTTCACGGCGGCCGGCGCCGGCCTGGTGCTGGCCATGGCCGACTACTTCTACCAGCGTCATGAGGTGATGAAGCAGCTCATGATGACGCCCAAGGAGATCAAGGACGAGTACAAGCAGCAGGAGGGTGACCCCCAGCTGAAAGGCGCCATCCGGCAGAAGCAGATGGCGATGGCACGCAACCGGATGATGGCCGATGTTCCCACGGCCAACGTCGTCCTCACCAACCCGACACACCTGGCGATCGCCCTGCGTTACGAGGCCGGCAAGGGCGCACCGAAGGTCGTGGCCAAGGGCTCGGGCTCGGTGGCCCAGACGATCCGCGAGATCGCCAGGACCGCCCGTGTCCCCGTTGTGGAGGACAAACCGTTGGCCCGGGCGCTTTTCCGGGTGTGCGAGATCGGCGAGGAGATCCCGGCGGAGCTCTACATGGCGGTCGCCCGGATCCTCGCGTTCGTCATGCAGGCAGGCAAGCCGGGCCGCAACGCCGGAACCCGGAAAGCGCCCACCAAGACGCCTGTTCCGGACGTGCTGCCCACCCGGTCCGTCCTCAATGCCCGCAGGAGACGCGAGCTCAGCGAAGCGCGGCATCGAGCCCGTTGACCGCTTTGGCTTTCAAAAGCGGGCGCAGTGGGCGATATTCGGCTCCCCCGTCCAGAGATCTTTCAGACACGCCGAGCGTAATCCCAAGTCTGTAATTACACCGCTACCTAGAGTCGCCGATCGACCGGATCGACATGGATCACGGCATCAGGTAGCGGGGGCGCATCTATGCGTGTCTTGACACGGACCAGTACGAACCCGGGCGGGGGGCCGCTTTTCAGCGGCCGCACCCGTTTCCGGCACAGACGAGGGGTCGCGCAGGTCGTCGCCGGCCTGCTCGTCGCCGGTGGCGGCCTGCCACTGGCCGCCGCGACGGCAACAGCATCCGCGGCTCCTCAGGCGAACCCGGCCCACCCGGCCCGGACCTCGACCGCGCACTCGGCGGTGGGGAAGCCGTCGAGTACACCGGGAAAGGCCCAGAAGGACAAGAAACTCGGCAAGTCCGACTTCCGGGCGGCAGCGGACGGATCCACTGCGGCATACGCCTACGGGGTCTCCGCGAACGTCTCGCTTCTCGGGGCCAGTGCGATCGGCACCGACGACACCCCGAAGTCCGACTGGCCCGCCGGGCCGGCGCAGGCCACCACCGCGAACGTCGGGGTGACCGGACTGCTGGCCACCGGCACGGCCACCACCACCGCCAACGGTGACGATCTCAAGGACACGGCGACCGCGAGCGCTGCGGTCAACGGCCTGGGCACCGGCACCGGGCTCCAGGGTCTCCAGGCGGTCACGGCCGACCTGGTGCAGTCCCAGTGCACGGGTACGGGTGCGGGGATCACTGCCACCAGCACCGTCACCGGTCTGAAGCTCAACGGGGTCCTGAACACCACGGTCCCGTCCAACCCGGCACCGAACACGGTGATCAACATCCTGGGCCTGGGCACGCTGACGCTGAACGAGCAGACCCAGTCCACTCCCGCGACGGGCAAGACCAAGCTGGCCACGAACGCCCTTCACCTGCGGCTCCTCGGCGGTGCACTGAGCGCCGTGGGCCAGGGTGACGTGATCGCCGGGCACACCGAGTGCACCACGACCAACGCGGTGACGCCGACGGTCACGAGCTTCACGCCGGCCACGGGTCCCGCCACCGGTGGCACCGCGGTCACGATCACCGGTACTGGTTTCCGCGGCGCCTCCGACGTGAAGTTCGGCGCCAACTCGACCCAGTACACGATCGACAGCCCGACCCAGATCACCGCCAACGCCCCGGCAGGCTCCGGCGCGGTCACGGTTTCGGTCGCCACATCGGCCGGAACCGGCACGTCGTCAGGCAATTTCACCTATGTCGGGGCTCCGACGGTGACCGGCCTGACACCCTCGACCGGACCTCCGGCGGGCGGCACCACGGTGACGATCGCCGGGACCAACTTCGTGGCGGGTTCCACGGTCAGGTTCGGCTCCGCGAGCGCGACGAACGTGACGGTGAACAGCCCCACGTCGATCACCGCCGACGCACCGGCCGGCACCGGGTCGCAGTTCGTCACGGTGACCAACTCGGGCGGCACCTCGGCCCAGGTCCAGGGCGCCGTGTACACCTACTCGACGCCGGCTCCCACGGTCAGCTCGATCGCGCCGACCCACGGCCCGCTGGCCGGTGGCACCTCGGTGACGGTGACGGGTACCGGTTTCACCAGCCAGTCGGTGGTGAAGGTCGACGGCACCGCCCGGCCGACCACCTACGTCAGCCCGACCGAGGTCGACTTCGTGACGCCGGCTCACGCGGGCGGCAACGCGACGATCACCGTGGACAACGGCTCGACCAGCGGCACGGGCAGCGCGACGTTCACCTACGGCGACCCGAACGCCACCAGCATGACGCCGACCAGCGGCCCGATCACGGGCGGTACCTCGGTCACCGTGAGCGGTACCGATCTGGACCAGGTGACGTCGGTGGACGTCGGTGGCACCGCCGGCACGATCACGGCCCAGCCCGCCTCCGGCACCTCGCTGACCTTCACCACGCCGGCCAATCTGTCCGTCGGCCCCGCGACCGTCACGCTGAGCGGGCCCGGGTCGAGCACGACCAGTCCCGGCGCGTTCAGCTACAACCTGATCGGTGGCGTGGCACCGCTGGCCCTGGTGATGAACCCCACCACCGGCCCGATCGCCGGTGGCACGCAGGTGACCATCGGCGGCCTGTTCGTGGGCACGCCGACCGGCGTGGAGTTCGGCGGAGTGCCGGGCACCGGCTTCTCGTACACCGCCGGCACCATCACCGTGAACACCCCTCCGGGGACGGCACCCGGTGACGTCGGTGTCACCGTGCTGTACAGCGGCGGTGTCACGTCGAGCGTGCTGACCAGCACCTTCACCTACACCGCCGGCGCCCCGACGATCGGCTCGCTCAACCCGACCGGCGGACCGCTCACCGGTGGCACCACGGTCACCGTGACCGGGACCAACTTCACCGCCGGCTCGATCGTCGCCGTCAACAGCATCCCGGTACCGACGACCTACGTCGACGGCACCACGCTGGAGTTCACCACGCCGCCCGGCACCCGGGGCAACGCCCCGGTCACCGTGCAGACGGGTCTGCTCGGAACCCCCAGCAGCCCGGTCAACTTCGCCTACGTCAGCGTTCCGCTGAACGCGGTGGCCCTGCCGCTCACCGGCCCGTCGGCCGGTGGCACCTCGGTGACGATCACCGGGCTCGGGCTGGACGACGTCACATCGGTGGACGTCGGTGGCACCTCGGTGCCGTCGAGCGCCTTCACCGCGAACACGGCGACCACGCTGACCTTCCCCACCCCGGCCCACACGTCCGGGCTGGTGACGCTCTCGCTGAACGGCCCGTTCGGCACGAGCGTGCTGCCGAGCCTGTTCATCTACACGGCGTCGGCGCCGACGGTCAGCGCGATCAGCCCGACCAACGGCGGGCTCAGCGGCGGCTACACCGTGACACTCACCGGCACCGGGTTCGACAGCTCCACGGCGATCTCGGTCGGCGGGGTCGCGGCCACCCAGGTCACCCCGAACCTCGCGGGCACCTCGGTGACCTTCCGGATGCCGGCCGGTCTGGTGCCGGGCGCCGCGACCGTGACGGTGACCACCGACGGCGGCTCGGCCAGCACCACGTTCACCTACAACACGCCGCCGACGATCACCTCGCTCTCGCCGATCACCGGCACCGCGGCGGGTGGCACCGAGGTGACGCTCACCGGAACCGGTTTCGCCGGGGCCACGGGCGTCACGATCGGTGGCAACTCGGTGACGGGGGCCGGCTTCACCCTGGTCGATCCCACCACGATCCGCTTCACCACCCCGGCGCACGCCACCGGACCGGTGAGCGTCGTGGTGACCGGACCGAACGGGAACAGCACCGGCACCACGCTGTTCGTGTACACGCCGATTCCGGTGGCCCCGACGATCGGGACCCTCACGCCGGCCGTCGGGCCGGTCGCGGGTGGCACCCAGGTGACCATCACCGGTACCGGGTTCCTGCTCACCTCGGGCGTCACGTTCGGGGGCTCGGCCGGCACCGGGGTCACGGTGATCAACGACAACACCCTGGTGGTGACCACACCGGCGCACGCGGCCGGCGCGGTGAACGTCGTGGTGACCAACCCGGTGGGCGGTAGCGGCACCACCGGCTCGGCGGCCTTCACCTACGTCGCGCCGAACACCGCACCGGTGGTCGACACGATCACGCCGGCCAGCGGCCCGATCAGCGGCGGCACCTCGCTGGTGATCAAGGGCATCAACCTGAACGGCGTCTCGTCGGTGACGTTCGGCGGAACGGCGGGCAGCAACCTGACGCTGGTCGACAACTCCACGGTCACGGTGACCAGCCCGGCCCACGCCGCGGGTGCCGTGCCGGTGGTGCTGACCAACGCCAACGGGAGCAGCAGCGCCTACGTGTTCACCTACGTGCCGCTCACCCAGCTGCCGACGGTCTCGGGCCTGACGCCCGAGGTCGGCCCGGTGGCCGGTGGCACCCGGGTGACGATCGGCGGCACCGGGTTCGACGCGAACACCACCGTCACCTTCGACGGGGTGGCGGGCACCGACCTGGTGCTCGGGCCGGACGTGGCCGGTGCTTCGTCGTCCACCCGTTCGAAGATCGGAACGACGAGCAGGGACGACGGGGTGAAGGCGCGCGCCTACCACCCGGTGCCGGTCTCCAAGGCCCTGAAGAAGTGGAAGGCGGCAGCGTCCAACACTCTTCAGGTCACCACACCGCCGCACGCCGGCGGCCCGACCACGGTGGTGATCACCAACTCGGCGGGATCGATCAGCTTCGTCGAGTCGTTCACCTTCATCCCGGTGCTGGCCGCGACCACGACGATCGAGACCGATGTGACGATCAGCGCGACCAAGGCGATCGCACCGGCCGGCCCGAACTACTCGGGCCTGCGGGTGACCGCCTGCGCGGCACCGGAGGGTCTCGGCTCGACCACGGTCTCCGACGACGGTGACACCTGCGAGTACTCGGCACCCGACCGGCTCGGGACCGACAGCTTCGTGATGTCGGTGATCGACGACCTGGGCCAGACGGCCGAGCAGACGGTGAACGTCACGATCGTGGCCGAGGACGGCGGCGGTAGCACCGGCGGCGGAGGCGGCAACGACTCCGGCGACGGCGACAACGGCGACGACGACGGGGGCAGCGGCACCAACGGCGGGGGCGGCAACGACTCCGGCGACGGCGACAACGGGAACGACGGGGGCGGCGGCAGCACCACCGACGGTGGCGGCGGCAACGACTCCGGGGGCGGCCTGGCCTTCACCGGTACCCCGCTCCTGCTCATCCCGGGGCTGGCACTGGGCCTGGTGCTGATGCTGATCGGCGCCGGCCTGCTGGGTGCCGAGCGGTTCCGGATCCGGCGGGGCGGCAGCTACGGGCAGCCGGTCACCGACGAGCACGGGCGGCAGCTGATGCCGGCCGGCCTGTTCGGCAGCGGGCCGGGGCGGCGCCACGAGGCGTACGACCACGACCCGGCACCGCAACACCCCGATGACGCCGCGTAGCTAGCGTCCCACCGAGAGAAACGGAAGGATGAGGGAGTGATGTTGATGGGGCGGGCCCGCGGATCGCGGGTCCGCCTCATCGGTTTTGCCGTCCTGACCGTCGGCCTGCTGCTGACGGCCGGCGTCGGCGGAGGCTGGTGGTACACGAACTGGTCGGCCCGCAGCACCGCCCACGGCCTGGCCGACCGGGCGGCCGAGGCATTCACCGACCCGGGGCCACGCAAGCCGACCGACGTGGTCGTGCCGCGGGGCGTGTCCGGGCCGGTGGTGGCGGTGGTCCGCATCCCGAAGCTGGGCGGCGACTGGCGGATGCCGGTGGAGCTGGGCACCGGGACCGACATCCTGCGGCAGGGACTGGGGATGTACGACGGCAGCCCGCAACCCGGGCAGAAGGGCAACGTCGGGCTGGCCGGGCACCGCACCACCTGGGGTGCTCCGTTCAAGCACATCGACGAGCTGACCGCCGGTGACCTGATCCGGGTCTGGACGGCGAAGGGCCGGTTCGACTACCAGGTGGTGAGCGAGGGGGTCACCGATCCGTCGGACGTGTCGGTGGTGCAGCAGAAGACGGCGAAGGGCCGGGCCTGGCTCACCCTGACCACCTGCCACCCGGAGTTCTCCGCGGCCGAGAGGCTGTATGTGCATGCCCAGCTGGTGCGGAGTTCGCCGGCCCGGGCGAGGGAACCCGCCCGCACCTGAGCACCTGCGTACCTGAGTCAGGGGAAGCATGAACCGTGGCCCGGATCTTCCGACGAAGATCCGGGCCGACCGGTTTGCGCCGGCGCCGGGAGGCGCCGGATCAGCTGACGGCCGAGTCCGTTCCGGACGCGGGCGCCGGGGTGGGGATCTCGGCCGTGGCCGGGCTCCGGGTGATCATCAGGCTCGAGACGAGGTTCTCGGCTCGGGACAGAGCGATCATCAGAACGGTGAGGACGGGGAAGACCGCGATCGCGGCGACAACTACGGACATTCTTCGGCACCTCCGCCGAGGGCAATGCTAAAAGTGCTGGAACGGTTACGGATACAGACAACGGGCACCGTGCGCCCGCGCACGCCCATGTGCGTGAACGGTACCCCGTGCCGAAGCCCATCGCAGTCTAGTTTGCTCCGATTCGGCAGGAATCGCGGCCCACTTCACAACAATGTATGCCCGAAGTTCGCTTCGGCATCCCGGGGCGCCCCACCGATCGGCCGACCGGGTGCCCGAAGACCACAGGAGCACAGGCATCTTCCCTGTTTTCGACCCGAAATGGCCACCTCACACCGGACTTTGACTCGGCGTAGACGATAGGCGACCGGAGCGTGATGCCTGCCTCCGGCCGGGCGGCCTTTTCCCCCGGACGGGCCCGCCTCAAGTCCGGTGCACGGTGCGCCGATGTGAGCAACAACCACGGATGGAGTAACCCCCGGCTACACCCTGCTGTCGAAAGGTCGCGCCCGTGCCGTCGAACCGGATGACCCGCATCGCTGTCCCGATAGCGATCGTCATCGTCGTCCTGATGATGGTCGTCCCGCTGCCGGCCGCCCTGCTCGACATCCTGATCGCCCTGAACATCGGCGTCAGCCTGATCGTGCTGCTGGTGGCCCTCCAGGTGCAGCGGGTGCTGGACTTCGCGATCTTCCCGACGATCGTGCTGGTGGCCACCATCTTCCGGCTGGCGCTGAACGTCAGCTCCACCCGCCTGGTGCTGCGCGACGGCTTCGCCGGGCACGTGATCGACGCGTTCGGCCACATCGTGATCGGGGCCAACCTGATCATCGGTCTGGTCATCTTCGCGATCCTGATCATCATCCAGCTGACCGTCGTCACCAACGGTGCCTCCCGGGTCGCCGAGGTCGGGGCCCGCTTCACCCTGGACGCGATGCCCGGCAAGCAGATGGCGATCGACGCCGACCTGAACTCCGGCCTGATCGACGAGGACACCGCACGTCAGCGCCGCAAGGACGTGGCGGCCGAGGCGGACTTCTACGGCGCCATGGACGGTGGCACCAAGTTCGTCAAGGGCGACGCCATGGCCGCGGTGATCATCACCCTGGTCAACCTGATCGGTGGGTTCGCGATCGGGATGCTCCAGCGCGGCATGGCCGCAGGCGAGGCGATCCAGACCTACAGCCTGCTGAGCGTCGGTGACGGCCTGGTCTCGCAGATCCCGGCGCTGCTGATGTCGGTCGCGACCGGTGTGATCGTGACCCGCTCGACCGGCGCCGGCGACGTCGGGTCCGACCTGATCAAGCAGCTCGGCCGGCACCGTCAGGCCCTGATGATCGGCGGCGCCTCGCTGCTCGGGCTGTGCCTGATCCCGGGCATGCCGAAGCTGCCGTTCCTGATCGTCGGCGGAATGGTGCTGTTCATGGCCTTCCGCTCCACCGACGGCGGCGCCGAGACCGAGAGCGGTGCCGAGGCGATGCCCGGCCAGGGGGCGATCGCGATGCCGTCCGGCCAGGTGCCGCTGCCGGCCGGCGGCGACCGCGACCCGGTCACCGACTCGCTGCGGGTGGACCCGCTGGAACTGCTGCTCTCGCCCGACGCCGTCGACCTGGTGGACGCCGCCCGCGGCGGCGACCTGCTCGACCGGGTGCGGGCGCTGCGCCGCAAGACCGCCCTCGACCTGGGCCTGGTGCTGCCCCCGGTGCGAACCCGCGACGGCGCCATGCTGGCCCCCGGCACCTACGAGATCCGGATCGGCGGCAGCAGCGTGGCCACCGGCGAGGCCCCACCCGGGCACCTGCTGGCGATCGGCGACTCGATGGACGGCCTGCCCGGCCGGCACACCACCGAGCCGGTGTTCGGGCTGCCTGCCGTCTGGGTGCCGATCGAGTACCGGGCCTCGGCCGAGCTGGCCGGCGCCACCATCGTGGAGCGCGCGGCCGTGGTCACCACCCACCTCGCCGAGATGGTGCGGCAGAACGCGTCCCGGTTGCTCAGCCTCGACGACACCCGCGACCTGCTCGAGGTGCTCAAGGGCGACCGGCCTGCCGCGGTGGAGGAGCTGGTGCCCGGCGTGCTGCCGCTGTCCGCCATCCAGCGTCTGCTCCAGGCCCTGCTCGACGAGCAGGTGTCGATCCGCGACCTGGGCCGGGTGCTGGAGGGTGTCGGCCAGCGGGCCCGCACCACACAGGACCCGGACGCCCTGCTCGAGGCCGCCCGGGCCGCCCTCGGCCCGGCGCTCGCCGCCCAGTACGTGCGGGACGGCGTGCTGCGGGCCATCACCCTGGAGCCCGCCGTGGAGACCCAGATCGGCGAGGCGCTGCGGGCGAGCGAGCAGGGTGTGGTCATCGCCCTCGACCCGGTCCAGGCCCAGCGCCTGGTCTCGGACATCTCGGCCCTCCAGACCACCGCGGAGCAACGCGGTGAGCTGCCGGTGCTGTTGATCTCGGGGCCGTTGCGGCTCCCCATGCGACGTCTGCTGCGCGGCTCGCTGCCCCAGCTACCGGTCATCGCCTTCACCGAGGCGACCGGGATTCACCAGATCGAGACCGTCGGACAGGTGAGTAGTAGTCATGAATTTGCTTCTTGAAGGTGACGACCTGGAGGCGCTGCTGATCCGCGCCCGGGCCCGGGGCGGTCCGTTCGGCCGCATCGTGAGGGCCGAAAAGGTGCGGCGCGGTGGCGTTCTCGGCTTCTTCGCGAAGGAGGGCTTCGAGGTCTCCGTGGAGGTGCCCGGCGACGGGCCGGACGAGGCCGAGGAGCTCACGCCCCGCCCCGTGCGACCCACCGTGACCGACGACTTCTCGATCGAGGACGCCGGGCGGCTGGCGATGGCCCGGCAGGCCGCGTTCGAGGCCGCGATGGCCGCGGACGAGAGGGCGCCGATCCAGGACGCCCCGTTCACCGGCGATCTCTACGAGGTGCGTGAGCCCGTCGACCTGGGCGACTTCCTCGGCACCGCAAGCCATTCGCCGACGCGCCCGGCGGTGCACCCCGGCGCCGTGCGTTCCCTGGGCGCGGGGCCGGCGCACGACGACCGTATGCCCCTGGACCGCCGGCTGCCCCTGTCCCGCCCGGCGGCGGACGACGAGCCGGCTCCGGACGCGATGGAGTGGGACGAGGCCGAATGGGACGAGTGGAGTGAGGAACTCGCGGCCGACGACCGGGAGGCGGAGGAAGAGGCCTTGGCCCACGCGACCCTGCCGCCTGCCGTGGAGGTTTCGGCCGACCTGTTCGAGCAGAACGAACGTGGGGACGACGCGGCCGGGCCCCGCGCGCCCCAGGACGAGGCGCCCGGGGCGGTCACTCCCGAACCAGCACCCTCGCCGGACCGGGTGTCGCGGATCGCCGCCCGGGTGATCGAGCTACGGGCTCAGCGGGCGCGGATCCGGGCCGAGCTGTCGGCCGGTGCCTCCGGCGCAGCCGATACTTCCGGCACAGCCGATACTTCCGGCACAGCCGATACTTCCGGCGCTGGCGAGGAATCCACCGCGCCCCAGGGTCTTCCGGAGTCATCGCATGCCGCGACCGCCAAGCCGTCCCGTGCCCGGCGTTCCCGGGGCAGGGGTTCCCGGGGCCGGGGCTCCCGCGTGCGGGGTGCGCACGCCAAGTCGCGGGCCGAGGTCGACCTGCGCATCGAGATCCCGGAGACGGAGCAGGTGGGCGACGGGCCCGACGCCGTCCCCCATTCGGCCGTCACCGGTGTGGCGGCGTCCGATCCGCAGGAACTCGACTTCGGCAGGTTGCGCCCGGCCTGGGCCCGTCGGCGGGGGACCAAGGACGGCGAGGGGCGCCGGAAGCGTTCGTCGTCATCAGGTTTGGTGCTGCCCGCGAACCGCAACCCGGAGCTGGCGTCGGCTGTGCTGGTCACCACCCCGCCCCTGGGGATTCGGCTGGGGGTGTCGGCCGGTGGGCCGTCCGGGGGACAGCCCGCGCAACCTGGCGGGGGCGTGCCGCTCAACACGACGGGGAAATCGTCCGATCCATCGACCGTGAGGGACATTCCGAAGCTGCTCCCGCTCCCGCCCAAGGCCCGCTCCGGCGAGGCCGGCGACGGCGGCGCGGACGATGCTGCCCGGAACACCCCCGCCGGCACACCGATCTCGGCCGGCCTGCCCGGAACTTCCGGAACCTCCGGAATTTCTGACTCCGAGGCCGAACTGATCGCGAAGTGGGCCGATCCCACGGGCCCGACGCCGGTTCCGGCTGTTCCGGCCGATCCCCCGGTGCCCGTCCTCGCGGACGCCGATCCGGCACCCCCCGTCCCCCTGCCCGAGGCCCTCTCGCAGGGTTCGGACGCACCGAGCCAGGACGAGACCCCCGAAACCGGTCTGCCGTGGCCGGCCGCGCCCACCCTCGCTCCCCCGGTCGTCCCGGAACCCTCGCCCGAAGCCGCTCCTGCGGTCGCCCTGGCACCGCCGCAAGCCGCGCCGGAGCCCGTCACGACCCCTTGGAGCGCTCCCCTGCCCGGCCAGGGCGACCCCACGATCACCTCCCCCTGGGCCTCGACCCCGGCCGTATCGGCCCCCGAACCACCCACCTTCGCCGTGCCCGCCGAGGCGGACCCCACGCAGGCCCCAGGCTTCGCCACCGCCCTCGAAACCCCGCACCACCCAGGCCTGGCCCCCATCCCGACAGAAACGAACATCCCATTCTCAGAGCCGTTTTCGTCGGTATCCACGAACCAGGCCACCACCGAGACCTCCCCCGCCCAGGTCGCCCCCGGCGTCCCCAACGCCTTCACCACCCCGACCTTCGCGGACCCCCCGACCGCTTTCACCACCCTCAGCCCAGCCAATCCCTCCGGCGAAGCCGACATCCCGGCCGTCGCCGTCCCTCCCGCTGCTCTCACCGACCCGAACACTCACGGATTCACCGCACTTTCGCCGACCCCGGACATTGCCGAGGCCCAGGAACCCGCGCCCGCCCTCAGCACCCCGGACCATGCCGAGGCCCTGACGCCTCCGCTCACCTCTACTGTCCCGGGCGCTCCCGACGCGCCGACGGCGTCACCCATCCCCGACGCACCCGCACAGCAGTGGGCGGCACCGGCCCCCACAGAAACGGCGGTGCCCAGTCAGCCCGCCGCCCCGGCAGAGGTGCCCGATCTTCCGGCCACGGCCCCTCGGGCAGCGACGATTCTTCCTCGGGGCAAGGGCAGCAAGCCCAAGCGTCCGAAGAAGAACATCCCCACGCCGAGAACCGAAACCCCAGAATCGGCAACGACAATCCCGTCGCCGACCGTCTCCACGGAGAATGCGGACGACTCCGGCCGGCACCGCCCCCGCCGAGACCGCAGCCACGCCCGGCACACCGGCCCGGGCACCCATCCGGCGACGGACGACTCCGCCACGAACGAGGACGACGAGGGCTTCAAGCTGTTCGGCGTCCGCCTGGGTGGCCGAAAGAAGAAGAACAAGGCCAGAACTGAGGACGCCGCCCCGGTCACTCCCCTGCACACCGCACCCGAATCAGGCGAAGGGCAGGATCCGGGCGAGCCCCGCGTGGAAGCCTCCACCGAGGCCGCCGCCGAACACCCGCCGCCCTCGCACGTGGTGGCCGCCCACGCCAGTTCGCTGGCCGCCGCCGGTGAACTCGGCGTGGCCGAGGCCGTGCTGTCCGCCCACCAGACCAGCCAGCACGGAACCACCCTCACCGCCCCGACCACTCCAGCTCAGCCCAGCATTTCCGCCCAGCCCAGCTTTCCGGCCCAGCCGGGAGCTCCTGACCAGGCCATGACCTCCCACCAGATGGGCATCCCTGAGCAGGTCGGCACTTCCGACCAGCCGATCGCCTTCACCCAGCCGGGCATTCCCCACCAGGTGGCCACTCCCGACCAGCCGACCACCTTCACCCAGCCGGGCACTCCCCACCAGGTCGCCACTCCCGACCAGCCCATCGCCTTCACCCAGCCGGGCAGCTCCGCCCAGCCGGCCCCCCTCACGCAGCCAGGCAGTCCCGGGCAGCCGGATGCCCCTACCCACCCGGACACCCCCACCCAGGACGCCACTCTCACCCCGCCGACCATCCCCGCCCAGCCGAACGCCATCACCCAAACCGGCACTCCCGACCTGGCCGGCACTCCCGATCAGCCGACCATCTCCGCCCAGTCGGCCCCCTTCACACAGCCAGACGCTCCCGCCCAGCCGGCCAACTCCGCCCAACCAGCCAGCCCCGACCAACCAGCCAGCCCCGCCCAGCCAGACGCTCCAGACCTGGGCGGAGCCCCCGACCTGGCCGGCACTCCCGACCAGCCAACCGCCCCCAGCATGCCCGAAACCCTCGACCAGCAGGATGTTCCCGGCCGTCCGCCCGAAGCTGCCCAACCCGAAATCCAGGACCAACCGGCAGCGCCCACCCAGCCCGGCGCCCCGGAAGCCGAGATCGCGCGCCCCGAGGTCACTCCCGACGCAACCGGCCAGGGCGTGACCGCTGCCTGGGCCTCCACCCACCCCGGCGCGGAATGGCCGGCCCCCGCAGCCCCGAGCCCTGCTCCCGGGCAGGACGCCGATTCTCCGTGGGCGTCCCCGGCCGAGGCTGCGGCGGCGTGGGCCGTGCCCGCGGAACCTGCGGCCGCGGCCTGGGCCGCCCCGGCGGAGCCGGTGCCCACACTGCCGCAGGTGATGGCGATTCCCGTTCAGCCACAGGACGATACAGTGAGCGCCACCTTCCAGGAGGCGGCCGTGCCCACCGCCCCCCAGGCCGACACGACTCCTGCCACGGCCGACACCACCACAGGTGCTCAGGGCACGACACCCGTCCCCGCCACGAGCCCGGACGTGCCGCAGACCGCCCCGGAAGACTCGCCCGCGCCCACCCTCGGCGAACCTCTGCCGACACTCTTCACGGCGGAGGCGCCGTCCGTGCCGACGGATCCGGCTCCCATCATCACGCCGATGGACGCAGCCGTTCTCACACCGCCGCAGGCAGTCTCAACACCCGCCGGGCAGGAAGAACCGTCCGCTGCTTCTCCGGGCGCAACGGCACCGGCCCTCGCCGCGACGACCGAGACCGAGGTAACGCCGACCGCGGACATGGCCGCAGCACCGACCGCTCCCATGGCGACGGTGAGCGATGCGGAGCCCGCGTCGTCCACCATTGGTCCGATCGACGGGCCGGTCGCCGCAGCAGCGCCGGTGGTGGCGGAGAGTCCTTTCTTCGTCGAGCCGGAGATCACCTGGGCCGGAGGGCATTTCCCGACCGAGCCCGAGCAGAGCCTGACCCCTCTGCCGGTGCCGGAAGCCGGCCCGGCGGTGGGGTTCCCGGTCACCGAGTCACCGTTCGTCCACGAGCCGGAACCCGCACCGCCCCAGGCCTCCGGCGGGCAGACCACGCCCGAGGCCACAGCACCGCAGTCCACCCCAGCCCTCGCCCCGGAGACCACGCCGATCCCGATGCCGAACATCACCCTGTCACCAGCGCCCGAAACCGCCGACCCGCAGGTCGTTCCCGCTCCGGCGGCCGGCCTCGTCCCGACCCCCCGCGCCGCCCAGGACCACGACTCCCCGGAATCCGCCGGGCACGTCGACCTTGACGCGCTGCGGCCCGGGGACGAGACCGAGATCGCCGGGCAGGCCGCCTCCACGGTCACCCTGACCTCCGACAAGGTGGCCCTGAACAGCCTGGGCGTGCCCGCCACCTGGGCGGCCAACCTCCAGCCCGGTGACCGGTTCATGGCCGTGGTGCAGATGCTCGGCGAGATGCCGGAGCCGGACATCGCCGAGGACGTGCCGGTCATCGCCGTGGTCGGCCCGTCCGACGTGGTCGAGCTGGAGGCCGCCCGCACGGCCCTGGACCTGCCGCACGAGGGCAGGCCGCGCCCGGTGGTGTCGGTTCCCTACGACGTCGGCCCGGCCCGGCTGGCCGCGATGGATCTCGGGGCCGCGACCCGTCCCGTGGTGGTCAGCGTGCCGGTCGACGGGGTCGGCAGGGACGACGCCGCCCGCGTGCGGGAAGTGCTCCAGACCGTGCAGGCCCAGGCCGTGATCGCGGTGCTGTACGGGCACATGTCGCTGGAGGACAACCGCCGCTGGGTGGACGACCTGGGCCAGGTCGACGCGGTGGCACTCGACGGGGCCCTCGGTTCCGCCGAGCCGGCCGGGGTGCTGCGTCTCGGCCTGCCGGTGATCCGGGTCGACGGCATCAGCGTGGACCGGATCGGCTGGGCGGCTCTGCTGTGCACCCAGCTCGCGGTGGGTGGCGCGATCTCGTGAACCCACTGGCCGTCGGCTGCGCGATCGCGGCCGTGCTGGCCGGGCCGCCGCTCTACGCCCAGTGGCAGAGCGGCGGCCAGTCCGGCACGTCCGCGCTGATCCACTATGCGATCGTCGCCGGCCTCTGCACGATCGGCACCGCTCTGATCATGAACCTGATGACGCACTATCAGCGCGAGTGGGAGGACAAGGACGAGGCCGAGGCCCGCGAGGCGGCCCAGGCCGCGGCCGAGGCCGAGGCGAAGCGCGCGGCCGAGGAGGACGAGGCCCGCCGGTCCTGAGTCAGGCCTGAGTCAGTTCAGCCGGGCCAGCGCGCCGACCATGCGTGCCTCGATGTCGGGCGGCCCGGGAAACACCCGGGTGACCGCCCGCTGATGCGCGAGCCCGTGCAGGCCGAGCCACAGCGCGACGGTGTCGGCGGCCGGATCGGTGCTGGTGGACCGGCCGGCCTCGACGCAGGCCGCGAGCTCGGCCGCCAGCAGTCCGAGGCTCTCGTCACCCAGTGATGTCAGGTCTTCCTCGGTGATCGAGCTCTCGTCCAGGTTCGGCATCCACAGGCCTCCGAACATGGTGCGGTAGCGCTGCGGATGCTGCCGGGCGAACTCCAGGTAGGCGTGGCAGATCGCCTCCAGCCGCCGCCGGGGGTCGGCACCGGCCCCGTCCAGGGCCGTTGTCAGAGCCTGGCCCAGTTCGGCGAACGCGCTGCGCACCACCGCCAGCATGATCGCCGGCTGGTCGGGAAAGTGCTTGTAGATGGACGGCGCGGCGATCCCCGCCTGACGCGCGATCGCACGCAGCGTGAGGCCCCGCTCGTCACCGAGCTCGTCGAGCAGAGTGACTGCGGCCTCGACGATCTCGTCGCGCAGACGCCCGCCCTCGCCCCTCCGGTTCCGCGTGCGCGTCTCTGCCTTTTCCACCGGAGGATCCTAGCCGAGCACCCCGGCGCTCCCCTCGGCGACGGCTGCCACCGCTCCCGTGGGCACGGCACGGCACGGCACGGCACGGGAAGGCCTTTTCAACTTTTGACACCGGCGAGGCGGCCAAGGTGGTGTCAAAAGTTGAAAGGGCTCCCCCGTGCTGGCACAGGCACCTGACACCAGCACAGGGCACGGGACCGGGCACCAGGGTCAAGGACGGGCGCTCTCGCCGTCAGCGGCCGACAGGCGCCAGCAGCTGGCAGCGGGGCCGGCAGCGGGCGGGCGGCACCCGCGGATGGTCTACGGCACCTCGCGGCGGATCTCCTCCAGCCAGATGCGGGCCGAGGCGTCGGAGGGAGCTCGCCAGTCGCCACGGGGCGAGAGCGAGCCACCGGCACTGACTTTCGGCCCGTTGGGCAGGGCGGAGCGCTTGAACTGGCTGAAGGCGAAGAAGCGCTGGGCGAACACCTCGAGCCACTGACGGATCACCGGGAGGCCGAAGGCGATCCGGCTGTCCGGCGGGAAGTGCGGCGGCCAGTCGCCCTTGTCGGCGTCGGCCCAGGCATGCATCGCCAGGAAGGCGATCCGCGAGGGCCGGAAGCCGTACCGCAGCGTGTAGAACAGCGAGAAGTCCTGCAACGAGTACGGGCCGACCTTGGCCTCGGTGCTCTGGGTGATGCCGTCCTCGCCCACCGGCACCAGCTCCGGGCTGATCTCGCCGCCGACCACGTCGTGCAGCAGCTTGCCCACCCGGTCGTCGAACTGGCCCGACGAGATCACCCAGCGGATCAGGTGCTGCATCAGCGTTTTCGGCACACCGCCGTTGACGTTGTAGTGCGACATCTGGTCGCCCACACCGTAGGTGGACCAGCCCAGCGCCAGCTCCGACAGGTCGCCGGTGCCCAGCACGATGCCGCCGCGCTGGTTGGCCAGCCGGAACAGGTAGTCGGTGCGCAGGCCGGCCTGCACGTTCTCGAAGGTGATGTCGTACACCGGCTCGCCGCCGCCGAACGGGTGCCCGAGATTGCGCAGCAGCAGCTCGGCGGTGGGTTTGATGTCGAGTTCCTCGAACGTCACGCCGAGCGCCTCGGCCAGCCCGATCGCCTGGTTCCTGGTCCGGTCGCTGGTCGCGAACCCGGGCATGGTGAAGGCGAGGATGTCGGTGCGTGGCCGGTTTTCGTCGTCCATTGCTCTGGCAGCCACGATCAGCGCATGGGTGGAGTCCAGACCGCCCGAGACCCCGATCACGATCTTCGGCTGGCCGATCGCCCGCAACCGCTGCCGCAGCCCGGCCACCTGGATGTTGTAGGCCTCGTAACAGTCCAGTTCGAGCCGGGTCTCGTCGGCCGGCACGAACGGGAAGCGCTCCACCGCACGGCGCAGGCCGATGTCGTCGGTGGGCGGCTTCAGCTCGAACTCGACGTGGTGGAAGTCGTGCTCGTGCCGGCGCCGGTTGTCGTCGAACGAGCCCATCCGCATCCGCTCGGACCGGATCAGGTCCAGATCGACGTCCGCCACGGTGATCCGGTCACCGGTCGGGAACCGCTCGCCCTCGGCCAGCAGCGCACCGTTCTCGTAGATCATCGTCTGCCCGTCCCAGGACAGGTCGGTGGTCGACTCGCCCTCACCGGCCGCGGCGTAGACGTAGGCGGCCAGGCAGCGGGACGACGCGGAGCGGCACAGCAGCTTGCGGTCCTCGGCCCGGCCGATGGTGATCGGGCTGCCGGAGAGGTTGACCAGCACGGTGGCTCCGCCGAGCGCGGCGACCGCGCTGGGCGGCACCGGCACCCACATGTCCTCGCAGATCTCGACGTGCAGCACGAACCCGGGCAGGTCGGTGGCCACGAACAGCAGGTCGTTGCCGAACGGGACCTCGGTGCCGGCCACCCGCAGGGTCTGGCCGCCCTCGATGCCGGCCCCGGCCGCCATCTGCCGGGCCTCGTAGAACTCCCGGTAGTTCGGCAGGAACGACTTGGGCGCCACGCCGAGCAGCCGGCCGTCGTGCACCACGGCGGCCACGTTGTACACCCGGTGCCGGAACCGCACCGGAAGGCCGACGACCAGCACCGGCGTCAGCCCGGCCGAGCCCTCGACCACCGCGGTCAGGGCCTTCTCGGCCTCGTCCAGCAGCACGTCGTTGAGCAGCAGGTCCTCGATCGAGTACCCGGTCAGCGTCAGCTCCGGGAACACCGCCAGCCCCACCCCGTCGGCATGGCAGTTCCGCGCGATCCGCAGCACCGACTCAGCGTTGGCGGCGGGCTCGGCGATGGCCGTGCGCATCGTGCAGGCGGCGACGCGCACGAAGCCCTGGTGGTAGGCGGAGTAGAACGGTGAGCTCACGGTCGCAGTCTCTCAAACCATGGACGACGGGCACCTCAGCCACCCCCACCGCCGGCCGTGATCTCCTCGACCAGCCGCAGCGACTCGCTCAGCGCCTCCAGATAGGCGTGCGACACGTCGTACGGGGCCAGCCCGCTCGCGCCGACACCCGCGTCGTCGTCGTTCTCGTGGGCCAGCACCGCGGTCAGCGCCACACCCGCCCCACCGACTCCGCTCACCAGGGCGTCCCGCACCTCGCTGGTGACCCCGGCCGCCTCGGCGACCAGCAGCGGGGAGGCGCCGAGCAGGTCGGCGGCACCGGACAGCAGACCGACGGTGAAGGCCAGGTCGGCATCGGCGGGCCGCACCAGACCACGGCAGGCGCAGGCCCGGGCCAGCACCTTCCACAGCCCGTCGGCCGGGGACGCGGCGGAGGGCCCTTCCAGCAGGATCAGCACCACCCAGGAGCGCAGCCGGCGCGGTCCGATGATCACCAGGGCCTGGCGCAGCGAGGAGATCTGCCGGGAGGCGCCGGAGGCGGCCGAGTTGGCGGTGCGCAGCAGACGCAGGGCCAGCCCCGGGTCGCTGCCGATCACCGGCTCCAGCCGCACGATGTCCAGGTCGTCCTCGGACAGTTCACCCAGCAACCGGGAGCAGACCAGCTGGGTCGGCGTCAGGGTGCGCCGTTCCAGCACGCTCGGCTTCTCCAGCAGCGGGCCCTGGAACAGGCCGAACCCGAGCGAGAGCGCCCGCTCCAGCGTGCTCTCGTCCTCGATGCCGGTGGCGATCAGCGCGCGGCCGCGCTCCACCACCTGGGTGGCCAGCTCGGCGAGCCGGCGGGCGGGGTGGGCGGCCAGGTCGATCTTGACGTAGTCGACCAGGTCGAGCAGGGCCGAGTACTCGGGCTGCCCGCGGTAGTCGACGATCGCGACCCGGTACCCGTTCTCCCGCAGCTGCGCGACGCCGGCCAGCAGTTCGGCGTCCACCATCATGTTCGCCGGGATCTCGACCACCACCCCGGCGGGCTCCACCGGCACGGGGATGATCCCGGTCAGGAAGGCACGGGTGAAACCGATGAACACGGGGCGCGACCCGGCGATCCGATCCACCCCGAAAGTGCCGAAGGTGGAGGCGATCACCTGTGACGTCGCGCGTTCCCCCACCACCTCGGCACCGGAACCGGTTGACTCACGGGCAGATTCACCGGAATGGAACAGCACCTCGTAAGCGGTCAGCCGGCGCCGGGCGTCGTACAGCCCCTGCCGCCCGACCCGGACGTTCCGCACGGCGTCGGCGGGAACGCGCGACTGCGCCGGCATCCGCGGATTCCCCACGGAAGCCGGCGCGTTCGCCACGGCCTCGGCCGGCGACCCGGAGTCCGACATCGCCACTCGTTATCGCCGTCTCACTTGATGACGATCGCGAGTGCTCCCTCGCCGTAACCGGCGATCTTGAGCTTGACGTCCATCCGGTTGCCGACAGTGGCGGCCAGCTGGGCGATGTCGGCCGGGATGGCCGAGTTCGGCGCGTACATCTCGTACAGGCGCACGTGCGGGTGGTTCGGGAGGTTGAAGATCGAGGCCATCACGTTCAGCACCTCGTAGCAGTTCTCCTCCAGATCCTTGGGCAGCTCACGCGCCTTGATGGCGTCGTCCACCGCCCCCCGCGGGATCATCCCGAGCGAGCCGCCGAGCCGGGCGGCGCACTCCAGGTCGACGACCACCAGGGCGGACGTCTTCAGCTGGTCGGTGACGTAGACCGCGACCACGTTGGTCGACTTGGCCGCCGGCGGCACGCCGTCGGAGAGGTCCACGTCGCGGCCGACCATGCCCTCGATCGTGTTACGCACCGAGTGCCGGCTGGGCAGCGGTGACTGGTCTGTCGTGACACTCATCAGGAAACCACCGATCCGAGTTTGTCCATGAATGCTTCTGCGGTGAAGGGCTTGACGATGACTCCGATGGCTCCGGCGGCGGCGGCCAGCTCGGCCATGTCGTCGCCTCCCTCGGAGGTGACGAAGCAGAACGGCGTGTTGTCACCGCTCGCCCGGAGGGCGCGGAGGAACTCGATGCCCGTCATCTCCGGCATGTTCCAGTCGGAGAGGATGAGGTCGGGTTTCCACTCCTGGGCCTTCTCGAAGCCCAGACGGCCGTTCTCCGCCTCGACGATCTCGTGCTTCCCCAGGCCCGCCTGGCGCATGGTCCGCACGACGATCATCCTCATCGCTTTGCTGTCGTCAGTTACCAGGATCTTCATGAGGTGGGCTCCAAGGTTGCGTCGGAATTCTCCGGGGGCCAGAGGAGGCCGGCCACCGGGGCTTGTGGGTGGATGGCGAGCTGGACCACGTGGCCGAGCACGATCGCCCGGACGTAGGTGCTCCCGTCGGTGGGTTCCGCCGCGGCGAACTGCTCGTCGTCCACAATCTCGGCGGACGGCAGGGAGAGCCGGGCGTGGTGGCAGAGAAGGGTTTTCACGTTGCCACCGGCGATGTTGCTGATCTCGGCGATCGAGTCGATCAGGTCGTTCGGCCCGGGTGAGCTGATCGACATCATCCGGGCCGCCATCACCCGGGCCAGGCTCACCCCCACGCGCACCTCGATCACCGCGTACTCCTCCGCGGTCTCGTCCGAGAAGTCGTGGATCGCCAGCCGGGACACGGTCATCGGGCCGACCGGCAGCTGGTTGTTGGTGATGATCGCTTCTTCCTTCAGCACGGAGGAGAACACGTCGGTGAGAATCACCCCGAGTTCCTCGCGCACCTCGTCGTCCAGCTCGGTGAAGGCGCTCATGTCCCTCCTCCGTTTCGGAAGATCACTACCTTGTCGGTTTCCATCCGGACGAAGTTGCTGTCCAGGCTGAGGGTGCTCTCGGCTCCGCCGAGCACCAGAAATCCCCCGGGCCGCAACACCTTGCGCACGTTCGCGAGAACCTGGCGCTTGGTGGGCAGATCGAAGTAGATCAGCACGTTGCGCAGAAACACGATGTCCATCTGCGGGAGACCGACCGGCGGCTGGGCCAGGTTGCCCTGCCGGAAGCTGGTCATGGCCCGGACCTCGGGCTTCACGATCCAGTCCCGCCCCACCTGATCGAAGTACTTCACCATGTACTTGACCGGCATCCCGCGATTGATCTCGAGCTGGCTGTACTTTCCCGCGGTGGCCCGGGCGACCATGGTCGGTGAGATGTCCGTGCCGTGGATCTTCGCGGTCTTGCCCGGGTTCACCGGCAGCCAGTCGAGCAGCAGCAGGGCCAGCGAGTAGGCCTCCTGGCCGCTGGACGAGGCCGCCGACCAGACGTTCACCGTCGGGCTGTTGAACTTCTTCACCTCGGGCAGCATCAGCCGGGTGAAGGCCTCGAACGGGTGGGCGTCGCGGAAGAAGGAGGTCTCGTTCGTGGTCAGCGCGTCGATGACGGCGTCCACGGCGTCCCGGTCGTGACGCCGCAGTCGCGACACCAGGGCCGACACGTCCTTGTCGCCGAACTTCCTGGCCACCGGCGCGAGCCGGGACTCGACCAGGTACTCCTTACCCGGTTGCAGGTCGATGGAGCTGCGCTGCCGGACGATTCCGGTGACGAAGGTGAAGTCGGTTTCGGGCAAGGTCATGCGCGTACCCCGCCGGAGACCGGGCCGGCCTGGCGGGCGGCGGCGTTCTGGCTGTGAGTCAGGGCGGAGGCGATGGTCGCGGCCATCTGCTCCAGCGGCAGCACCCGGTCGGCCTGCCCGGCCATCACGGTGGCGCCGGGCATGCCCCAGACCACGCTGGTGGCCTCGTCCTGGGCGAACACCTCACCACCGGCGGTCCGGATCACCCCGGCCCCGGCGGCGCCGTCGCGGCCCATCCCGGTCAGCACCACGGCGAGCACCCGGTTGCGGTACACCGAGGCCACGGACCGGAACATCACGTCCACGGCCGGCCGGCAGAAGTTCTCCGGCGGGGCGTCGCTCAGGTGCACCGACACGCCCGTGCCCCGGGTCTTCAGTTCCATGTGCAGGCCGCCGGGCGCGATCAGCACCTTGCCGCGCTCCACCGAGTCGCCCTCGGCGGCCTCGTGGATGCTCAGGCGGCAGGTCGAGTCCAGGCGCTGTGCCAGCATTTTGGTGAACACCGGCGGCATGTGCTGGGTGATCACGACCGGCACCGGCAGGTCGCCCGGCAGGGCCGAGAGCACGGTGGCCAGGGCGTCCGGGCCACCGGTCGAGCTGCCGATCGCCAGCAGGCCGAACGGCTGGGTGCGCCGGGCGGGCGCCCCGCCCGGGCCCTTGGCCTGGGCGGGCACCGGCTGCGGCGGGGGCAGCGCGGCCTTCTTCGCGCCGGAGACCAGTCTTCGCGAACCGGTGAGCGCGATGAGTTTCGGCACGAGCTGGTCCATGATGCTCTGCCGGCTCTCCATCACGCTGCCGACGTTGGCCGGCTTGGTGACGTAGTCGCTGGCCCCCGCCGCGAGGGCGTCCATGGTCGCGGACGCACCCCGCTCGGTCAGCGTGGAGAACATCACGATCGGCAGGCGGGGATGGGTCTTCCGCAGCGCCTTCACGCAGTCGACGCCGTTCATCACGGGCATCTCGATGTCCATCGTGATGGCGTCCGGCTTGAGCTCCTCGACCTTGCCGAGGGCGACCTGACCGTTCTGTGCGACGCCGACCACTTCGATGCGGCTGTCGGAGTCCAGGATCTCCTTGATCAACCGGCGGATGACCACCGAGTCGTCGACGATCAGGACCCGGATGCGCGTTGCGCTCATACCCCCACCAATCCCAGGAGCGCCAGCTTTTCGCCGATGACCTCTTCGGTGAACGGCTTGATGACGTACTCGTGCGCCCCGGCGGCCAGGGCCCGGACGATGTTGCGCTGTTCGCTCTCGGTCGTGACCATCATCAGCGAGACATCCCGGAGATCGTCGCGAGCGCGCACCGCCTTGATGAACGAGAGCCCGTCCACCCGTGGCATGTTCCAGTCGACCAGGGCCACGTCCGGGACGTAGCCGGTGTCGAGCAGGTCCAGGGCGTCGCGGCCGTCGGTCGCCTGGGCGACGTCGAAACCGAGCTTTCCGAGTTGCTTCGTGAGAATTGTTCGCATCGCTCGCGAATCGTCGATCACCAGTGCTCGCATCGAGTCCCCCTCAGTCTCGACCGACGCCGTCAGGCAGCGGCTGTGCGGCTCTCGTCGAAGGCCAGTAGGGCACGTGCGTCCAGGGCGAGGAGCAGCTTCTCCGGCATCGTGTACGCCCCGAGCAGGAGCGAACCGACCTGGGCGTCCACCGTCGAGGGCGTGCTCTCGAAGGGGATCTGCGAAACCTCCACCACACCGCCGATCTCGTCGACCAGCAGGCTGACCGGTTCGTCGTCGACCCGGACCACCACGTTCACCTGGGGGCGTTCGCTGCCGCTCGGCGGCAGGCCCAGCCGGGCCCGCACGTCGATCGCGGTGAGCACCTCACCCCGCAGGTTGATCAGGCCGGCCACCTCCGGCGGCGCGAGCGGCACCGGCGTGAACGTCTGCATCCGGACCACTTCCTGCACCAGCGCGACCTCCACCCCGAACAGGTAGGAGCCGACGTGGAACGTCGAGAGCTGGGTCACAGTGCCTCCTCGTACAAGTCGCCGAGCTGCTCCACCGTGGTGGCGCCGGCGTCGTCCTGGTAGAAGGCCGGGTCGGCGGCGAGTACCGCGGCCTGCACGTCGAGCAGCTCGACCACCCGGTCACCCACGACGATCGACCCGAGCAGGGCGTGATCGTCGATGTCGGAACGGGATCCGGCGCGCTCGGTGGCGATGTCCATGATCCGCTCGACCGCGAAACCGACGCTGCGCTCGCCCCGGGTGTACACCACCAGCTGCACGCGCTCGCTGTCGTTCTCCTCGCCGTAGGCGCCGAGCAGGTTGGCCAGGCGCACCAGCGGCATGATGTGGCCGCGGTACTGCACCACCTCGCGACCGCCGACGCGCTCGATGGTCTCGTTGGGAATCTCTTCCAGCCGGGTGACCATGTCCAGCGGGATGGCCGTGCGCCGTCCGCCGGACAGCTCCACCACCAGCACCGGGTCGATCGGCGTGGTCTCCTCCATGATCGACGAGCTCGCCGCCGCGGCCTGGTTGGAGAGGACGTCGGCCTTGCGGGCGATCGCGGTCGCGTCGAGGATCAGGACCACGCTCCCGTCGCCGTGGATCGTCGCGCCCTGATACATCGGCAGGCTCTTCAGGTGCCGGCCGAGCGGCTTCACCACGATCTCCTGGGTGTCCAGGACGTCGTCCACCACCAGGCCGAAACGGTGCTGCTCGGCTTGCAGCACGACGATGAAACCGCCGCGCCCGTCGTCGTTCCGGCCACCGCCGCTGGAGGTGCCGAGCGGGACCAGGCTGAGCTGCTCGTCCAGCTGCACCAGCGGCAGCAGCGAGCCACGCAGCCGGTACACCGGTGCGCCGGAGATGTGCTCGATGCCGCCCCGGGCGTGCTCGCCCGAAAGCCGCACCAGCTCCAGCACACTCACCTGCGGCACCGCGTAACGGTGCCCGTAGCAACCGATCGTCAGGGCCGGGATGATCGCCAGGGTCAGCGGGATGCTCAACCGGAAGGTCGAGCCGGCGCCCTTGTTCGAGACGACGTCGACGGAACCGCCGATCGCCTCGATCCGGGTCTTCACCACGTCCATGCCGACGCCGCGGCCGGACACGTTGGTGACCTTGGCCGCGGTGGAGAAGCCGGGCAGGAAGATCATCTGGGTGATCTCGCGCGGCGTCATCTTCTCCAGCTGGGCCTGGGTGACCAGGCCCCGCTCGACCGCCTTGTTACCGACCACGTTGTGGTCGATACCCGCACCGTCGTCGATGATCTCGAGGTGGACCAGGCCGGCCTCGTGATAGGCGCGCAGCATCAGCACGCCCTCGGGGTTCTTGCCCTTGCCGATCCGCACGTCGGGCGGCTCGATGCCGTGGTCGATGGCGTTGCGGACCAGGTGGGTCATCGGGTCCTTGATCGCCTCGAGCACCGTGCGGTCGAGCTCGGTGTCGCGCCCCTCCATCTCCAGGCGCACGTTGCGGGCCAGCTGACGGGAGAGGTCGCGCACGACGCGGGGCAGCTTGGACCAGACCGTGTCGACCGGCTGCATGCGGGTCTTCATGACCTGTTCCTGCAACTCGCTGGTGATCAGCGAGAGCCGCTGGGCGGACCGGGCGAGCGCACTGTCGTTCTGCTCGTCCAGCTCGGAGACCAGGGCGTTACGCGAGAGCACCAGCTCGCCGACCATCGACATCAGGGTGTCGAGCAGCCCGATGTCGACACGCACCGACGACTCGACGACCGACCGCTTGTGGCCGTCGCCTTCCCCCGGCTCGGGAGCGGGCTTGGCCTCGGCCGCCGGGGCCGGCGGCGGGGGCTCGGGAGCAGGAGGGGCGGGAGGTGCGGGAGGCGGCGGGGCGGGTGCCGCGGCGGCCGGCTCGGGAACGTTGGTGATCGAGACCTCGGCCGTCACCACCTGGGCGCCGGAAGGGATCTCGTCCGGGTGCTCCTTGGCGGCCTCGGCCAGCTCGTGCGCGGCCTCGATCGCCTGTTCCGCGGCGGCCTGGGCGGCGGCCTCGACGACCGCCTCGGTGGTGTCCGGGGTCTCGGCGACGGCCTCGGCGCTGCCGGAGGCCTCGGCGCTGCCGGAGGGCGCCGCGGCGGCTGCCGGCGCGCCGTCCTCCAGCAGGTCGCCGAGGCGGGTGACCAGCTCGGTGTGGTCGGCATCGCCCTCACCGCCGCTGGCCTCGATGTTCGAGAGCAGACCACGAACAGCGTCGACCATGGCCAGCAGGGCGCTGGCGCGGTCCTCGTTGAGCAGGATCTTTCCGTCGCGCATACGGCTGAGCAGGTTCTCACCCACGTGGGTGAGCTTCTCCAGCTTGTTGAAGGCGAGGAAGCCGCTGGTGCCCTTGATCGTGTGAATGGTTCGGAAGACGCTGCCCAGCAGATCCCGGGAGGTCGGGTCCTGCTCCAGCGCGAGCAGGTCGGTGTCGAGCTGGTCGAGGTTCTCGTGGGACTCGACCAGGAACTCGGCAACGATCTCGTCGATCGCCTCCATCGACTCTCCTTCAAGGACTACCGCATGGTCCGGACGTTGGGTTGTGCATCGGGCAGCCAGGCATCACTCTTGAGCGCGCCTTCGCCGCCGGCGACACCCGGACACTCGGCCGAACTGATGGAAAGATGAGCCGAACCCCCGAGCGGCCCAGCGTCGTCCGTCAGTTCAGGTCCTTCAGCCCCGCATAACCGGGGACGGCGATACAACCGGCCGACCTGCCCACCTTCTTCAGGCCTGTCAGGTCGCCCCGGGCGAAGCCGCTGGGCGAGGCCGTGGTCAGCGTCGGGTACATCTGCTGCTTGCGGTCCTTCACGTGCTCCAGGCCGCTGGCGTGGCCGAGCTCGTGCAGGATCACGTTGCTCTGCCGCAGCCCGGAACCGAAACCGGTCTTCAGTTTCTGGATGGCCTTGGCCTCCAGCACCACGTAACCCCGCATCACCGCGGCACCTTCGCCCTGCGTGCCGCCGTACCACGAGGACCAGAGCACCCCGCCGTAGCCGAGAGAGTTGTCGTTCATCGGGAAGTCGGTGCGGCTCTTCGACACCGCCGCCACCACGATCTCGGCCGGCGCCTTCTCCAGGTTGCCGGTCTTCGGCACGAACGTGGTCGTGCCCTGGTAGCGGTAGGTGATGCCGGTGGCCGCGCTGAGCCGCTTGAACGACGCCGTGATCGTCTTGAGCATTGCCGCACGCTTCGCCTTGGGCAGGCCGCTCAGGTTCGCCCGCCAGGTGACCGCGCTCTGGCACGGGTTCCAGCGGGCATTGATCGTCTTGCCGCTGTTCAGGCTGACTTTCATGATCGAGTACCCGGTCCCGGCCGGGCTCACCCCGGCCGTGGCCACCCCCGCCTGCAACGGGTCACCCTCGCTGCTCACTGTGCCGGTGCCGCCGTCGCTGATCGTCGTGTGCTCCTCCAGGTCGCCGAACGCGAACCGCGGCGAGAGCACCGCCACCACCGCGATCATCAGCGCGGCGACCAGCTGGATCCAGGCGGATCCGGAAACGCGAGGAGCCCTGTGCACCGCGACCTCATCTCGTTCAAGGCGGCCGCAAGGCCGTCTGCCGTCCGGGCTGCGTGGTCACAGGCCGTGACTTGAGATTCCGTGAGGTCGCGTGACGAGGGGATCTGCCGGATGGGTGAACACCATTGCGGGGCAACAGGTCCCAGTGACGTTGTGTGGAGGCGCCGGCCCCGGACGGCGTAGCCGGTACCGGGCGATTACCGGGTCTTCCCGGCACCCGCGATGGGCCGCGGGCATGAAGGTTCAGACATGCGCTCATAGCAGGGCAGGCCACAGGCGGGCTTGAGATTCGGCAGAGGTCCTACCCGGACGGCGCAGCGAGTCGCCGGCCGTGATGGCTGCCCGAACATGCGGAAAGGGCCGGCACCCCCTCGGTGGGGATGCCGGCCCTTGGCCGATCTCGGTTCAGTTCATCCGGTGCGAGCCCGGTTTCACTTCACCTTGACCTTGACGGTCGTGCTCATCGCACCGCCGGTGCCCTGCGCCTTGTAGGTCACGTAGACCGAGCGCGTGCCCTTGGGCAGGCTCACGGTGACCCGGCCGACGCCGGTGTTGTCGGACGTGATCGTCTTCAGCACCGGGTCCTTGCCTGCGATCGACCGGTAGAAGGTCAGCGGGGCCTTGGTGTTCGGGTTACCGTCGGCCATCAGCTGCACCTTGCCCTTGCCCAGGGCCTTGGCCGTGAGCTTGACGGCCGACCACAGCTGGGTCTCCTTCGAGGGGCTGCTCACGCCGTTGGCGCGGGCGACGAACCGGGTCGACTTGGTAATGCCGACCGAGGCCCCGAATTCGCCCTCGTCGTCCGAGGTCACGGTGTCCATCAGGGAGTAGGCGCCCGAGCCGGACGGCTTGCCCCAGATGTCGATCGAGGTGCCCGGCAGGTAGTCACCGGACAGCTTCGCCGTGCCGCCCTTGGCACCGGCCACGATCTTGGCCGTCGCACTCAGGCTCAGTTCGGCCTTCGCGACCAGGACCTTGCCCGTTGCCTTGTCCATCGCCTCCGGAGCCGTGAAGCCGGTGGCCACCAGGGTGGCGTTCGGCGTCAGGGTCGTCAGGTTGTTGGTGATCTCGGCGGTCAGCTCGACCTCGCCACCGGAGTTGCTGCCGGTGACGAACGTCGTGCTGAAAACACCGGCGTTGTTGGTGATCAGGCTCGAGTTCCCGAGCGAGCCGACCGTCGCCGGGTCGGCGGTCAGGCCGACCACCGCGTCCGGAACGGCGTTCCCGAAGATGTCGGTGACCTTACCGGTGACGATCAGCGTCGAGCCCGGAGCACCGGCCACGTCGTCGATCTCCACGTGCCAGCCGGCGTTGGCGGCCGGTGCGGCCACCGTGACCGTCGACTCCGCGCTGGCCCCGCCGGAGCTCGCGGTGACCTTGTGGTCGCCGGACTTGGCGAAGTACACGTAGGCACCGGAGATCGCGCCGGAGGCGTCCGACACCACGTCGATGGTCTCGACCAGCTTGTCGGTCGCTCCCGGCGTGGCCGTCTTCGAGAACCAGACCCCGTTACCGCCCTTGAGCGTGACGGTCTTGTAGGCCAGTACGGCGTTGTTCGCGTCGTAGACCGTTCCGGTCACGGCACCGGTGGTGTTGCCGAAGGCCGGTGAACCGGTGTTGCCCTGGGTCGGCAGCGGTGCCGCGTTGCCCAGCAGGTTCACCGCCTTGGCGCCGTTGCCCGGCGTGGTCAGCGTGATTTTCGAGACCGCCGCGGTGCTGGCCCAGCGGATGGTTCCGCCCTCGGTGGCGGAGTCGGTGCCACCCGTGCCCAGCGTGCCGTAGACGAAGTCGAAGCTCGTGGTGTCACCCACAGCCGGGGCCGGGGTGGTCGGCGCGGTGTAGGTGTACGAGAACGTGCCGCTGGACGACAGCGACGCGAACCCGGCCTGGGTGCCGTCCGGGATCTGGATGGTCACCTGCTGGGGGTCGCTCGAGCTGGGCGCGAACGGCCCGTCGAACTGGTCCCAGACCGTGCCCTTGATCGCGACGCTCGTGGTGCCGACCGTGGGGGTCAGCTCCGCGGCCGTGCTGGTCGTCGTGATCTTGGCGGCCGCGGCTGCGGCGTAGGTGGTGGTCAGCGGCGTGCCGGAGTGACCGTTCGAGGTCGCCGCCACACCGTAGGTGCTGGTGGCCGACGGGTCGGTGGTCGTGACCTTGAGCGTGGCCACACCCTTCGCGTCCGTGGTCGCCGTGTACACCTTGCTGGTGGTGGT
Source organism: Kineosporia corallincola (assembly GCF_018499875.1). Classification (GTDB taxonomy): domain Bacteria; phylum Actinomycetota; class Actinomycetes; order Actinomycetales; family Kineosporiaceae; genus Kineosporia; species Kineosporia corallincola. The sequence continues at coordinate 302,087 of NZ_JAHBAY010000008.1, read as the reverse complement.
CGTGGCGCCGGCCGTGCCGTCGGCACTCAGCTTGGCCACGGCCGTGTCGGTGCCGGTCAGGGTGAAGGTGACCTTGGCCCCCGCGACCGGAAGTGCCGGCGAGGCACTGTCCTTCGCCGTGGCGGTGTACTCCACGGTGCCCGTGCCGGCCTTGACCGCGACCGCCGTGCCCGACGTCTTCACCTTGCCGTCGGAAGCCGTGGCGGCCAGGTCGACGGTGGCGACGTTCGTCGCCGTCACGGTGATCGCCTTCGGGGTGGCGGCGGTGTAGCTGACCGCGCCGGTGGTGCCGGCCAGGTCGGTCTTCAGGGTGATCGTGCCCGCGCCGGTCGGCGTGCCGATCGCGTAGGTCGCCTTGCCGGTGGTCGTCGAGTAGTCCGGCTTCTGGTTCGTGGCCGTGCTGACGCCCGCCGCCGTCGACGTGACGTCGATGTAGGTCCGGTCGGCGATCCGGCCGGCCAGGCCGGTCGCAACCGCGCTGCCCCGGGCGTCCGACATGGAAAGTGGCTTGCTGTAGGTGATCTCGGACGGGATCGGGTCACCCGACGAGGTCGGCGAGGTGGCGTTGACCACGGCCACCACGTCGTCGCTGGTGTCCGAGGCGGTCGTGCCGAGGCCACCCATGTCGTAGACCGTCATGTTGACGAGAGCGGTGCTGCGCTCGTCGGCCGAGTCGTAGACGTTGTTGGCGTTGGTGTCCTGGAAGATCCGGAACTTGTACGCGCCCGGCACATCACCGGTCACGTACACGTAGTCGGTGTTCGCCAGGGTGCCGATGGCCGAGGTGGTGGCCGAGGCGACGGCCGCGGCACCCTGCGTGGTGGTGCCGGGGGTGCCGTTCACCGGGGTGCTGCTGGATTCCAGCGCTCCGGTCAGGGTGTCGACGGTCAGCTGCCCCACGTTCGTCCCGGCCAGCGCACCGCCGAAGGTGATGCTGAACGGGCTACCGGTGGAGCCCGCTCCGGTCACGGCGACCGAGCCGGACGATCCGAGAGCGGTGTTCAGCGCCGTCTGGAGATCGCTGGCCGAGACGCCCGAGGCGCCGGAGATCGTGCCGGTCGTGACGCCCGCGACGGTCACCGTGTAAGTGCCGCTGTCCGGCACCGCGTCGAACGCCAGCGTCTGCACCTCGTTGACCGCCGAGCTGGAACCCGTCGGCACCTGGGTGAAGCTCGTCGTCGCCACACCGTTGTTGGTCACCTGGTCGTACGCCAGCTTGCCGCCGGTGGGTGCGGATTCCACCGACAGCACGGTGTTGGTGAGCGAGGCTTCCTGAGTCTTCAAGGCATAGGCGGCATTGGCCGTATCGGCGTTCGTGTAACCGAAGTTGGCCACCGCGATCGACGTAGCCCCACTGTTCAGCGCGATTTCCGTCGCAGCGAGTGCAGGCGAGGCGAAGATGCCGATCCCGCCACTGCAGAGGGCGGTGACGCCCAGCGCGGCGATCGGGAGCCGCGCCTTCTTGCTCTGGAGGTTCATCAAGCGAGTTCCTTCCTCTGCGACTCCACCGGAGCGGAGACGCCCTTTGACCCGTGACCGTGAGACCCCGTACCCACCCGCGGCTCATCCGTCGCGGAGGGCCCGGCAGGTTCGGGCAATCACTGAGTTCAGACACGGATCGACGACTGCGACCCGCGACAGAATGTAGGGGAAGGACTACCCAGAGACATGACTATGGGCCTGTCGCGACGTGTCGTCCCGCATCACCGAACGTCCGACGCATCACGAATAACAGCCAAGAATCGGACCTTTTACATTCAGTGCGCACCTAATCCGGGAAACCCTCACAGTACGCAACCGTAGATGAGCTCTACCTGCGCAAACCCCGTTCATGACACGCCGCGGACCAACCGGATTCGCGATCGCTGCCGCGCTTCGATCATCCGTCGCTAGCATCTTTTCCTTGATCGCAAGCCCGAATCGGCACTCTCGACGCCACCCGAACGGGCGCCCCCGGCGTCACTCAATTCGCGCAACGAAACCGAAAAGACACGAACACCTGAGGTGATCAATGGGGCATCAGGCGATCCCCCCTGGGCCGAACGGGTGCTACCCCTTGGTTTTCCATGGGATACACAGCAAATGGGGGACGTCCTCACGAAGTTCGTGAGGACGTCCCCCATTTCGGGGTGAACAATGGACGGACTAGAAGGGCTGGAGCGTCAGCGTCACATTCTTCGGAGAGCCGTCCTCGATGTACGAGGCCTGCGAGCAGACGTCGTCGAAGGCGAAGCCGTACGCCTTGCCGTCCACGGTGTTCTCGTGAATGATCCGCGAATAGTGGTTCGTGCGCTTGGCCCGGTAGTACAGATCGGCGTTCTTGATCGGCTGCTTCGGGCGTTGCAGCACACCACGGTTCAGGCCGGCGGCCAGCACCGCGGCGATCGGGCCACCCACGCCGTCGTTGGGCGCGGCCAGTGTGCCGTCGCAGAACAGCACGTCGCGGGTGGACGGCCTGGCGAACGACGCCTTCACCGCACCCCCCTGCCGGAACACCAGCTTCGAGCCCTCCACCGTGCCCCGGTAGGTGATGTTGTTGGCCACCACCGTGAGCGTCTCGGTCTCGTACTGCTTCCAGCGGGCGTCGATGTAGGGATCGAGGTAGGTGCTGGAGAAGATGCCGCGGTCCAGGCCGTGCCCGGGGGCGATCACCCGCAGGTTGCCGACGACCAGCTTCTTGAAGGCGGGACGCTTGCGCATCTCGGCGAAGATCCGTGCCCGGGCGCCCTCCTCGTACCGCGCGATGGTGCGTGTCTTGCTGCCGGCGAGCGTGATGTACATCGGCAGGCCGAACATGTCGACCATCGTGGTGTTGCAGTAGAAGCCGGAGTCGTTGTTCGTGAACTCCATGAAGTCGTGCAGGATCTTGTACGACGGATCGGTCTTCACCCAGCCCGCCGGGTACTGGAGCCCCAGCCCGCTGCCGGTGCCGACCACCTTGAACTTCAGCTGCTTGCCCATCGAGATGTAGACACGTCCCGAAAGTGCCGCCAGCGGAAGCGACTTCATCTCGCTCAGCCGCACCCCGTAGCGGGCGTAGCCGTCCGCGTGGTTGTCGGACAGCGCCGCCGCGGCGAAGTTGCCGTTGGCCTTGACGTGTCCCATCCGGCCGGTGGCCAGCTCGGTGCCGACCACGTGCACCCAGATGTCGTCGCTCTTGTACCTGCCGGTGCGGTTGACGACCTTCAGGGGCAGGCCCTCGGCCGCGTGCACCATCTGTGGCACGGTGAGCAGGCCGGCGGCGCCGAGCACACCACCACCGATCGCACCGCGCAGCAGGTGACGACGACTCAGGTTCGGCATTCGTTGTTCCTCAGGGTTTTTCGGTTCACCAACAGTGGACGACAGTGGGCCCGGTGGTCAGTCAGGGGTGACCACCGGGCCCGGTCCGGATGCGGGCTCAGAATGCCTGCAACGTCAGGGTCACGCTCGTCGGGGCGTTGTCCTGGATGTAGGACGCCTGCTCGCAGACGTCGTCGAAGGCGAAGCCGTAGGCCTTACCGTCTTTCGTGTTCTCGTGAATGATGCGCGAGTAGTGGTTGACCCGTTCGCCGGCGTAGTACTGCGACGGGTCGGTGACCGGCTGGGTGGTCTTGAGCAGCACACCCCGGTTCAGGCCGGCCGCCAGCACCGCCGCGATCGGGCCGCCCACCCCGTCGTTCGGCGCGGCCAGGGCACCGTTGCAGAACAGCACGTCGCTGGTGCTCGGTTTGGCGAAAGTTGCCTTCACCGTGCCGTTCTGCCGGAAGACGAAGTTCGAGCCCTCGATCTTGCCGGTGTATTTCTGGTTGTTGGCCGTCAGGTTCATGGTGGCCGAGCTGTACTGCGACCAGCGGGCGTTCACGTTGCCGTCGAAGTAGCTGCTGGAGAACAGCCCTTGCTCCAGACCATGACCGGGGGCCATGATGCGCAGGTCGTCCATCACCAGCTTCTCGAAGCCGCTCTGCTTGCTCATGGCCGCGAAGATCTTCGACCGGGCACCGTCTTCGTACTGCGCGATCGACTGCGTGGTGGCGCCTTTGAGCGTCACATACATCGGCAGGCCGAACATGTCGACCATGGTGGTGTTGCAGTACATGCCGGAGTCGTTGTTCGTGAACTCCATGAAGTCGTGCAGGATGCCGTAGGACGGGTCGCTGCTCACCCAGCCCGCCGGGTACTGGAGGCCGATACCGCTGCCGGTGCCGACCACCCGGAACTTCAGCTGCTGCCCCATCGAGATGTACACCCGGCCCGAGAGCGTGGCCAGGGGAAGGGTCTTCATCTCGCTGAGCCGGATGCCGTAGCTGGCGTAGCCGTCGGAACCGTTGTCGGACGAGGCGATCTCGGCGAAGTTGCCGTCGGCCTTGATGTGGCCCATCTTGCCGGTGGACAGGTGGGTGCCGACGACGTGCACGAAGATCTGGTCACTGCTGTAGGTGCCGGTGTTGTTCACGACCGTGAGCGGCAGACCGTTCGCGGCGTGCACCATCTGCGGAACGGTGGCGAGGCCGACGGCCCCCAGCACACCACCGCCGATGGCGCCGCGGAGAAGGTTGCGGCGGCTCAGGTTTGGCATGGGTCCAGTCCTAAAAGTGGGAGGGTTAACCGGGGCTCAACGGCGGAAGGTGAAGGAGTCAAGGTCCACGAACTCGGACGCCTGACCGGACCTGAAGGTCAGGTACACATCGTGCGTTCCGGTCGTAGCGGACAGTTCGCCCGGGATCTCCCTGAACTTCTGCCAGCCGCCGGTGTTCGCCACCGAGACGGTCGAGACCGGCTCCGCCGTGGCGCTGTCGAGCCGTACCTCGATCAGGCCGCTCACCCCTTCGTCCGCGCCCGACGCGGCCTCGGCCACGAAGGTGTGCGCGGCCGTGTCACCGAAGTCGACGCCCTGGAAAACCGCCGAGTCGCCGTTCGCGATGGAGCCCAGCTTCTCGCCACCGTCGTTCGCGGCAACCGTCGTGGTGCCGCTCTGACGGTCGAAACTCTCCGCCTCGATGGTGCCGTAGGCGTCCCGGCCACCCGTGGACGGCTGCGTGCCGGTGTCGGACGGCGCCGTGGTGGTCCCGGACGGCTCGGTCGTCTCGGAGGGCTCGGTCGTGTCGGCGCCCTTCTGGAGCACCTTCACGTAGTCCACGACCATCGGTACGCCGGAGGCGGTGGCCGACGTCGGGCTGCCCGGCCAGCCGCCGCCGATCGCCACGTTGAGGATCAGGAAGAAGCCGTGGTCGGTGGCCTTGGCCCAGACGTCCGCGCCGACCTGCGACTCGGACACCGAGTGGAACTCCTCGCCGTCGATGTACCAGCGCAGCTCCTCGTCGCCGCCGGTGCGGTCGAGTTCCACCGCGTAGGTGTGGAAACCGCCCTGGAGCGTGGGCGAGAAGCCGGTCTTGCTGCCGCCCAGGCCGGTGCTCTCGTTGCACACGCCGCCCGGGGCGGTGCCGCAGTGCAGCGTGCCGTACACGGTGTTCTCACCGTTGACGTTCTCCATCACGTCGACCTCACCGATGCCGGGCCAGTTGGTGTAGGTCCCGCGGAAGTCCTCCCCCAGCGACCAGAAGGCCGGCCAGATGCCCTGCGCCTGGGCGCCACTCACGTCGGGCAGCTGGATGCGGCTCTCGAACCGCACCACACCGCCTTCGGGTGCGGCGAAGTCGGTGCGCTGGGTCTCGATCCGGGCCGACGTCCAGTTGCCGGACGAGTCACGGACCGGGGTGATGTTGAGGTTGCCGTCGCCGTCGAGGCTGACGTTGTCGGTCGAGTCGGTCATCGTCTCGATCTCGCCGGTGCCCCAGCCGGACGCGCCGCCCGGGTAGCCGGTGCCGAGATCGAACAACCAGTTCGCGGACGACGGGGAGGAGCCCGCGGCCCCGTCGAAGTCGTCCGACCAGACGGTGGTGAAGCTGTCCGCCGCGACGGTCGAGGCAGGTGCGCTGTTGCCCGGCGACGCGACGGCGACCGCCGCCACGACGGCCGCGGCGACCGCGCCGGAGGCGACGACCGCCGTCCTGCGGGCACGCGAAAGACGTTTCTGTGACATGGAAGTGATCCTCTTCAGGGCAGGTTCACGAGTGGTGCGGATCCCCCCGGCACCCGGCCCACGCCCCCGCGGCCGGGCCACGGCGCCCCCGCCTGTTCAGGCAGGCAGGGGCACCGTCGGTCGAAAGGAGCTGTCAGCTCAGGCCGTTCGCCACGGCCTTGGTCAGCTCGGCGTCGGAGGTGTCACCCGACAGGTCCCAGAAGAACGACCCACCCAGGCTCTGCTCGGTGGCGTAGTCCATCTTCCCGGCGATGGTCTCCGGGGTGTCGTAGCTCCACCACTCGCCGTCGCAGTAGGCGTAAGCGGTGCCGCCGACCGTCCCGGTGGCCGGGCACCTGGTCTTGAGCACCTTGTAGTCCTCGATGCCCGCCTCGTAGGTGCCCGGTGCGGCACCGGTGGCCGAACCGCCCGGGGCCTCCTGGGTCACGCCGGTCCAGCCGCGGCCGTAGAAGCCGATACCGAGAAGCAGCTTGTCCGAGGGAATGTCGAGGCTCTTCAGCTTGGCGATGGCCGTCTCCGAGTCGAAGCCCGGGTTGGCCGCACCGTCGAAGTCGGTCAGCGGGGAGTGCGGGGCGGTCGGGCCGTCGGCGTCGAACGCACCGTAGAAGTCGTACGTCATCGGCATGTACCAGTCCACGTACTGGGCCGCGCCGCCGTAGTCCGCCGACTCCAGCTTGCCGCCGTCCGTGCCGTCGGCGGTGATCGCCGAGGTGACCAGGTCGTCGCCGAACTCCGTGCGCAGCGAGGCGAGCAGCTCACGGTACGCGTCGAAGCCGCTGGTGTCGGTGCTGGCCCCGGTGTCGTTGGGGTACTCCCAGTCGATGTCGATGCCGTCGAACACGTCGGCCCAGCGCTCGTCCTCGACCAGGTCGTGGCAGGACTGCGCGAAGGCGTCCGGGTCGGCCGCGGCCGCACCGAAACCGCCGGACCAGGTCCAGCCACCGAACGACCAGATCACCTTCAGACCGGGGTGTTTCGCCTTCAGCTGGCGCAGCTGGTTGATGTTGCCGGCCACGGCCTGGTCGGAGGTGTCGGCCTCGCCGCTCACCGACTCGGCCGCCGAGAACGTCTTCTGGTAGTCGGCGTAGGCGTCACCGACGGCGCACTTACCGCCGGTCACGTTGCCGAAGGCGTAGACGATGTGCGTGAGTTCGTCTGCGGCACCGCTGGTGTCGAGATCCTTGACCTGGAAGTCACGCTGGTACGTGCTCCAGTCGGTGTAGTACCCGACCACCCGGCTGTCGCCGGCGGACGGCTCGTCCGTCGCGGTCTCACCAGGCTCGGTCGTGTCGGTCGGATCCGTCGTGGCGGTCGGATCGGTCGTCGTGGTGGCGCTCGACGACGGGGTCGCGGTGGCGCTGCCGGTGGGTGAGCCGGAGCAGGCTCCGCCGTCCACCCAGACGTCCGAGCCGCCGGTGGCACCCGGAACATCGCCGTACGTCCACCATTTCGCCGTCCACGCATGACCCCCGTGAACGACGTCGGTGCCGCCGGTGTAGGCGACGTCCTTGGCCCAGGCCTGCCCGGTGCAGTCAGCGGTGGCGGCCACCGGGTTGGCCGCGTTGGCGCCGGACGGCATGAGTGTCGCAACCAGTGCGACAGCCATGGCGGAGGCGGCTGCCCCCGCGACGGCGATTCGTGCACGCTTCATGGCGATCCCTTCAGGGTGGATGTCATGATTAGTGAGGACTCTTTACATAAGTACCGCTAAGAAAAAGTAGCAGTAGGAAAGAGCCCAAGAGAACCGCACGGAAGCCGTTTAGGAATCATTTAGGTGGCGCCAAAGAGCCCCATACCTGTGGCATCGCGGGCGCACACCGAAACGTGCGGCCCGGGCACGCAGAGCTGCGGGCGCACGACACCCGTCCTGAAAAGCCGATCTTGGAAACGGATCAGAGCGTGTAGCGGTCGACCCCGAAGTTGTCTTCGTCCAGCACGATTCCACCGGCCGCCTCGACCAGGGCCCGCGCCGTGCGCGCCACGACCGGCGCCACCCGGGCCCGGCTGGCCCGGAAATCCTCCGGCGGATAACGCTTCTCGCGTGCCTCCGGATCGGGCGCCTGCCACCGCACCTCGTAGGTGACCAGGTCTTCGCTGGCCCACGGCTGGCCGACCACGGCCGGGTCGTCGATGTCGGTGAGATGCACGAGCACCTCGACCACACCGTCACGCCCGAAGTCGGTGACGATGGCGAATCCGTCGATCACGTCGTCGTCCGCCAGCATTTTGCGGTCGCGCGCGTCGGCGGCGGTGTGCAGGCGCTTCAGTTCGGCGGAGGAGAGCGTGCTCCGGCCGACGTCTTGCACCAGGATCTCGCCGGTGTAGGCCGCGGGCGGCGGGCCGCCCCACTCCTCGCCCTCCACGGCGAGGACGGCGCCGGGCATCTCGCGGCCGACGATGCCGAGCAGCACGTCGGGTTCCAGCCAGGTGCGCGAATGGACGACGTAGTCGACCGCGCGATCGCGGTCGGGCTGGACCAGCTGGAGCGTGCCGGCCACCCGGACCGCCCCACCGATCCGCCGGGCCAGGCTCACCATCAGCTGCAACGCACGGCCCTCGTCGCGCCAGGGCAGGCCCTCGGGGAAGGCGTAGGCGAACCCGTCCCGGTCGTCCATGCCGGGCAGCGGCGGGTCTTCCCGCTCGACCGGCGCCTCCAGGCAGTAACAGACCGTCCAGGGCATGGGGACGCCGGCGTCGACGGCGTCTTCCATGGACAGCTGGTAGGGCCCGGTGATCCGGCTGTGCCGCCCGAGCTTGACCTCGCCGGTGTCGTAGAGGTCGCTGTGCGGGAGGCGGTCGCGGATCAGTGTGTCGACCACCTCGATGTCGACGGTGGTCGGACAGAGCAGGAGGTGCCGAGCCGCCAGGTCCTGAACGGAGATGCCCTCTTCGACCATCTCTACGGCGGGCTCGGGAGCCGCCTTGTCACGCTTCTTGCGAGCCACCGCGAACGTGTCCTCCTGCCGGGAAACCTCACACCATCGTACGGTGGAAAGAGAGGTAGGAACGGCTCGGCGTGGGCCCGCGCTGCCCCTGGTACCGCGATCCGTAGCGCTCACTTCCGTACGCGTGTTCAGCAGCGCTGGTCAGACGGAAGAAGCAGAGCTGGCCGATCTTCATGCCGGCCCAGATCTTGATCGGGAGTGTCGCCACGTTCGACAGCTCCAGGGTGACGTGACCGGAGAAACCGGGGTCGATGAACCCGGCCGTGGAGTGTGTCAGCAGCCCCAGACGACCCAGCGACGACTTGCCCTCCAGCCGCGCCGCCACGTCGTTCGGCAGCGTCACGGTCTCGTAGGTGGACGCCAGAACGAACTCACCGGGGTGCAGCACGAAGGCCTCGTCCGGCTTCACCTCGACCTGGTGGGTCAGCTCGGGCTGTTCCTCGGACGGGTCGATCACGGGGTACTTGTGGTTGTCGAAGAGCCGGAAGAAGCGGTCGATGCGAACATCGATGCTCGACGGCTGGACCATCGACGCCTCGTAGGGGTCGATGGCCACCCGTCCCGAGTCGATCTCCGAACGGATGTCACGGTCGCTGAGCAGCACCGGAACAAGGTAGCAAGGGTCGTGCCCCACAGGGCGCCCGGACTTTGATAGTGTGTGCTCGCCCGGTTTCAGACGGGGCAATGCGGGCGTAGTTCAATGGTAGAACATCAGCTTCCCAAGCTGACAGTGCGGGTTCGATTCCCGTCGCCCGCTCCGCACGAAAGCGCTAGGCAGAGAAGAGTTTCCGCTGCCTAGCGCTTCGTTGTTCCGAGCCCGATTCTGGCTCCGTGCCATTAGCGTGCCATTAGCCCACTTCTGCGGACGCTCCGGCCGCCCCGCCGTCGTCATCCGTCTGGCCACTGACGAGCTTCTCCAGCTCGGCGTTGATCGCAGCAGCAATCGCGGTGTCGGCCTCGGCTGTCGCGTGCTGATAGATCATGGCCGCGCGCGGGCTGTCGTGCCCCATGCGCGTCATGAGGTCCCGCAGACTCGTTCCGGACTTGGCAGCGAACACGTTCCCGGTGTGCCGAAGGTCGTGGAAGTGCAACCCGGTCGCGCCGATGCTGGCAACGGTCTGGTGCCACCTCACGAGTTTGTTGAAGTTGCCCCGCAGGATCGGCCGGCCGCTACCGGTCGTGAATACCAGAGCGTCCGCATCCGGTTTGACGTAGGTATCCACGTGCTCCCTCAGTACCGGGAGAATCGCGGCCGGCAGGGCCACAACCCGCGCCCCAGCTCGTGACTTGGGCGGCCCCAGCACCAGCCCCCTCCCCCGGATCTCACTGTATGCCTCCCGGACCCGGACCGTGCCGGTGATGACATTCACGTCACGCCGTTTGAGCGCGCTCACCTCACCCCACCGCAGTGACCCGAACGCGGCCACCAGAAGCAACGCCCGGTAGCGTGCCGGGACCTTCTCGACCAAGGCGAACACTTGCCGCAACGTCAGCGTCGGACGCTCCGCGCTCTTCTCCTGATCGGCTCCCTTGATCCGGCACGGGTTTCGCCGGATGAGTTCGTCGTCAAGGGCCGTATTCAACACGGCTCGCAACAGCCGGTACGCCTTCGCCGCGCCCCCAATCGAAACGCCATCGGTCAGCAGGTCCGAGCGCCACGTGCGGATCATCGCCGGGTCCAGCTCGTTCACCATTCGCGCTCCGAGGAAGGGCACGATGTGCTTGTTCCACGTCCACCGGTACAGCTGCACTGTGCGCGGCCTCAGATTGGGTCGCTCATCAATCCAGCGCTCCCCGTACACCTGAAGCGCCACCTTGCCACGGTCCGGGTCGATCCACTCATGCCTAAGCATCTGTGCTTCAACGAGAGTCAGGAACCGCTCGGCTTCAGGTTTCCGCGCGAACGTTTCGGGCGCCTTTCTCATGCGCCCGTCAGGCCCGGGGTACCGAGCTTGGTAACGCCCTGAAGGGAGCTTTCGGATGGCACCGAAGCGCCGATGACCGTTCTTGTTCGCCATTTGTAGCTCCTAAAGATGCTCTCTCACATAAGTTTCCGTAATTGGCTCTACACGCCCAGCGAGCATGTAGTCGATGATTTCGGCCGGGTCGATTCGCACCGACCGGCCAGCGCGGTAGAACCCGATCCGCCGCTCGGCAATGAGGCGCCGCACCTGCCGGGCGCTGAGCCCCACTCGCTCGGCCGCCTGTTCAGTGGTCAAGAACTCGGGGCCCGACGTCCTGTCGCTCCGGTTCGTGGTCTTCACGGCACCTCCAGCCGTCGCGGGCTTGATCCGGGGACACCTCCCGCCGAGGTGTCCCCGTCGTGCGGGGCGTTCTCGCTGGTCAGAAGGTTTCGGGGACAGGGGGGACAGTGGGGACACCCCCGGTGCCGATGTCCCCACTGATATCGGGGAACGGCTGTGCTCCGGCCGGTGGGGCTTCGTATCGGCCGTTGGTGACGGGCCAGATCTGGCCGGCGTCGCTCATGCGCTGCATGGTCTTCTTGACGTTCCCGACGTCGATGCCGGTGCCCTTGGCGACGGCGGTCGGTCCGAGGGGTTTTCCTTCTTGGCGGAGGTGTTTGAGGATCGCGGCGCGGGTGTCACCGAGCTTGGCCTCATCGGCTGGCGCGTCGGTCTTGAGCCAGTGGCCGGTGTTCTGGTCATGAGTCAGGGCGATCTCGGTCTCTTCGACGTCGCGACCGGTGATCGACAGGGTGCCGTCGGCCTGACCACGGGCGCGCTTCAGGATGAGGGTGGCGTCGGCCGCCCCGGCAATGCCGTTGGTGCCGCTGACTTCCTGAAGGAAGTCCTCGCTGCCGGCCTTGCGCACGTGGTGGATCAGGACGATGGCGATGCCGTACTGGTCGGCGATCTTCTTGATCCGTCCGACGGCCGCGTAATCGGCGTCGTAGGCCGACAGCGAAGGCGATGCCGGCCCGCGGACTTTGGCGAACACGTCGATGCCGATCATCCGGGCGTCGGGGTGCCGGTCGAGCCAATCGGCGATCGCCACGTCCCCACCGGCCGGCATGGTCGGCCACTCCGTTGCCAACTCCAGCCCGGGCGGGGCGGGGGTGTCACCGAGCAACTGACCCATGCGGGACTTCAGCCGGCGCGGGGTGTCTTCCAGCGCCAGATACAGCACCGGCCCCTTGCGGACCGGAATCGCCCCGAGTGCCCGGCCGCCGGAAGCGACCGCGAGGCAGACCGACAGCAGCCACCACGACTTGGCAACCTTGGGCGGCCCGGCCAGCAGGGACACTCCTTCGCAGAGCAGACCGGGCACGGCCCACTTCGGCGCGGGGAACTCGGTCGCCATGATCCGATCGGCGCCCCACAACTGCGGGCGCCATCGCGGCCGGTCCGGGGTGACGGCTTGCAGGTGACGGCTCGGCGGCGCCTCGATCTCGGGCGGGGGCCCGTCCTCATAGGGGTCGTGCTCGTTCATGCTGCGCTCCTTTTGGTGCTGCATGCCGCGAGATGGGCGATGAGATGCTCACCAATCCAGCGGGTGTAGACGGGCGGAATTGCCTCGCGCAGGCCGTCTCTGGTCATCCAGTCGATGCCCATCGCAGCGCGCGCGGCGGCGACGCCGGAGAAGTTTCCGACCACGTGCATCACCTCGTCCGGGCGCGGCGGGCGGCCCATCTTGGTGTGCTTCTTGGTGTGCGGGCGGTGCTCCATCCGGGGCAGGATGAAGCCGCCTCCGGTCTCAAACCAGCGCGGTCGGTAGGTGCCCGGTTCGCTGGTGAACATGCACATGCACAGCTCGACCGGATCGTGCAGTGGGGCACCGGGGACGTTCTCCATCACCCACGGGCGCCCCGTCCTGTTGAGCACTTCGCGCCCGATGTCGATCAGCTGGGGATGCTCACGGCGCTGGATCTGCCAGCAGGCGGTGTATGCCTGGCACGGGAATGATGCCGCGATCGCATCGAACCCAGCCCCATGCTGGGCAGCGAACTCGATGGCGTCCGCCTGGTGGAACGGGTACGGGTACCGCGGTTGCGGGAAGATGTCGACCCCGGTCACGACGAACCCAGCATCGGTGTAGCCGCGGGATGCGCCACCCTGACAGCAGCACAGGTCCACCAGCCGTGGCCCCACCTCCGGCGCAGCCAAGAGTGTCGGCAGGCTCATGCCGCCCTCCCACGGGCCGGTGAGGCCGGGCTGTCGGGCACGTACCGAGGACGTCCGGCACCGTTGCGCATCCCCGAGGCGATCGTTCGGACGGCCTCGGCCTCGGATTGCCCGACGGTGATCGCTGCTGACAGCAACGCAGCACGCACGGTCTCAGCCGTCAGGGCGCCGCCGGCCACGAGCTGCCCGAGTTGAACCGCGGCGCCGTACACGGCCCGGTTGCGCTGCCCGCCCGGCGCCGCATGCACGGCCTGCACCGCGCCGTTCATCGCCGATTCGAGGTAGGCGCGCATTCGCTCGTTCCCACCGGCACCGCCGGTCCGGAGGTTGATCGGGGCCGGCACCTGAGCGGGCAGCGGCGCCGGGGTGAGAGCGTCGGCCAGCCATCCGGGCAGCGGGGCAGCACCGGCGTCGGGGTCGTCTGCGAGGTAGGCGCGTCCGGCCACAGTCGAGGGTGCCGCGACCACATAGCCGCCGTGCGCGCGGGTGTCGATCAGCCACCCCAGATGTCCTGCGGTGCAGCGCAGTTCGGGCGCCTTGGGGCCAGTGGGGGCGATGAAGTACAGGTGGGTGCCGCCACTGCCGGTGCTGACGGTGTATGTGTCGAGCGGGGCGGGGTGCCCGGCGCGCGCGCACCGTGCGGCGAACACATCTGCGCCATCGGTGATCCCGGGTTCGTCGAACTCCGTCGGCGGGCGCTCAATCGCGCCGCCGCGGTCGGGCTTGGGCTGGTCGAGGTCGATCACCAGCAGCCCGGAGGGACCGGTGGCGATCCCGATGCCGTACGGGGCCGACGTCCACGCCGCGCGGATCCGGGCCGGGTCGGTGGTCGCCCTCTCCTCCCAGGTCACGTGCCGCCCGGCACGCCGGCAGCGCGGGTCACGGCCGGTGCACCGGTCGGCAGCGTGGTCGGGGAACGCGGGGCGCTTGTCCCCCACCCGCAGGGGGAAGACGTGCCAGCCTCGTGCGGCATAGGCCAGCGCAGCCGGCACCAACTGATCGCGCCGGGTGGTGCCCGCGGTGCCCCGGGTCGAGGGGAGCGTGCTCGCTCGGTTCACGGTGACCTCCAAAGGTGTGGGACGGACGGTGGACGGATCGGTGTCGAGGGATTGCGGTGCCAGGTCGACGGGGAAGACCAGGGCGACGGGATCGCGCATGACTTTCTCCGCCGCAGAACTTTTGGTGTTGGTGGCGGCCCAGACCTCGCCGCGGGCCTGGGGCCACAACCGGTGAGGGATGCTCTGGCCGGTGGGGGCGTAATGGCTGTCGGCCGGCCGCTGCCCGCGTTCGGCCATCCGATCCGCCGCCCGGCGTCGTGCCTCCCAGTCGGCCCCGGTGAACCACTGGCCGTTCAAGAGGCCGCCCTCACAGGCCACCAGCGGGCCGAACACCCAAGCCGGTGGCCTGTGAGGGCGATCGCTCAAGCTCATCCGGGCACCTCGACCATGAGCTGCTCCACCGAACTCACCGGCGCACCAACGCTCCGGGACGCTCCGCCGGGCCGGCAGACATGACACATCCAGCGGCGCCCCTCGCGCGACCACCCCTCCAGCCCGGCGATGTACTGCGCCTCGGCGTCGTCGCGCAGGTGGTAGGCGGTGCCCTCGTAGCCGACTCCCAGCTCGGTGTCACAGACATCGCAGGCGAGGATCATGCACGGCACCGGAAGCTGGTACGCAGTCAACGATTTCACGTAATCGACGTCACCCCGACCGGCCAGGCCCTCACGCATCATTCGCGCCCAGTCCGCCTCGGCCGAGACCCGGTCGAGGTAGCAGCACTCCCCCTCATCGGCCCCACCGGCCCGATCGGCCGTGCCCGCCTCGGGCGTGACGGCCGGCGCACGCAGGACCCAGCACAACCGGTCCAGGAAGCTCTCACACATCAGCGGACCTCCTCTCCGTGGCGCGGGCACGGCAGCGACTCGGCGCCCCCGCAGCGCGGGGACAGTCCCTGGGCGATGCCGCCGCGGATCTCCCACGACTCCTCGGGCCGCCCGCACGCCCGTCCCGGCCGCGTGATGCGGTAGGTCGGGATGCCGGCCGCTTCGGCCAGATCGGCGCACCCGGTGGCACCCCGGGAGCCGTTCAGGATGAACGCCACACACACGTCAGCGCCGGCCGTGACCATCGCCCGGTTGCGCAGCGGCCCGGCCGCCCGCCCGTGAGTGGCCCACTGGGCCGGGTGAGCCTCGACCGGCACGTCGTGGGCGCGAGCCCACGCCGCGGCGATCGCGTCGGCACCGGTGGGGCAGGCACCGTGCACGACGACCAGACCGGGCCGCTGAACCCGACCGGCGACGTAGCGCAGGCCCTCCAGATGCAGGGTGATCGCCTCGGCGTCACTCCAGTCGCGCGAACCGGTCACCAGCACGCGTACGGCGTTCTCGGCCGTCGCCATGGTCGTGGTCGTGAGGTTGCTCATCGGTGGTTCTCCTTCCGTGACACCGGGCCGCTCTCGGGCATCGGGTGTTCCTCCTGGCAGTACCCGCACACCCACCGGTGCCCGTTGGTCTTCCACCCCCACCCGGTGGCCCATTGCTTGGCCTCGCCCGGGTCGGGGTAGTGAAAGGTCACGCCTTCGTCCTCCCGCCCGATCGCGGTGCCGCATTCGTCGCAGGTCACGAAAACGCACACGTGGTCGAGGGCGATCACCTCAAAGGTGCTGAAGTAGACGGGGTCTTCGTCGATCAGGCCCCGCAGCGCGGCGCAGGCGGTGTCCTGGCCGGTGTGGTGCCGGTGGGTCGGGCCGTACTCGGTGGGCATCTGGTCGGCGGGAGTGGCGGAGGTGCTGCGCAGGACCCAGCAGCGGGCCGTTTTGCTGGTCATGGTCATGGCGGTTTCTCCTTGGTCATTCAGTGGGGTGAGCGCGGGTCGCGGGTGCGGCCGAGTTCGCGGGCGGCGAGGTTCCACAGGCGCCGGCCGATCCGCAGGCGGGCGCCGGAGCCGGAGCAGCGTCGGCACAGGCGCCATGCGCGGCCCGAGGGGGAGCGGAATCGGCCGGCGCCGGAGCACTTCCAGCAGTTGGCGTAGGGCCAGATCCGGCAGGCCAGAACGTAACCGAGCGTGACGAGCGTGCTGGTCAGGGCTAGGGCTAGGGTCGGGGTCATTTCCCCTCCGAATCGGGTTCTCGGCGTATTTGTGCAGGTCAGGTCTAGGGTCTAGGTGACTGGTCAGGGTGGGTGGGCGTGTCTAGGGGTGCCTCTAGCCCTAGAGGTCGCTGGCCTCTAGTGGCCGAGGCTTCTCCTAGCCCGGAACGGCTACTCTGAGTGAGTGTTGTGGTTAGGCGGGGACGGGGGTGGGTCCGTCGTCGTCTCCGTCGCGGTGGCCGCGATCGGTGTCGTCGGTCTCGTCGGTGCGGTCGGCGGCCTGGCGGGCCCGCCAGGCCTTGCGGATGTCGGCGAGCTTGTAGCCGTTGCGGTTGACGCCGCCCCGGGAAACCTGACCGGAGGTGATGCCGTAGGGCTTGAGGGCGCGGGTCAGGGCGGTCTCGTCGGCCATGCCCTCATAACGGGAGGGGTACAGCTCCTTGAGCCGAGTCAGGATGACGGCGGCGTGCACCTTGGCCTCGTCGCCGGGCCACACGGCGGCGACGTCTTCCAGCACGGTGATGGTGATTTCGACCGGGGCGGCGTCCCCGATCGCGGCGCCGCGCAGGGTGCCGGCGTCCTCGCGGCGCGTGCGGCCGATGGCGCAGGCCCGGGCGAACTCCTCGGGCATCAGCAGGTCCACGCGCACGACCTGAAGGTCACCGCCCTTGCCGTTGGAGATGCCCCCGATGACCGCGGCGCCCTTGTGGTTCTCCAGGAACCGGTCCGTCCGGTATCCGGTGGCCGAGATGTCCGACCCGAGAACGGCATCCGATCCCTGGCGGGTCTTGGTCCGCAGAGCCACCCGCACGCTGGTGATGTCACGCAGGTCCGAGGGGATCACGTCCGCCGCCGGGCGCTGCGTGATCATCACCATGATGTACCCGGCCTTCGGGGCCGTCTTGGCCAGCCACACCAGAACCTCCAGCGCCGCCTTACGGATCTCTTTGTTGTTGGCGCGCAGCAAGTTCTGAAGCTCGTCGACCACGACCACGTGCGGGGGCATGCCCCTGGCGGCCAACTCGCGCGTCAGCTTGTCCTCGGGCATGTCGGCCTGCGTCATGGTCCGGAACTGAGCGAGCCGCTGGCGTGCCTCGTCGCGAATGCGGTTGAGGATCGCGACGATCCGGATCAGGTCCTCTTCCTCGTCGCCGGCCACGTAGTCCACGGCGATGTCCTGCGTGGGCAGCCAGTCACGTCCGCCACCGCAGTCCAGCACGGTCAGATCGCAGTACGGGTCCAGTACGGCCGGGGTGACCAGGCACTTGGCCGCGTACGACTTGCCCGAGCGCGGCAGCGCACCCAGCAGGAACGAGTTGAACAGCAACGTGGCCCGGACCTCGATGCCCAGCGGGGTGCGCGCCAGCGGCTGCGGGTCCCAGACACTGGCGCGCGGCAGACGCGCCAGCGGAGAACGGCTGGCCGGCAACAGCATCGGGTCCTCATCGGCCACGTACATCTCGACCCGACGCGCCCGCCCGGCCACCGGCTCCGGGAACACCTGCGACACATCGACATCCAGGCCCGAGGCCAGCTTCTCGACCGCCGCCGCAGCATCCCCGGCCGTCTTGCCCCACGGCAGGTCGACGACCACCACGTACCCACGCCCGTTACCCGAGCGCATGATCGGCGCGGCCAGGGTCGGACGGGTGTCCTCAGACACCTCATGACCCTCCTTGTCGATCTTCGCCACCGCGCCGCCCAGACCGGCCGCCCGCAGGGCCCGCATCACGATCGCGTCGGTCAGCTCCCGGTGCCGCGCCGAGGTGGCCATGGCCGCACCGACCAGGGGCCGATCCTTGTCCGAACCCACCTTGGCCAGCACCGCCACCGTGGCCGCACCCAGCAGCACGTCACCGGACGCCGGAAGATGCACCAGCGCCACCACCCCGGCCGCGGCGCTGGTGACCGCACCCGCCCCCACGGTGATCAGCCGGGCGCGCACCCGGATCGCACGCTGGTCACGCAGCTGAATGAACGTCATCGTGTCCAGCTTGGTCCCGTCGGCCAGGGCCTGTTCGAGGCCGTCCGCGCGGGTGTCCAGCACCCACCGGGTCAGACCCGACGTCACCCGCCACACACCCCGCGGCGCCCGCCACAACACCCGCGCCACGTACACCGGCGCGCGGACACCGTGGAACTTGGCCCGGTACCACTGCATCCCGACCCACCAGCGGCCCACCGCCTTGCGGCCCTCACGCGAAGACAGCCACTGCGGCACGATCGGCCGCAGGTCCGCCCCCTGAACGGCACCGGCCGGCGAGATGATCCGATCCGGCTCCAGCACCGGAACATCCACCTCGCCGCCCACCACGGCGGACAGATCCCCGGTCGTCTCACCGGTCGTCTCACCGGACAGGTCATCCGGACCGGACGGGGCGCCGTGGCCAGGGGCCAGGTCCGGCATGGCCCGGTACAGGGCCAGCAACTGCCGTACAGCGGCCTCGTCGTCGTTGGGCGCGGCGGCGGACGACGGGGCCGCAGAACCCCAGATCGGGCCCTCAATCGTGTCCGCCCGCCCGTCCGCCTCGGACACCCGGCCGGTGGCCACGCCGGTGTCCGGTGTGGGCGCCGAAGTAGACGGCGCGGCCGGTGCGGCGTCCGTGTCCGCGTAGGGCGAGATGGCCAGAGAGCCCTCACTTTCCGGCGCCGCCCCGGTGCCGGACGGGTCCGCGGACAGGTCGCCATGCTGATCGGGGTCGTCCGGGTCGGGACGGCGACCGAACGGCAGCACGTTCGCCATGAGATGTCACTCCTTCACTACGGTGCGGATCGGTGTAATCGGTGCGGATCGGAGCGGTGCGGGTGCGGGGGCCGGCCGATGATGTGGTCGGGTTCAGGTCCGGCGGGTGCGCGGGCGGGCGGGCCTCCGCGCGGCGCGGTTGGTGGTGCTGTTGGTGCGGTTGCCTTTGTGGTGCGGGCACCCGCCGGCGGCGTTGCGGCACGGCGTGCCGTCCTGCGTCGGCGCACCGCACATCCGCCCGCCCGCCGCGGGCGCGACGCTGGTGTCGTCCGGACCAGTGGACGAAGCGGCGGGCGCAGCAGCGTCCGGGACGTTCACGGGCGGGGTGTTCTTCCGGCGTCCCAGCACAGCGACCTGATGGGCGGTCCAGTCGAGGGCGACGATCGCGGGAATGCGATCTTCCGGGGTGCCGTCCGCCCGTAGCGCCGCGGTCATCTGCGCGGCCCGGTCACGGCGCTCCTGCTCCAGCGCCTGCCGCTGCGCGCGGGCCCGCTCAGCCCGCTCGATCTGCTGCGGCGTCTGCCGATGCACCGTGCCCCCACCGAACCGACCACCAGCCCGAGCGCCCGGCGCGGCCGAATTGGCCCTCTGCTCCCGCGGTTTACGAGCCGTGCCGGACTGATTGGCCCGGGCCAGGACATCGGCCGGGATATTCACCCCGCCGACCTGACCGGCCGCAAGCTTCTTCTCCCACGCTCGACGTTCAGCGCTACGGGCATCCTTGGCCTTGCGTGTCTTGGCCTTCTCCGCCTTGGTTTTCGACTCCCACCGCACGTTCCGGCTCAGCTTCAGGCTCTGCCGGCCAGTGCCGCTGTTGTACGACCAAGCACCCACCCGCCACGCGTACGAACGCCGACCGGCCTTGCTCGTGCTGATCCGCACGAACGGCAGCTTCAACGTCTTGATCTTGAGTCCCACGCCGTATGTCCTTCCCCGTCAGCCTGTTACGTCGGTTCCGGCGATGTTTCGATGAGTGTTGATGGGACGCGTGCTACGCGGCGTTCTCGTTGTCCTCGGCCAGGTAGCGGCGCGCGGTCCGGTCGGTCACGCCCACCCGCTCGGCGATCTGCTGCGCGCTCCACTGCGGGTGCTTGGCCCGCAGCTCCTGCACCCGCACACGGGTGCTGGTCGTGCGCCCCGCACGCCGCACCGGACGCGACGCCACAGCGGCCTCCGGCACGTCTACCTCGCCCGGGATCTCGTCCGGGACGATGTCCAGCACCGTGTCCACCTCGACGTCCACCTCGGCGTCTGCCTCACCGGAGGCCTCAGCACCCGAGGCAGCCGACACCTGAGGCGCCGGCGTCGGCAGCGCCTCGCCGGGCGTCATGTCGGCGGCGGTCGCGTCGATGGTCTCGGCCGGCCACTGCGGGTGCCGCTCACGCAGGGCGTTGGCGATCACGGCCCGCTCGGTGCGCGCCTCGGCCTCGTCCGGCCCGGCAACCGCACCGACCGCGCTGCCCAGCTCCACCGAGGCGGCGGCGGGAGCAGGGGCGACGGGGTGAAGGATGTTCTGAACCACCGCGCGCAGGATGTTCTCGGGGGTCAGGTCGCTGCGCAGGTCGCCGTTCCAGCCGACCGCGCCCAGCACAGCGGCCGGCGGCAGGCTCCCGGCGCGCAGCTGCCGGTTCACGACCCGCCGCACCCGCCGGGCATCGCGGCGGGCGCTGGCCCGGCGCGGCAGAGACAGCAACAGCGCCTCACGCGCCGCCGCGACCGTCCCGACCTGGATGCGGGCCACCGTCGCGTCGACCAGACCGGTGCGGGCCATCAGCAGCCGTGTGCGGGCCGACTCGATCGGCGCCGACAGCCACAGCGACACCGCGATCGCCGCCCGCTGACCGTGGTGAACAGCCTTCCACTGCCCGAGGACCTGCTTACCGGTCAGCTCGACCAGCACCGCCCACACCGCCGGCGCCGTCACGTGCCAGGGCACCTCACCCAGCTCGTGCGCGGCCAGCGCATTCAGCACCAGCGTGCCGGCCACGCCCAGATGAGCGGTCAGCCGCCACCCGTTCATCGGCCGCCCGACCTTGGCGCCGGCCACGTACTGAAGCGAGGCACCCAGGATCAGCAGGTCGACCAACAGCGGGAACCCCGCCGCCAACTGCGGGCCGAAGGTGGGAAGAGCCGCCTTGTACAGGCTCCGGTACGACAGCACCGCCCCGATCACCGCGACCGGCACCAGCACGATCCGCGCCCACAGCGCCAGCCGCTGCGCCTGCCGCGCCAGCGCCCCGTCCACCGGGGCGGCCGCGCCGGTCACATTCTCGATCACGTGCTCGGTCGTGTGTTCGGTCGTGTGCTGGGTGATGATGGCGTCGTGCATGACGGTTCTCCTCTCGTCGTGGACCGGCCCGCCGCGTACGCTGAACGGGCCCTGTTGCCGTGAGCGGCGGAGCACCCGGCCGGTCAGGTGTGCAACCACCTGACCGGCCACCCCGCCCGTGGTGATGCCTGCTACCAGCGGTTGCCGGCGGTGCTGCCGCCGTGCCGCTCCCGGTCGTGCCGGCTATCCAGCGCGGCCCGCTCCGCCCGGGTCTTGGCCGGCAGACTGGTCAGCCCGCACGTGCCGCACGTGCTCACGTGCCCGCCCGCGTTGTTCGCGGCGTTCGCCGTGGTACCGGTCGTGGTGCTGGTCTTGCTCGCCATGTCGCTTCCTCGTTTCCCGTTGGTATGAGTGCGGTTTCAGGCGTTCGAGGGTTTTGCTAGTTCCGGCGGTCCCACCAGGCGGCACCGCAGCAGGCGCAGGCGCCGCGCTTCTTCGGGCATGCGCAGCCGCAGGTCGAGCACCGGCCGGCGCGCATCCTCGGGTGGTTGCAGTGGCAGCCGCAGGCCTTCCCCCGGGCCATCTGCGGGCCGGACACGACGGCGACGGCCAGGGCGATCACGAGCTTGAGCATGGTGACGATTCCCATCGGTTCGTTCGTCCAGAAAGGGTTTTCGGTCAGCGTTGGCCGTCACTGTCGGTCGTTGGCGCCGCAGCAGCGGCACACGTACCCGTTGCTGCTACGGCAGTCGCACCCGCAGCTCAGGCACCCGCCCCGGTGCTGACAGGAGCACTTGCGGCAGGCGCCCGGCGTGGTGCGGCCCCGGGCCATCTGCGGGGCGCCCTGAGCGAGGATCCAGAGCATCATCACGATCTTGACCAGCATCGTTGTTCCTCTTCTCTCCGTGACTTGATGTTTCAGCCTGTGCGGGAGGATGTTTCAGGCAGAGATGATCAGGGCGGCGACGAAAAGCCATCCGATGTGCCAGGACTGATCCAGCGCGTAGGCGCCGGTGCCGATGCTCGGGTTGTCGTCGTGACCCGGGCGCGGGGCGCCGAGGCGGTAGAACTTGCTCTTGCCCGGAATCAGGTCAGCCAGCCACGCGAGCGTGTGCCGGCGGTCGGCCCAGTAATGCGAGGCGCCGTCGATCACCAGACCCAGGGCCAGGAACCCGACGTGCGGGCGCAGCCCGGTGGCCAGCATCAACACCGTCAGGAACACCAGCTTCGTCACGGCCAGGTTGACCACGTGACTGGCACACGCGAAGTGGCCGGCGCAACCGGGCTTGCCCTTGGTCACGGCCTCGTGGTCGGTCTGGACCCAGTGGTCCCCGACCTGGTGAGCGGCGAACAGCGCGGCGAAGGCGGCAGCGAACACGGTGGGATCGGTCATCATGGGGGTGCCCTTCTCTCAACAGGAGGATGGGGTGGCCCCGCCGGGCTGGGAGCTGTAGGAGGCGGTCAGCCCGGCGGAGTGCAGCTACGGCTACTGACCGGCCGTACCGTTCCGCGGCCTATCCAGCCCGGCCGCCTTCCGGGCCGCCTGAAGCGCCTCGACAGCAGCGTCGACACGCTTGCTCCGGTACGACTCCATGAGCGCCGCGGTGAGTTCGCGGCTGGCCTGCGAGACCTTCTTCATCGCCGCCTCGTCCTTCGATGCCATGACGTTTTCTCCTTCTGATCAATGGATTTCGTTGATTGATGGGACAGAACCGCGGGTCTTGCTGCCTTGAGTCAGCCGAGAGCGGCGGTGAGGATGTCGACGTGGGCGGCGAACACGCGCCCTCCGTCGGCGTCGCGGGCCAGGGCCTGCGTGAGCTCGACGTACGTGTTGGCCGGCAGCCAGACCGCGCGCCGGGCGTCGTCGGCGCCGTGCACCTCGGGCAGACGGGCCACGCCCCGGTCGATCAGGGCCTGCCGGTCCATGTGGGTGCGGCACACGACGGTCACGGCCCACGCCTCGTCCGAGGCACGCGGGTCCGGCACCAGCTGCGGCTGCCCGGCCTCGAAGAACGACGCGGGCAGACGCAGGTCGCTCTCCTCGACCAGTTCCCGCTGCGCGGCCTCGGCCGGGCTCTCACCCGGCTCGATCCCGCCGCCAGGCATCGCCCACCCGTTGCCGTCGGCCCGCTCGACCAGCAGCAGCCACCGCTGCCCGTCACCCAGATCGGCCGTGACCAGCGCATCGGCCATCGCCGACTCACCCCAGCGGCCCATCTGATGACGCCCCCGGTGAATGCCCGTGCTCGGCCCGGGAATGCACGGCCGGCCGTCGTCGGACACGGAGAACGGGATCAGTGCCCGGGCCTGCCGTGCCGACCAGTCGATCTCGGCCGGGTCGTTCTGCGGGTCAGCCCACCCCGCCGCAACACCCGCGGCCAGTTCCTGCGCCGGCAGTTCCGACTCGACCAGTGGCCTGTTCCACGACACCGTCAGGTTCAGAGCCTGTCCGCCGAACGTGCCGTACCAGTCCGTGAAGTGCACCACTCGCCCGGGCGAACCCTCGAAACCCCCTTGGATGGTCGTGTAATCGCGGCGGCACAGGGTCTGCGGCAGCAGCCGCGCCGCGAGCTGAAAGCCCAGCTCACGACCGCTCACGTGCAGGCCGATCCCGCTGTGCAGGCTGCTGTCAGCCGACAGGACCCTGCCGGCGTCCCACGCCGGCAGTTCCGCGGCCGCGGTCAGCGCCTCCTGCGCCCCGGCGAGCCGCGCGAAAATGTCACGCTCCGAACGCCTCACGACGTCCCGGAACGCTTCCTGACCGGCGCACGTCTGCCCGTTCTCACACATACCTCAAGCCACCTTCCCGAATTGGTCGCTCTCACAAATGGTTTCGGCCGGTCCGTAGTGGCACTCCACGCACTCACCCAGACGCTGCGGAATCACGTACCCGGCATCGGCCCCGCAGGTCGGGCAGATCCGCCGCGCCCGGTTCGCCCGGGCCAATGCCGCCCACTTCGCCGGCGTCATCGCCCGCTTCGGGCGCGCCGTGCTCACCGCGTACAGGTAGGCCACCCACCGGCCCTTCGGACGAGCCAGCGCCGCTACCGGCACGCACCCACCCGGACGCAGGCCTAACGCCGACAGCTGCCGCAAGGTGGCCAGCCCGGCCGGCGCCAGGCCGTACCGGTAGGTGACCCACTCGCCCGACCCGATCGGCACCGCCCGGTGGTCGAGCGTCACCCCGACCGGGCCACCGATCCCGGCGACCGCCCGGGCCAGGGCCTCGGCCACGTCAGGGCTCATCTGCACCGGCATCAGCACGCCACCCCGGTGTCGGTCGCCAGCAGCAGCCCATCCGCCCGGCCGGTGTCGACCCCGTGCTGCACACGACCGTTCGTGCAGTTCGCCGTGACCACCCGATGCACGACCGACACCGGCACCGGGGCGGGTGCCGGGGAACCGTCGGGGACGCTCACCGCCAGCACCGCGCCGGCGACCGGCGGGGCCAGCACCAGTGCAGCGCCCAGACCAGCCATCAACCGACGAAGCCGCTGAACCCGCTCACGCTCGACACGGTCAACCGCCTCACCAAGAAGCCGAGGCGCCACCCTCGCCGCGCCGCTCACGCCGCACCCCCCAAGGGACCAGCCAGGTTGAAGAGGTCCCGCGAAATGCGGTTCAGCTCGGCCTCGGCACGACGCAGCCGCGCCCAGTCGAGCTCGGAGACCTCACGCCCGTTCGCAGCGATCACGGACTCGGCGTCCGTGACAGCCAGCTCCCGCTCGATCAACGGCCACTCGGCCTCGATCGCCCGAAGCTCACGCCGGGTCGGACCCGGTGGCCAGTTATCACCCTCTCTGAACTGCACGTTTGCCTCCGTAGGTGATTGGAGCGAGACAGTCCGCCTCGCCGTTCCTGCTGTGCTCTAGCGTGCACTAGGTCAACCTAGATCGCAAGGTCTAGTTCTAGGTCGTGCTAGGTTGCGCTGACATGTAGGGTTGGTGTATGAGCCTGGCTGCCGATGACCCCCGACCGCCCTACATCCAGGTCGCCGATGCATTGCGGAAAGACATCGCCGGCGGCTCCCTTGAGCCAGGTCAGCGGTTGCGCTCCATCCGCGATCTCGCCCAACGATTTGAAGTTGCTCAGATGACCATCACGAACGCCTTGCGCCTACTGCGGGATGAAGGCCTGATCGAAACCACTCCGAACCGAGGAAGTTTCGTGGCCCGGAGCCAACCCATCCCAACCGACGACATCGGGTCGTTGACCCAAGAGGTCCGCTCCCTCAGAGAGGACGTTCAGCGACTCTCGGAGCGACTTCAGGCCCTCGAAATCCACGACTAAACCCCCTTACGTTGTGCCCGAAACATGTCGAGAAGCTTGCCTTGGAGTGATTCGTCATGGTCAGTGACAATTGCCGGACAGGGGGGTGACAAGGGGGTGACAGGCAACTTGTCACTGTCCTCTGCGCACCTGCACCGAAACGATGAGCACCTTGCACGCCTGGCGGAAGAGAGGACGTTCGCATGAGTGACAACCGGCCCCATTGGGCGAAGCGCATGACCGTGGAACGAAGCATTCGCGGGTGGTCTCAGTCGGCGGCAATAAGCTCCATGCGTCTGCACTCTGAACGCGAACTTCCGGACGACACGAGCCTGCTCAGGCAATGGAAGCGCTGGGAAGCGGGAGAGACGCTTCCCAGCGAGCGTTACCAGGCATTGATTGCAGCAACCTTCGGCACGGCAACACGAGCTTTATTTCCCACAGCTGGCCACCGGAACGGACCCACCGAAGTGGCGGAAATCAGCGGGATGGAAACACTTGAAATAGTCAGTCGAATGCAGCGCTCAGATGTCGACGAAGCCACTCTCGACGCATTACGCATCACGGTGGATCGTCTTTGCTCAGAATATGCCTATCTACCTGCCGAGCAGCTGCTCACGGAAGGACGTAACTGGCTCAGCCGTCTGGCTGCCTTGCAATCTCAACGCCTCACTTTGACACAGCACCGAGAGGTGCTGACACTCGCGGGCTGGCTCGCACTCCTCGTCGGGTGCGTCGAATACGATCTAGGCGATCGGCGAGTTTCCGAAGCAACCCGGAAGTCAGCACTATCCCTTGGGCAGGAATCCGGAAATACCCATATCTCTGGATGGGCACATGAGATGCGGGCATGGGGCGCCCTGACCACCGGTGATTATCGGGGGGTTGTCTCAGCCGCGAAAGCGGGCGGCGAGGTGGCGGCCGATCAAAGCGTCGCCGTTCAGCTGTTCGGTCAAGAGGCAAAGGCTTGGGCGCGGATCGGTGACCGCCGACAGACCGAGGTTGCTCTCGACAAGGGGCGGAGAATTCTTGAGGGATTGCCACATCCCGAAAACCTCGATAATCATTTCGTGGTCGATCCGGCAAAATTTGATTTCTACGCCATGGATTGCTATCGAATTCTTGGAGAAGATGCCATGGCGGAGTCTCTGGCCAATGAGGTAATACGCGCAGGAACTGATTTTGACGGAACCGAACGCTCTCCCATGCGCATCGCCGAGGCTCGCATCACGCTGGGGGTCGCCGCAGCACGACAAGGCGACTTGGATTCGGCCCTTGCGTACGGGCAACATGCCTTGCTCGGAGAACGGAAGTCTCTACCCTCCCTACTGATGGTGAGTCGCGATCTGGCCACGGTAGTCAACGATCGGTACGCAGACGAAGCGTCGGCTCGTGACTACCTGGACAGCTTGCGCACCTTGGCCAGCCAGAGATGAGCGCGTTAGGCCGCTGAAGCCGCCAGCTGGCTGTGGTGGTGCTCCGGGCGGCCGTAGCAGCCCGGTAGGTGTCCCCCCTGTCCCCACTGTCCCCGAATCGCTCTGACCTGCGCAGACGTCGCGTCCTACGGGGACACCTTGAGAAGAATGTCCCCCTCCCGATGGGATGAACGCCTCTCAGACCAGCTGAAACAGTCCCCCCACTGTTTCAGCTGGTCTTGCTCCTCCCCGTGCCATTAGCGTGCCATTACTCCAGGCCAAGACTGGTTGCACCAGGCCACTCCAGGCCGGTACCTCAGTGCTGTCCACCACGCCCCTGCAAGGTTCGGACAGTTCCCAAGCTGACAGTGCGGGTTCGATTCCCGTCGCCCGCTCCAGCGCGAAATCCCAGATGTGACAGGCATTTCCGGCTTCACGTCCTCGGTTGCGCAGGCGGTCCACCTTCTCAGCACGTCGCAGTTTCACCTGCCACGTCGTCCTCACCCGTGCTCTTCGAACTGCACGTCGTGACGGGCCGTCATTAGGATGCGGCATGACTGCACCGACGCCGACCGGGCTGCATCGAGGTGCCCGCATCGAAGACGCGGTGATGAAACGCATCGCCGCCGTGCTGAACCGCTTCGGCTGGCGGCCGCTCGCGGTTCCCTACACCGGTTATGGATCGGCCCCCGCCGAGGGCGAGGGCTGGGCCCGGGTGCTGATGCGGGTGAAGCTGGCCCCGCCGCGGGCCGGCCTGCCGCCCAGCGGCGCCGAGGAGGAGGACGAGGGCGGGCGCTGGTGGCGCAAGTTCTTCACCGTCGGAATGGCCGGGATTCCGCTGACCGTGCAGGTGGGCAGCCGGCTGCACGAGGTCAGCAGCGGGCGCGGCGGTTACGTCGACACGGTGCTGGAGAGCGACCTGGCACCCGGCTGGCACGAGCTCCCGGTGCGGCTGACCGGCCGGGCGACGGCGACCGGGCAGATCCGGGTGGTCGGCCCGGACGAGCGGTTCGGGCTGGTCAGCGACATCGACGACACGGTGATGGTCACCGCCCTCCCCCGGCCGCTGCTGGCCTTCTGGAACACCTTCGTGGTGAAGGAGACCAGCCGCCGGCCGGTGCCGGGCATGGCGACGCTGTACGGCCGCCTGCGCGAGAAGGAACCGGACGCGCTGGTCGTGTACCTGTCCACCGGCGCCTGGAACGTGGCCCGGGCGATCTCCCGCTTCCTCGACCGCCACGACTACCCGCACGGCCCACTGCTGATGACCGACTGGGGGCCGACGGACGACGGCTGGTTCCGGTCCGGCCGCCAGCACAAGCACCGCGAACTACGGCGCCTGGTCAGCGAGTTTCCGCAGCTGCGCTGGGTTCTCGTCGGTGACGACGGTCAGCACGACCCGCAGCTGTACGAGGAACTGGCCGACGAGGTTCCGGCCGCCCTGCGAATGGTGCTGATCCGGCAGCTCTCCCCGGTGGAACAGGTGCTGACACACGGTTCGCCGGTGCCGCCGGAGAACCAGGCCCTGCTGGCTCCGAGCCCCGTGCCGTGGCTGCACGGCCCGGACGGCGCGGCGCTGGCGGCCCAGCTCGATCCCGATTCCACGGTCGCGGAGCCGTAGACGCCGTGTCCTCGGGATACATGCATGACGACGAGGTGGCCATTACCGAAGAGACCGCCAAAGGCCTTATCTTTCAGCAATTCCCGGCCTGGACAGACCTCCCGGTACAGCTCCTCGACGCAATCGGCACAGAGAACACGATCGTCCGGATCGGCGACGACCTGGCCGCCCGTTTCCCCCGTCGTCCCACCACCCAGGCGCGCCTGGAGGCCGAGGCGCGGGCCCTCGGCAGCCTCGCCGAGCACGTCACGTCCCCGCGTCCCGTCGCCCTCGGCCGCCCCGGCCCCGGCTTCCCCCAGCCCTGGAGCGTGCAGACCTGGCTGCCCGGCACGCCCGCCTCCGACGACGAAACTGTGCACTCCTCACACGATCTCGCCCGTGACCTGGCCGCCCTGATCAACACCCTGCGCGAGATCGACACCCAGGGGCGGACCTTCGACCGCGCCGGACGAGGCGGCGACCTGCTCCGTCACGACGCCTGGGTGGACACCTGCCTGCGGCGCAGCGCGGGTCTCCTCGACGTCCACCA
Organism: Kineosporia corallincola; assembly: GCF_018499875.1. Classification (GTDB taxonomy): domain Bacteria; phylum Actinomycetota; class Actinomycetes; order Actinomycetales; family Kineosporiaceae; genus Kineosporia; species Kineosporia corallincola. Next base: position 273,044 of record NZ_JAHBAY010000008.1, on the reverse strand, counting down.
TTTACGAGAACTCTGGACGCACCTGCGTGACCTGCCCCGCGAAGCCCCCGACACGATGTCCCACGGCGACCTGATCCCCGGCAACATCCTGGTGTCGGACGGACGGTTCACCGGGGTGCTCGACGGCGGCGGCTTCGGCCCGGCCGACCCGGCCCTGGACCTGATCGTCGGATGGCATCTGCTCGACCACGAGCCGCGCGAAACCTTCTGGGCAGCAATGGATGTCAGCGACCTTGACCGGGAACGCAGCCAGGCCTGGGCCCTCGAGCAGTCGATGGGGCTGGTCTGGTACTACGCGCAGACCAACCCGGCGATGAGCCGGATGGGACGACGCACGCTGGACCGCCTGATGTCGGCGCGCGGCCGCTGAGGCTCATTCACAGACCGCGGCTCCGTCCCCACGATTTTAGGACGCCCGAGCACCGATTGTGCTCAATTCGCACCAATCGGTAGCGGTGGCCTCGCGGAAGCGGCCCGCCCCGAATCCGGGACGGGCCGTTCCGAACAGGTTCGGCAGCGGTCAGCCGACCGCCTCGCGGCCTCCGGACGCCTCCACCAGCACCGCTTCCGACGGCGCCTCGGCCGGTGCGTCAGCGGCCGACAGATCCACCGTCGTGGAGGCCGAACGAGTGCGGCGCGCGGCCCGGTAGGCACGGCCGCGGGCCATCAGCCGCGGCGTGACCCAGCAGGCGATACCCGCCACGACCAGCCCGGTGACGACGTCGAGCACATAGTGGTTACCCGTCACCACGACCGTCACCGCGACACCGGCCGGGTAGAGCCACCCCCAGCGCCGGGCGAACCGGCCGCCGCTGCGGCGCCAGGCCCAGGCACACCACACCGCCCAGCCGACGTGCAGACTCGGCACGGCGGCGTACTGGTTGGTCAGGTGCTCGAAGCCGCGGGGCGCGCTCGCCCCGGCGCCCCACCAGCCGTAGTCCGACCAGACCCGGAGCATGTCCATCCAGGCGAAGCCGGGCAGCAGCCGGGGCGGGGCCACCGGCATGGTGATGTAGACGACCAGCCCCATCGCCGACATCACGATCAGTGAGAACAAGGCCGACTGGTACGCGGACGGGTGCCGGCGCCACAGCCAGATCAGCACCAGCGGGGTGACCAGGTAGTGCAGGCTGGCATAACCCATCGACAGCGGCACCGCAAGGGCACCGTGCTGCAACGCCCAATGATTGACGTCGAGAACCCAGCCGAAGCCGAGTTCGTCGTCCAGGCGCAGGATCTCCTGCCCCCGCCGGACCGCGGCCGTGACGTCTTCGGACGCGAAAGTACGCCCCAGGGAGTAGGCGAAATAGGCACCGACAACGAGCAGCAGCTGGCCGACGACACCCCCTCGCGGACGCGACGGCTTGCCCGGGCCCGAATCCCGACCGGACGCCGACGACTGCTTAACTGGTTTAACCGCAACGCTTTTGCGTTCCGGAGCGCGCTCGTAAAGGTTGTCACCGGCGCTCGGCGGAACCCACCCGGCAGGACACACAGCCATTAGACCAACCCGACGTCCGACGGGCGGAAGCCTTGCACGGCCAGCGCCTTTCCCCACCTCGCCCGTAACACTGACCGCATGCGCCCGCTCCCGTCGTCGACCCACATCCACGCCCCCACGCGAGGGGCCCAAGAACCTAGGTAATGGTTTATCGCCGGTCAGGCGATTTGGCATCCTCCTGCGGTTGTACAACCACAGCAGTAGGACCAGGCACGTACATATCGAAAAAGGGCGTGCGCCATCATCAAACGCCGCGCAGGCTTCACCGAAGCTCCGCAATCCGGCGGTTCACCGTGACTTAACGATCACCCGCTGCGGCGCATTCCGCCATTCCAGGCGTCGTAGCCCATTCGTGACCAGGGGTTCCCCGGCATCGCGTCATGCCAGACAGAGCCACGAGCCGTCGTCATCCGGACACCGAGACCTGTGATCTGGGGCATGTTCCCCGGCTCAGCCCCGAAGTGCGGAGAAGAGAATCCTCGGCAACCGGTCCCAGCCCGGGCGGGCGGCGAAGGCCGTGAGTGCAGCGCCGGTGGTGTGTGCGGTGCGATTACCCACGAACCACGGCGGCCGGGGCGGGGTCAGGGCGAGTTCACCGCTCAGCAACGACCGAGGCGCCGGGCGGAACGGCCCACGGATGACGGTTCGTTCCGGCTGCTCCAGGAGCAGCGCGTTGTGCACCGTTCCGATTCCGCTTCCGACGTCGGCCAATTCGTTGCCCGGAAAGGCCCCCCAGGGCACGTTCGGCAGCTGGAAGGCCACCCCGATCCAGACATTGATCCCGATGCACCCGTACCGCAGCCGGGCCACCTCGGTGTCGAAGTCCGCCCCCAGCTCCCGCCGACTGGCCGGGTGCACGATCAGGCAGGCCCCCAGCGTGCCGCTCAGTGAGTCGTTGGCCAGGGTGACGGCCGCGGTGAGGAAGTCGCGTCCCAGGCCGGGCAGCGTCACCACGGTCAGTCCGGGGCCGAAAACCTCTGTGGTGAAAAGATCTTCAAGATCTGCCGGATCACCCGAGGCGTCCATCGGGCCGAGCAGCACGCGGCCACCGGCGAGCGTCTCGACCTGGGTCCCGGTCTCCGGCCCGGCCGTGCGGAACGCCTCCATCCGCCGGTCGCTGCCGGGGTAGTAGGCGACGCGCTCCGGGGCCGCGGCCAGGGCCCGGCGCAGCTCGGCCAGGAACTGGTTCTTCTGCGCCCAGTCCGAGCTGATCACCACGACCTGGGCGGCCACGCAGTTGTAGCCGTTGTTGTGCAGTTTCTGCCCCGCCAGGTTCTCCGCCTGGTACCGCAGATCGGCCCGCGACCAGCGGCCGGGCAGCACGATCGCCGGCGACACCCCGCCGAGTTCGCTGGTGATCGGTTTCTCCAGCAGCGGGGTGCCGGCCTGCCGGCGGGCGGCCCCCTCCGGCCCCGGCCCGAACACGATCGCGTCGTGCGTGTGCCGGCTGCCGGTGATGTGGACGTGCCCGACCAGGGGGTGCTTCACCAGGTAGTCGCCCACCTCGGCGTCGCCGGTGACGATCCGCATCACGCCGAGTTCGGTGAGCGGCCGGAAGATCGCCTGGAACACCCCCAGCAGCGGGTCGGTGACCGGATTCAGCTTCACCAGCACCACACGGTTGGCGGTGAACAGTTCGTGCAGTGCGTCGAGCACCGGGATCGAGCTGATGTTGCCCGCCCCGAGCACCGCGCCGACCCCTCCGGTCCGGCCGGTCTCGCGCTGCGCCCGCCCCGCCCGGTCACGCACGTCCTGCTCGGTCACGCCGGGCGGCATCCAGACGTCCGCCGTGTAGCCGCCGAGCACCACCCGGTCCACCGGGTCGTGGGGCAGCACCCGCACGGTGACCCGGCCGCCCGGGGCGGTGCCGAAGCGGTGCCCCTCCACCGGGCTCCGCCCGGCTTGCAGGGCACGCAACGAATCGATGAGCGCGGCCAGCCCGTTCAGCGTGGCGTAGGGCCCCGACATCCACTCCTCCCCGACCAGCGGGGAGTCGGTGGCCAGGCCCTTGATCCCGGCGCAGGCCCGCACCCAGTCCTGGGCGTAGGTGGCGGTGAGGGCGTGCACACGGGCCAGCAGGAGCCGTCTGGCGGGCAGCGACGTGCGCCCCCAGACCTCGGTGCCCCGGTCCAGATCGGCCAGGGCGGAGTCGACGGCGCTGAACCTCCGGTGCAGGGGAGCCTCGGTAGTCACCGATCCATCATGGTTCCCGCACTGCACTCTTGGCGATGGCCACACAGCACAAAACGCGTGCAATTCGCCACTCTCCGCTACCGGGGCAAAAATGTGGGACGACGAAAAGACCCGGCTCAGCCCAGCGACTCGACCAGCTCGTCCGGCCGCGACGTGCTCAGGACCAGCTCGTTCGCGACCGCGTACCGCCAGCCGGTGAGCCGCACCCGGGCCGGCGCGCGCAGGGTGACGCGGACGAAGTGGACCGGTCCGCCGCGGGTCACGGTGGCCCGTCCTGAGCCGAACGGTACGTCCAGCCCCAGGCCGATCGGGCTGAGCGTCATCGACGGGTCGTAGCGCTCGGCCCGGGTGATCAGGGTGCGAGGCACGGCGGTGCCGCCGATCAGCCCGAACCGCAGCGTCAGCTCACCCCCGTCGACGATGATCCGGCCGGTCAGCGCGCTGGCCAGGGCGACGAGCAGGACGGCCGCCGGGGCCAGCAGGGCGACGGTGAGCACGCCGGCCGGACCGGTCGGCAGCACGGCGAACAGAACGGCCGCCACGCCGATCGCCTGCATCGCACAGATCAGCGCCACCCCCACGGTGAGCCAGACCCAGGCGAGGCGCGGCCCCAGGTCGAAGATCTGGACACCCCGACCGCTATGACCGGTTTGAGCCATTCCGGAATTGTCGCGGGTCCACCCCCGGTCCGTCACCCGAACCGCGCTCGGTGCGCGACGACCGCCGGTCTGGCGGCCCGGACGGGTGGTGTTGCTCTCGAATTGCGAACGTTCACAAGTGGATCAATCTGGATCCAGCAACCGGGCCGAGGAGCGGCCCGGTCGTCCCACGAGGAGTGACCACATGACCGTCGCCGGCATTGTTTCCGCGATCATCGTCGGGTTGATCATCGGTGCCCTGGGGCGTCTTGTCGTCCCCGGCAAGCAGAACGTCCCGATCTGGCTGACCATCGTGATCGGTATCGTCGCCGCGCTGATCGGGACCGCCATCGTCGGCCCGCTGCGTGACACGGACGGCATCGACTGGATCGAGCTGCTCACCCAGGTCGTGCTGGCGGCCGTCGGCGTCGCCCTGGCCTCGAACTTCCGGTCGGGCCGCAGCATCCGCTGACCAGGAACCCACAGCACCAACCCTCACGCACGAGAGGCCGACCGCCCGGCAGGGCGGCCGGCCTCTCGGCATTTTGGCGGCGCTGTTTCACCGGTGCCGTTCCTCGGTTCGGTGCCGCCGGCGCCGCCATTACCGATGCCGCCGCCGCTCTCGCTGCCACCGTCACCATCGCCGCGCCGCCTGGCCGCCGCTGCCTGGCCACCGCTGCCGCCGCCTGGCCACCGCCACCGCCGACCGGCCACCGCTGCCGCCGACTCGCCACCGCCACCGCTGCGCCGTCTGACTGCCGCCGCCTGGCCATCGCTGCCGCCGACCGGCCACCGCTGCCGCCGGCTCGCCACCGCTGCTGCCGCTGCTGCCGCTGCGGGAACGTGCCCGTTGGACCGCATCAACGAGCACTTCAGCCATTGACTCCCTGGCCGGACCCGGATCCGTCCTCTAAAATTAAATTACTAAGCAGTAACTTAGTGGGCGCACCACCGGCCGAGGGGACACAACGATGAGTCACTACCGCCACAATCTGCGCGACGTCGAGTTCAACCTGTTCGAGGTCTTCGGCCGGGACCAGGTACTGGGCACCGCCCCCTTCGAGGACATCGACGGGGACACCGCCCGGGAGATGCTGCGCGAGATGGCCCGTCTCGCCACCGAGGACCTGGCTCCTTCCGCGATCGAGAGCGACCGGAATCCACCGGTTTTCACGCCGGACACCTACTCCGCCACGCTTCCGGCGTCCTTTGTCACCGCCTACAACGCCTACGTCGAGTCCGGCTTCTGGCAGATGGGCGTGCCGGAGGAGATCGGTGGTGTGCCCGCCCCGAGCTCGCTGCGCTGGGCGATGCTGGAGTTCCTGCTCGGGGCCAACCCGGCGATCCACATGTACGCCTCGGGCTTCGACTTCACCAACATGCTCTACCGCCTGGGCACCCCCGACCAGCGCCGGCTGGCCGAGCTGATGATCGAGAAGCGCTGGGGCGCAACCATGGTGCTGACCGAGCCGGACGCCGGGTCGGACGTCGGAGCGGGCCGCACCAAGGCCGTCAGCAACCCGGACGGCACCTGGAACGTCACCGGGGTCAAGCGCTTCATCACCTCGGGCGAGCACGACCTGAGCGACAACATCATCCACTTCGTGCTGGCCCGGCCGGAGGGCGCGGGCCCGGGCACCAAGGGCCTGTCGCTGTTCATCGTGCCGAAGTTCCACGTCGACCTCAAGACCGGCGAACTGGGCGAGCGCAACGGCGCTTTCGTCACCGGGGTCGAGCACAAGATGGGCCTGAAGGTGTCCACCACCTGCGAGCTGCGGTTCGGTGAGGTGGACGGCCTGGCGGCGTCGGGCACGCTGCTGGGCGACGTGCACGACGGCATCGCGCAGATGTTCCAGATCATCGAGAGCGCCCGGATGATGGTGGGAACCAAGGCCATCGCGACGCTGTCCTCGGGCTATCTGAACGCGCTGGACTACGCCAAGGAGCGGGTGCAGGGTGCCGACCTGACCCAGATGCACGACAAGTCCGCGCCCCGGGTCACCATCACCCATCACCCGGACGTGCGCCGGTCACTGATGACGCAGAAGGCGTACGCCGAAGGTCTGCGCGCGCTGGTGCATTTCACCTCGGTGCAGCAGGACGCGGTGAAGGTGGCGCAGGCCCGCGGCGAGCGGAACGAGGCGGCGGAGCGGCTCAACGACTTCCTGCTGCCGATCGTGAAGGGCGCCGGATCGGAGCGGGCCTGGCACCTGCTCGGGTCCGAAAGCCTGCAAACCTTCGGCGGTTCCGGCTTCCTCCAGGACTACCCACTGGAGCAGTACGTGCGCGACGCCAAGATCGACACCCTCTACGAGGGCACGACGGCGATCCAGGGCACCGACTTCTTCTTCCGCAAGATCGTGCGGGACCGCGGGCACGCCCTGACCCAGGTGATCGAGCAGATCACCGAGTTCGCCAAGGCCGACCCCGGCGACGGCCGTCTCGCGGCACAGCGGGAGGTGCTGGGACAGGCCTGCGAGCACTTCCAGGGCATGGTGACCCACCTGGTCACGGTGGTGAGCTCGGCCGACGTGCGGGTCGAGGGCGCCGACGTGAAGAACGTCTACAAGGTCGGCCTGAACACCACGCGGCTGCTGCTGGCCGCTGGTGACCTGCTGGTCGGCTGGCTGCTGCTGCGGCAGGCCGACGTCGCCCTGACCGCACTGGCGGGAACGGTGAGCGCCGCCGACAAGGCCTTCTACCAGGGCAAGATCGCGGCTGCGTCGTTCTTCGCGGCGCAGGTGCTGCCGCGTCTGGCGGTGGAGCGCTCGATCCTGGAGGGCACCGGCGACGAGCTGATGGAGCTGGACGAAGCGGCGTTCTGAGTGGGTCGCGGGCGCCACCGCTCAGGTGGCGCCCGCGATCCGTCAGTCGACCTGTTCCAGCTTCTGCACCTCGGCCGCGGCGAGCGTCTCGGCCAGCTCGGTGGCGTCTTCCTGATCGGTGCCGACGACCTGCACGCCCGCGACCAGTTCGTCGACCCGCACCACCACGCGCACGACCGACCGGCCGTCCGTGGTGGAGGCGGCGGCCCAGGTCTGCTGCGAGCCCTCCACCTCGGTGCGGAGGATGTCGACCGGGTCGTTCCAGGTGCAGTTGCCGGTGTCGCCGGCCAGGGTGGTGAGGGCGTCGGCCGCGGCGTCGGTGCTGGCCCAGCGGGTGACGGTGAGCGCCACGTCGCTGCTGCCGCTCCAGCGCCACTCACGCTGCTGGGCGTTGTCGGTGCTGCCCGGCTGTGCGGCGGCCGTGCCGCTCGGGCCGGAGCTGGCGCAGTTCAGCCCGGCGACCAGGGCCGGATCGACCGACCCGGAGCTCGCCCCGGCGGCGGCGCCCGACAAGGTGGACCCGGCAGGCAGCTCGCCCGCGGTGAAACCGACCGATTCAGGCACTCCTTCGGCAGCCTGCTCCTGCTGTCTCGGCAGCAGGGCGGCGCTCTGGACGTCAGTCGGTCTGTCGGCCGAGGCCAGCTGCCAGCCCACCGGAACGGCGATCAGCACGGCCAGCGCGCCGACCGCGGCACCCAGCCGTTGCGTGCGCACGTGCCGGGCACGCCGTCTGCCGCCCGCCGCGAGTGCGGCGACGTCAACCGTGGTGTCGTCCAGCCGTTCGTGCAGAGCGACGTCGAGTCGCGCTGCGAGCTCGTCGTCCGCTCCGTGCTCCGTCATGCCGCGCCTTTCCTCACTTCTCAGGTCCCGTGCGCCGCATCCATCGGCGTCCTCCCGGCAGGCAGACGCGGGACGCGGAGTAAACGTTGCATGGTCAACAGAAAGTTTCCCGGGTGGGTGCCCGGGTGCACCACCACCCGGACCGCCGATCCGAAATCGGCCTAACGCAGCAGGTCAGGGGCTTGCCACGGTTCTCCCAGCAGGGTCTGCGCGAGGAACGCGAACACCGTCTCGTACCAGAGCCGGCTGTTCTGCGGCTTGGCCACCCAGTGGTTCTCGTCGGGGAACACCAGGAGCCGGTGCGGCATGGTGCCGTCGTCGGTGACGGCCTGCTCGCCCAGCTGGGTGTACATGGCGAGGGCCTCGCCGATCGGCACCCGGTGGTCCTGCTCACCGTGAATGATCAGCATCGGCGTGGTGATCGAGGCGAGGTGCCGCGAAGGGGAGTTCTGCGCGCGGGTTTCCGCAGTCATCGTGTGCGGCATGTAGTAGGGCACGTCGGTGGTGCGGGCGAAGGTTTCCAGGTCCCAGAGCCCGGCGTGCGACACGATGCCCCGGAAGCGGCCGGTGTGCCCGGCGATCCAGTTGGCCAGGTAGCCGCCGTAGGAGGCGCCCATCGCGGCGGTGCGTTCGCCGTCGATGTCGTCGCGGGCCACCACGGCGTCGGTGATCGCCATCAGGTCGGTGTAGGGCGTGCCGCCCCAGCCGTCCCAGCCCCGGCGGACGAAATCGAGGCCGTAGCCGGTGGACAGGGCCGGGTCGGGCAGCAGCACCGCATAGCCCCGGGCCACGGCCGGCCACGGGTTCCAGCGCCAGTGCCAGGCCCGCCAGGAGTCGTGCGGACCGCCGTGCACCCACAGCAGCAGCGGGGCCGGGCGGCCGTCCTCGTGCCCGGCAGGCAGGACCAGCCAGCCACGCACGTCGTAGCCGTCCTCGGCGGTGACGTGCACCTCGGTCAGCGTTCCCGGCACGGCCGGGGCGGAGACCGGGCCGCGCAGGGTGGTGACCTCGCCGGTCAGCGGGTCGATCCGGACCGGCGTGGGTGGGACGTCGACAGTGCTGCGCAGGGCGTAGGCGACGGTGCCGTCGCGGGCGAGCAGCAGGTCGGTGAAGGTGCCCTCGCCGGTGAGCCGGCGCACGGTGCCCAGGGTCAGGTCGACGCGGAACACCGGGCGGCGGCCGTGGTCGTCGGCCGTGACCAGCAGGGTGCCGCCGTCGGGCGTCCACACCGGGGCGGCGGCGGGCCAGCGGTCCCAGCCCGGGGCGGCCTCGTGCGGCTCGCCGCCGTCCAGGTTCAGCACCATCAGACGCAGGTCGAACGGCTCGTCGACGGTGGGCAGCGACTCGGCCAGGAACGCCACCCGGGTGCCGTCGGGAGAGACCGCCAGGCCGGAGAACTCACTGGTGCGGTCGTCGAGCAGAGTGCGGCGGGTGCCGGTGGCCACGTCGATCGTCACCAGGGTGGAGCGGACCTGCCCACCGGCGCCGACCACCTGCCAGACGCCGATCACCGTGGTGCCGTCCGGGGTGACCACGTACTCCGGGTCGGGGTGCAGGGCCGGGCCGGTGTGCCCGGTCAGGTCGCGCGCGGCCGGTTCGCCGTCCCCGGTCTGCGACAGCACGAAGAGCCGGTCGGCCTCGGGCCCGTGGAACCGGTCCCAGAACCGGAACGGGCTGCTCTCGTGCAGGGTGGCGCTGATCTTCAGCTCACGCCGGGCCCGGTGGCGCCGTTCGTCGTCACCGGTTCCGGTGGACGACGGAAAGACCGGCGACGTGATCACCACCGTGCCCGCCCCGGCCGCGACCGCCGTGCTGCTCACCCCGCCGGGCCGGGTGGCGAACGGCCGGGCCTCACCGCCGTCGGCGGGCAGGAGCCAGAGCGAGGGCGGCCGATCGCCCCCGTCGTCGTCCGGATCGGGCCGCGAGGAGACGAACAGCAGGTCGCCGTCCGGCCGGAAGACCGGCCCGGACTCGTTCTGCGCACCCCAGGTCAGCCGCCGGGCGGACGGCCCCTCCGGGTCGGGCGAGACCTGCCACAACGAGCTGACGTAGCTCGTGCGCTGCGGGCCGAGCGCCGCCACCGAGGTGACCAGCCGGGTGCCGTCGGGCGACAGCGCCAGTCCGGCGACCCGGGGCAGCTCGAGCAGAGCGTCCAGATCAGTGAAGTCAGGATTCACCCGATTTGTCCTATCACGAAGCGGGTGGCTTCTCGTCCTCCCCGGCCCCTTCGGGCGCAGTGGGCGCGGGCTTCTTGCCCGACAACCTGGCCAGCATCTGGTTGTACGCCTCCAGCTCGGCGTCGCCGTCGCGGTCGGCCTTGCGGTCGTAGCGCCGGGACTCCCGGGCGTCGGAGCGGGCCCACTGGAACATCAGCACGACCGCGATCAGCAGCGTCGGCACCTCGCCGATGCCCCAGCCGATGCCGCCGCCGGTCTGCTGGTCGGCCAGCAGGCTCTCGCCCCAGGTGCGGCCCAGGTTGCCGAAGAAGTCCGGCTGGAGCACGGTTTCGCCGTTCATCAGGGCCAGGAAGAAGAACGCGTGGAAGGCCATGGTGGCCAGCAGCACGATCAGCCTCAGCGGGAAGCCCATCCGCCGGGGGCCGGGATCGACACCGATCATGGTCCAGGTGAACAGGTAGCCGCTGAACAGGAAGTGCACGTCCATCAGCTCGTGCCCGGTGTGGGTGGTCAGCGCCAGCTGGAACAGACCGGAGTAGTAGAACACCACCAGGCTGCCGGCGAACAGCGCGGCCGCCACCGGCGGGAACGAGATCAGCCGCAGGTAACGGGATTCGGTGACGATCAGCAGCCACTCGCGCGGGCCGCGGCTGCCGTCCTTGCGCACCGCGAGGGTGCGCAGGGCCAGCGTGACCGGGGCGCCGAGCACCAGCAGCGGCGGCACGATCATCGAGAGCATCATGTGCATGACCATGTGACCGCTGAACGTGACCCGGCCGTAGACCGCCGGGCCGCTGCACGTGGTGTACACCAGCACGGCCAGGCCGAGCAGGATGGCGACGGTGCGGCCCACCGGCCAGGCGTCGCCCCGGCGGCGCAGCCGGTACACGCCGGTGAGGTAGGCGACCAGCCCGACGCCGGCGATGAGCACCCACATCAGGTCGGGCTGCCACTGGGTGATCCAGCGGGCCGCGGTGGGTTCCGGCGGCATCGGGTAACCGGTGACGGCCTGGGCGATGTCGAGGGTGGGCTCACCGGCGTTCGGCGGGGGCGTGCGCGACAGGGCCGAGGCCAGGCCGAAGGCGATCGCCATGATGCCGAGCTCGACCACGGCCAGGCGGGTGAAGGCGCCCCGCTTGCCGGCCGCCAGGTCGGGCAGCGTGGACGCGCGGTGGCGGTAGCCGAACAGGCCGAGCAGCACCAGCGCCACGGTCTTGCCGAGCAGCAGCAGGCCGTAGCTGTTGCCCAGGTTGCCCAGGCTGCCGATCCGCAGCCAGGCGTTGATCAGGCCGGACGCGGCGACCGCCAGGAAAGACCAGAGCGCGAAGGTGGAGTAGCGCTGCGCCGCGTCGGCCAGCACCCCGGTCTTCAGGGTGGGCGCGAGCAGCAGCAGGGCTGCCAGGCCGCCGACCCACACCGAGGCGCCGACCAGGTGCAGGCCCAGGCTGGTGACGGCGGTCTGGTGGTCGGCGCTGCTGCTGGCATGGCCGTTCAGCGCGGTCGGCACCAGCGCGGCCAGCGACCCGCCGGCCAGCCAGGCGGCCGAGGTGGTCTTGACCGCACCGGCCGCGAGCAGGCCGATCACCGCGGCTCCGGCCGCGGTCAGGCCCAGTCCGCGGCCCAGGTCGATGTCCCGGGTGTAGGCCACCAGCTGACTGCCGAAACCCGGGCTGTCGATGGACGATCCGAGCACGTCGGCCAGATTGAACACGAGCAGGGCGATCGCGGCCAGGGCCCAGACCGTGGCGGCGGCCGCGGCGATCAGGAAGGCCGGGCGGTGTGCCTGGCCCTGCTTGCCCACCGGCAGCGCCACCGCGGTCAGCAGCAGCACGCCGACCGTGACCGAGCCGGCGATGTCGGCGATCACCCGGGCGAAGATCAGGCCCCAGCGCACCAGCGGCCCGGCGTCTTGCAGGATGCTCGGCGCGACCGCGCCGGAACCCGCGGCCGCCGCACCGGCCGTGCCGAGGGCCAGCACGACCAGGACGGTGCCGACCGCCGCCATCCGGCCGGCCAGTGCCGGGTCCACCCCGCCCGCGCCACGCCCACCGGCCGTGCGGGGGGTCGTCGTCGTACTGCTCACCTGGTCGTCATCCACTTCACCCGGGGGCCGCTAGATCTACAGTCGCCGGTCGGCCAGCACCGGGAACTGTTCCCGGTACGTGCCGATCCCGGCCAGGTCGACGTCTGCGACGAGAACGGTCTCGTCGTCACCGGCCTCGGCCAGCACCTCACCGGTGGCCGAGACCACCTGGCTGTGCCCACCCATTCTGGTGCCCGCGTGGGTGCCGGCCGTGTTGCACTGAACCACGACGGCCTGGTTCTCCACCGCGCGGGCCCGGCCGAGCAGCCGCCAGTGCTCCACCCGGGCCGCCGGCCAGGCGGCGGGCACCACGAAGAGCCCGGCCCCGGCCTGGGTCAGGCCCCGGAACAGCTCGGGGAAGCGCAGGTCGTAACAGGTGGCCAGCCCGGCGGTGACGGTGTGGCCGCCGGCCCGCAGGGGCACGGTGACCAGCTCGGTGCCGGCCTCGATCAGGTCGGGCTCACCCGCGGCGAACCCGAACCGGTGCACCTTGCGATAACTGACCAGGGGCGTGCCGTCGCGGGCGATCAGTACCGAGGTGTTCCACAGACCGCGCCCGTCGGGGCCCCGGTCGGCGTGCGGCGCCGCGGCCTCGATGATCGACCCGGCGTGCACGTAGGCGCCGATGTGCCGGGCGGCCCGGGCGATCGCGGTGACCGTGGGCCCGTCGAGCGGCTCGGCGGCGCCGGGCCAGCGGCGGTAACCGAAGCCGGTGGGCGCCCAGAGCTCGGGCAGCACCACCAGGTCGGCACCGGACTGGGCGGCGACCAGGGCCTCGGCCCGCCGCACCCGCTCGGCGACCGGCTCGTCGTCGCCGTAGGCCAGCTGGAGCACGTGTACGCGCATGCCCGGAAGCGTACGTCGGGGGTCTGTCAGTCCTGCGCCGAGCCGTTGCCTGACACAATCACCGCACCGTCACGGCGCCGGGACTTACTCCCCGGCCCCGATCCGCCGATGCCCCCCTGACCGACGTCGGCACCGCCATGCCCGCGCACCGCCCAGACCCGATCATGAGGAGCCCGATGTCCACCCCGACACCACCGGAGCCGGAACCCGGGCAGATGACGGCCGATCCGGGCACCACGCCGGAACCCGGTGCCGCGACGGCGCTCACTCACCGCCAGATCGTCGTCATCATCAGCGGCCTGATGATGGGCATGCTGCTGGCGGCGCTGGACCTGACCATCGTCTCGACGTCCATCCGCACCATCTCCGACGACCTGGACGGCCTCAGCATCCAGGCCTGGGTGACCACGGCCTACCTGATCACCTCGACGATCAGCACCCCGCTCTACGGCAAGCTGTCCGACCTCTACGGCAGACGCCCGTTCTTCCTGACCGCGATCTCGCTGTTCGTGGTCGGCTCGGCGATGTGCGGGTTCGCCCAGGACATGTACCAGCTGGCGGCCTTCCGGGCGTTCCAGGGACTGGGCGCGGGCGGTCTGTTCTCGCTGGCGCTGGCCATCGTCGGCGACATCGTGTCGCCCCGCGAGAGAGCCCGCTACCAGGGCTACTTCCTGGCCGTGTTCGGTTCGTCCAGCGTGCTCGGCCCCCTGGTCGGCGGGTTCTTCGCGGGTGCCGACACGATCCTGTGGGTCAGCGGCTGGCGCTGGGTGTTCCTGATCAACGTGCCGATCGGCATCGTGGCGCTCACCGTGGTCGCCCGGGTGCTGCACATCCCGCACACCCGGCGCGAGCACCGCATCGACCTGGCCGGCGCCCTGGCCCTCGCGGTCATGCTGGTGCCGCTGCTGATGGTGGCCGAGCAGGGCCGCGAATGGGGCTGGGGCAGCGGTGGCTCGATCGCCTGCTACGTGATCGGCGTGGTCGGTTTCCTGGCCTTCGTGACCGCGGAGCGGCGCATCGGTGACGACGCCCTGCTGCCGCTGCGCCTGTTCGGCAACCGGACCTTCAGCATCGGGTCCACGCTGAACCTGATCATCGGCATGGGCATGTTCGGCGGCCTGGCCGCGCTGCCGCTCTACCTCCAGATCGTGAAGGAGCACTCGCCCACCGAGTCCGGCCTGCTGATGCTGCCACTGACCGCCGGGATGATGACCGGCTCGATCGTCTCCGGCCAGTTCATCTCGAAGACCGGCCGGTACAAGGTGTTTCCGATCGCCGGCTCGGTGCTCTTCACCCTCGGCATGTTCCTCTACGCCACCATGAAAGTGGACACCCCGATCGTGGTGGTCGGCTGCTTCGCCCTGATCTTCGGCCTGGGGCTGGGCTTCAACATGCAGACGCTGGTGCTGGCCATGCAGAACTCGGTGCCGCCCCGCGACATGGGCGTGGCCACCTCGTCGGCCACGTTCTTCCGGCAGATGGGCGGCACGCTGGGCACCGCGGTGTTCCTGTCGGTGCTGTTCGGGTCGGTGGCGGGCAACATCTCCGACCGGATCGGCGAGGCCGCGGCCGACCCGGGCTCGGCGTTCAGCCAGGCGCTGAAGAACCCGTCCGTGACGTCCGACCCGGCCAACGCGCCGATCGTGAACCTGGTGACGAAGCACGACGCAGGTGGTCTGTCGATCGACGACTCCTCGTTCATCACCCAGCTCGACCCGGCGCTGGCCCGGCCGGTGCTGGAGGGCTTCGCCGACTCGATGCACCTGGTGTTCCTGATCGGCGCCTCGGTGCTGGTGCTGGCCTTCCTGCTGAGCTGGTTCCTGCCCGAGGAGAAACTGCGCACGCAGTCCGGTCTCCAGGCCCGCGCGGCGGCGGAATGACGGTGCGCCGGCGGAACCGGTGACGCGGGGAGCGGGCTCTCTCGTCGTCCACCAGGCACGTGACCCGAAGAACGGCGGCCGGATCACCGGCCGTCGTTGCGGCCTGCCCGGACAGTGGCCCGCCCCCGATCGCCGGGCCGCCTGAACTCAGCGGGCCGAGTTCGGCAGGTCCACACCGCGACGCCGGGGTGCACCGGCCCGCTCATGTGCGTGATCCGGGCCGACCGGTCCAGATCGCGTCCAAGTCCGGACCGACCGGTCCACAGCGCGTCCGGATCACGTCCGGATCACGTTCGGGTCCGGGCCGACCGGTCCGATCAGGGACGCCTGTCGCAGCTTCTCCGGGACGGACCGGTCGGTCCGGCAAGAGTCGGATGGATCGCCCGGTCCACACCCATGTGGTTTTCCGGTGAAGTCCCGGTGATTGCGCCGCCGATTCACCGGACCGGTCCGTTCGGTTCCGGTGACGTGCTCATCCTCACCGTTGTCGCGATGGCCTCGTCCGGCACTCGCGACACCCGCTGGACCACCGGAAACTCTTCTCGATCACGCAGAAGTGTCGGCCGGTGACGATTCGGGCGTCGTGAAGCATGGCCGGCTCTGGCAGGATTCCGCCAGTGGACAGCATCCTGATCAAAGTTCTGGTGAATGCGGTGGCGATCTGGGTCGCCACCGCGGTCGTGCCGGGCGTCGAGGTGTCTGGCGACAGTACCGGGAAAACCGTCCTGACCCTGGTCGTGGTCGGGGCGATCTTCGGTGTGGTGAATGCGATCATCAAACCGGTCGTGAAGCTCTTTTCTTTGCCGTTTTACATCCTCACACTGGGTTTGTTCGCTTTCGTCGTCAATGCCCTGATGCTGGAGCTCGTGGCGTGGCTGTCGGACCAGTTGAACATCTCGTTCACGATCGATGATTTTTTCTGGTCCGCGATCGGCGCCGCGGTAGTGGTGACGTTCGTGAGCATGGTTCTCAACCTGGTCCTTCCGGACGGTGACTGAAAGTATTCGGTCCTAGCCCGGACTCGTGCTCCAGCGGTTCTCCTGACCGCACATGCGGGCGGCGGGCAGCAAGACCCAGGTGAGCGTGGGAGGATCGACGTTGGTCGAGAGCCACGTGAGCCGTCTGCCGGAAACAGCCGGCGGTCGGTGGTTCGAAGTGGCTGTGGAAGGGGTAACGGCACGTGGACGACGAGCAGGGGCCCTGGTGGACCCGCCCGCCGGAGCCAGGTCGGGTGCAGACTCGCGACGAAGACCGCGACACCTCACCCAGACCCTCCGGACCGTCCCAGGACACCGAAGAGGGGTCCGACCCGTACGACACGGAGATCTACCGGCCCGGGGCGACCGATCAGTCGCCACAGGGCCAGCCGTCTCCGGCGCGTCCGGCCCAGCCCGTTCAGCCGGCGGTCATGCCACCGGCCGACTTCGCTCCCTCCTGGAACGCACAGCAGACCGGCCGCGCGCCGGCCGATCCGCCCTACGCCGCGCCGGATTCCGGTGTGCCGTCGCAGGGTGGGTGGGCCGAGTCGACCCCGGTTCCGCAGGCGCCGGCGGATCCGCGTAGCCATCCGCAGAACGCGGCCAGCACCATGCCGCTCCCGCTGATCGGCGACGACCTGGACCAGCCGTACGACCCGGGCTCCGCGGGGTCGCCGGCCGGCCCGCAGTCCCCGGCCGTGCCGCCGCCCGCTCCCCGTCCGCCGAGGTCACCGGTCCGCCGGGTGGCAGCTCCCGAGCCGCCGCCCGCCCCGCCGAAGCCGCCCAAGCCACCGAAGAACCCGGTGAGCCGGCGCGCCGCGGTGCCGGCCGACCGCAACGCCTACGCCCCGCCGCAGAACGGCGACATCTGGGCCACGTTCAGCGGCCCGATCCCGCTGCCCGACGAGGAACTGGCCCGGCAGGGGCGTGCCCCGCAGGCCCCCCAGGCCAAGCCGGCCCCGGCTCCCCGCCCAGCCGCACAGCCCGGCGCCGACGGTCCGGAGAGCCCGCTCCAGCGGTTCCTCAGCGTGCAGAAGCCGGAGGCCCGGTTCGTGCTGCTCGGTGTGGCCGGTGGACTGGTCGTGCTGCTGATCGTGCTGGTCGCGCTGCTCAGCGGCCTGGGCGGGGGCAACAGCGACAACACCACCAGCGCACCCGACCCGACCACCACCCTGACCGGTAAAGACGCCACCGGCCTGAAGTCGGTCAAGCAGCTCAAGGCCCAGAACCTGCTGCGTAAGGCGGGGGCGAGCGCCGGCGGCACAGTGGTCGAGGCGTTCCAGTGGGAAGACAAGAACGGTCTCAACCTGGTCGCCGCGATCAAGGTCCCCTCGTCGAAGCAGAAGACCACCCTGAAGGTGGTGCAGGCGTCCGGGCTCGAAGACGGCGGCGACCCCAGGGTGCTGCGCTCGATGACCGACCCCGACCTGCCGCAGTGCAACAGCGGCCGGGCCGGTGGGCAGGCCGCCTTCGCCAAGCAGGACTCGCAGATCATGCAGATCCGCGACTTCGACAGCGACGGCTACGCCGAGGTGATCGTGGGCTGGTCCTCGCGCTGCGGCAACAACACCACCGCCAGCGAGGCCAAGATGGCGTTGATCACCAACGGCGACAAGTACATCATCCGGGGCAGCGGGGTGCTGGGCTCCGGCTCCGGCGAGACCGCTGCCGAGCCGGCTGCGGGCAAGTGGCCCGAGGGTTTCTACGCGGCCACCAGCGAGCGCTACACGCAGCTGTTCTTCCCGGTCAGTCAGTAGCCCATCAGAACTGGCCCTGTCGGAAATCCTTCCGGCAGGGCCAGTTCTGCTTGACGCGGGGGTCAACCCAGAGGCAGGTGCAGCGGCACGTAGCCGCTGTCCCGGTCGGCGGCGGCCCGCCAGCGAGTGAGCAGGTTGGTCTTGGCCGGCACCGGCTCACCGGCGAGCACGGCCTCCAGCTCGTCGAACGGCTCGACCTCGCGGAGCGCGTCACGAACGGCGTCCCAGAGCGCCTGCTCGGCACCCGGGTCCCGGTCGGCCAGCGCGGCGATCAGGCCGCCGACGTGGTTGACGAGCAGGCAGTAGGCCACCCGGTCCCAGCCGCGCCCGGCCGGGGTGCCGACGTGCCCGCGCACCGGCTCGGGCATGGCGGCCAGGTCGCCGGCGCGGCGCTCGGTCAGCAGCTTGACGCCCTCCAGGTCACGCAGCACCAGCTGGACCGGCATGCCGTCACCGGCCAGGGCCACCACGACGTTCTGGAGGTGCGCCTCGAACACCACGCCGTGCCGGGCATAGGCGTACAGCACCGGCGGCAGCAGGTGCCGCAGGTAGCGCCGCCACCATTCGAGCAGCAGGGCCCGGTCGGCGGAGAGCCGGTCGAGCAGAGCCGCCAGTGTCGGGTGCGGCACCGGCTCGGCCAGCGCGGCCGCGGGGACGGGCAGCGCGCCCGCACGCAGGCGGCCCGCCAGTCCCTCCCGGTAGATCACGCCGAGCTGGTCGGCCGTGCCCGGGCCGAGGTCGGCGGTGATCCCCCTGGTCTCGCGCAGCAGCACGGTCCCCGGGAAGCGGGCGGCCAGCTCGCGTCGCAGTGGCTCGAGCAGTCCGGCGAGCCCGACCGCGGCCTGCACCTCGTGCCAGGAGTTGATCCGCAGGCAGTTCGTGATGAGCACGCTCAGGCTGAGTTTCACGAAACCTGAGCCGTCGGCGGCCACCGTGCGCACCGACGAGGTGGGGCGCATCCATGGACCGCTCGGTCCGAGGTCGATCGCCCGGCCGTCGGCCAGGGCGGCGGGCAGTTCCTCGCCGCGCGACAGGATGGCGTGCTGCCAGGGGTGCACGGGCAGCAGCCGGTAACCGGCCGGGGCGACGTCGTGCGTCATCACCGGGCCGGGAGCCTGGACCGCCCGGAACAGTTCGGACCGCACCGCGAGGTGGTGCAGCTGGAACCGGGCTCCCAGCTCGGGCGCGTACCGCAACACCTCTTCGGGACGCCCGGAGCGCGCCTTGGGTGCCGGGTGGTAGCGGTGCCCGGCCAGCAGCGACTGCTCCAGGTCCAGGTAGGCCGAGGCGGTGTCGGTGGCGGAGGCCGGGGGCCGGTGCCGCAGCGCCTCGGTCAGCAGCCGGTGGGACGACTCGATCTGCCCGGTCAGGTGAGTGGCCGAGGAGCCGGTGACGGCGGTCAGCTCGGCATCCACCAGGGTCAGCAGTTCCCGCCACCCGAGCCGGTTTTCACGATCGGTGACGAGGTGCACCGCACCGGTGAAGCGCGGGGGTGATGTTCCACGGGAAACATCACCCAGCGGCCGGCCGAGGTCGGCCGTCAGCAGCCGGCCGGTGTTCTCCAGCCGGATGCGGGCCCGGTCGGTGCCGTCCGGCTCCACCGCGCCGGCCGGTCCGGACACCTCCCGGACCAGGCAGTTCAGCAGCGCGACGATCGTGATCGCGTCGGCGTCCGGGTCCCGGGCGGTGTGGTCGACCAGCCGGAGTTCCGTGCGGTCCGGCGACAGGGCCGGTGTCGTGCGGGCGTTCACAGATAACTGGGCGCGTCGGCGCCGTAGAACTTGTTCACGTCGGCAGCTCCGGTGCGTGATTTCGGCAGCAGGGTGGCGGCGGTCAGGGTCCGTTTCACGGGAAGTCTCTCCGCCCTGATGATTCCTGAGGTGAGAAGTGCGGTGTCACGTGCGGTCCGGTGCTCCTCGGCCAGTTCCCGCAGCAGGGGCCTGACCCTGGCGAGCAGGGAGGCGACCGGCCGGTCCGTCCCGGTCGCGGTCTCGATCAGCACCGAGGCCACGCACTGGTGCAGCGTGGTGGTGACGAACATGGCCGCCAGGTCGACGGGGTCCTTCGAGATCAGCCGGTGATCGGTGAGCCCGCCCGGGGCGGCCTCCCCCAGCGCGGGGCCGGCCAGCTCCGGGTCGACGAGGCAGCTGTCCAGGTCACGCAGGAGCAGGCGCAGGCGAGGGCGGCCGGACGGTCGGTCCAGCACCACCAGCACGTTCTGCGGGTGCGCCTCGTGCACGATGCCGTAGCGCAGCCAGAGGGCGAGTTGCCAGGTCAGGAGCGTGCGCAGGTAGGTATCGAGCAGTGCGTCCAGATCGCCGCCGAAGAACTCCCGACTGAGGACGTCGATGAGCATGCGCCCGTCCCAGCCCCGGGCTGTCAGTCCGGCCACCGGTACCACCCGGGCGCCCGGCAGGCGTGGCCAGCGCCGGACCAGGACCGCCAGGTGCGGGTCCGCGTGCAGCCAGGTGCTCTCGTCGGCGGTCAGCACGGTGTGGCGGAACCGGTCGTCCCGCTCCAGCAGTGCCCGGAGGCTGTGGGTGAGCACCGCGCCGTCGGCCAGCGAGGCGCGGCTGACCAGGCGCAGATTGAGCCGGCCCAGGGTGCGCATCGGCAGCGGGACCTTGAGGTGGACCGACGGGTCGGCCTCCGGCATCACGGTGCGCATCGAGAGGGTCGGCCGCACCTGGAGTCTGGGGGCGGGAAGAGGCTGCCAGGAGATGCCGGACAGGACCTGTCCCAGCAGCTCGGGAGACATCGCCGGGTGCACGGGAAGGGCCAGGCGGCCCGGGGGCGGTTCGGCCGCGAGCGGCACGGCGGGAAGTGGGTCGAACGGCGCGGTTTCGGGCCACCACGCCGGGAGATCGCCCGATGTGGCTACCTGCTCACGCGGCACGGACACCCAGCGCAGACCGAATCGCGGCGCGTGCTCGGGAGCCCAGCGGCGCAGGCTGTTTCGGTCCAGGCCGACCCGGGCGATCGAGAACGGGTAGACCGGATGGTCCCGGTGCGCGGCGAGAGCCTCGGCCACCCGCCAGGACTCGGCCGTGACCTCGTCGGCGGCCCCACCCACCACGGAGCCGGCCACCGTCGTCCCCGCCTCGGGCCACGCCGTACGCAGTTCCCCCAGCACCACGGACCGCCTGCGATGCCGTAGACCCGCCCCCAGCGCCGCGGCCCGGGCCTCGGTCAGCAAGGCCTGGAAACCGGCCCGGAACTCCCGCGCCAGGTCGGGCGCCACGCCGGCGAGCAGCTCGGTCTGCACCGCGCGGATCACCGCGCCGAGCCGCGAGGCCTCGGACCGGCCGGTCGGGCTGACCCGGATCACCCGTGGCTCCCGCATGACCAGGTCGCTCATCAGGTCACCGCGGGCCGGGGAGCCGACCCGCACCGGCATCCGCAGCCCATTCAGGGCCAGCCACAGGTCGGGCTGCGTCTGCCGGCTCTCCTCGCGACGGGTCCAGCCGATGGCCGAGCGGGGTCCGGAAGGCTGCCCGGCCACCCGCGCCCGCGCCACCGGCAGGAGTTCGGCCCGGCTGCGCAGCCCCGCGACGTCCTCACGCAACAACGCCGTGCCCAGGCGGAGCACCAGGTCACGTTCCCAGTCCGGCACCTGGGGCGGGGCGGACCGCCGCTGCGGCCTCACCCGATCACCCAGTGGCCGCCGGACACGAACTCCGCCGTCACGGCCTCGACGCCCGCGGCGTCGGGGCCGGTGACCGTGACCGAACCCAGGTAGTCCCGGTTCGTGCCGGTCACCCGTACCTTCGTGCCGACGGCCTGCATCGGCCGGTAATCCAGCCGATACTCCCCCCGGGTCTCGCTGAATGCCTGCGGTGCGCGGCGCAACTCGCCGTCGCCGTCCACCAGAATCCAGTGCACCAGGCCGGCGCGGTGCACCGGGGCGACCTCAGGGTCCTTCAGCGGCTCGCCGATCAGCAACCGGAAGAGGTTGTGGAACAAGGGTTCACCGATCAGCCGCGCCATCGCGAAGTCGCAGTGGTCGCCGATCAGCCGGTCGTTGACCTCGACCAGCCGGGGCCCCCGTTCCGTGACCACGAACTCGGTGTGACACGCCCCGAAACCCGCACCCAGCTGCGTCAATTGGTCCAGCACCGACGTCACCACAGCAGGATCCGGCTGCGGGTTCCAGGTCAGGCGCTCCTCGATGAAGTACGGCGGCGGCGACACCCGGGTCTGCCAGCCGCCGAGCACGCGCAGTCGCTCACCGTCTCCCAACGTCTCCAGGGTGTGCAACGGACCGTCGAGCAGCCCTTCGAGCAGCAGGTCGCCATCGCGCCGTGACCTGATTTCCCTTACCCGTTCGGCCAGTTCGGCGCGGTCGCGCACCAGCACGACGTCCTCGCTCGCCACGCCTTCTGCGGGTTTGAGCACCACCGGGAAAGGAACTTGAGCATCGTCCGTCGCAGGAGCTTCCGCATCGCCGGGCACCAGACGGCGGCAGAAGGTGTCGTCGAGGCCGCCGGCACGCAGCCGCGCGCGCATCAGGCCCTTGTCGCGGGCCCGCTGGGCCGAACGCCAGTCCTTGCCCGGCAGGCCCAGATAGTCGGCCACCAGGGCGGTCTGCACCTGGAGGTGGTCGCTGTTGCTGATGACCGCCGACGGCGTTCCGGTGGTCTCGATCGTCGCGAGCACGGCACGGACGTCGAACACGTTGCACGCCAGCACTTCCGGAGTACCGATCCGGTCGGCGGCACCGGCGTACGCCCGCCGGTGCGCATCCGGGTCGTCGGTCAGCACCCGGACCGGAAAACCCAGGTCGTGGGCGGCAGGGAGGAGCCCGTGGGTGACGGAGTCCGTGGGGTTACGGGCGAGCAGGACAACAGGAACCATGTGGATCACTCCAGCACGAGCCGCGCCGCGCCGGACAGCGCCCATCGCGTACCCCGGTCGCACTCACCGGCCCGACCTGGCACAACGCCGACGCGCCATGACTGAGTGTCACCCGATTCCGCCCTCAAGACCGGGCCCGCAGCACCCGACGGGAAGGTGACGAACACTTCCGGCAACACCTGGACCCCCGTTGAGACGACGCCTGCCTTCTGCATCCATAAGGCTAGCCTTACCTTATAGTGGTTGCGCGCAGTGATTCCGGAGATCTCGAAGGAGGCGCCGTCATGGCAGTTCACAATGCCATTACGGCATGCCACCGAGCTACCCACACTTCACATGCAGTGACCAGTGTCAACCAGGTAGCGACGTTGGCCGACCGCCTCACCCAGCTCGATCCGGCATCGCCCCACTCCTATGCGGCACCGCCGTTCGACCCGGTCACCGCGACGGGCCGGTGGTTCACTCCGGGTGAGGTGCTCCAAGCCATGCTTGCGTCGAAGGGCCCGCACCTGAACCACGGCCCGGCGGTGCTCGGGGCCCGGCTGATCGGCAGCCTGGGCTACGCGGCCGCAGGCCGGCTGGGTATCGCGATCGCGGTGGCGGGTCAGGCCTACGACACCGGCCCGGCGTCCCTGATGATGCGCCTGGACGACGACGGGCTGGTGCAGCAGATCGCCGTGCGCTCCCGGCGTCTCGCCGTCCTCCCCTCCGACCCGCTGGCCGGATCGTCCGGCGTCACCACCGCTGAAGACCTGCCGGCCCTGGCAGCCTGGGCCGCCCGCGGAGCCCACGACACGCTCGCCCCGCTGATCGAGCGGATCCACGCACACACCCGCTACGGCAAGGTCGCGATGTGGAACCAGGTGGCCGACTCGGTGCTGGGGCCCGCCACCAAGAGCCCGCTGCTGGCCGGCGGCGACCAGGAGGCGGGCCGTGCGGCCGGGCAGCTCTTCCTCGACGCGCTGGTGGCCGAGGGGGCGCCGATCCGGCGGCGGGGCACCGTCCGGTTCGCCCGCACCGAGCTGGCCGTCCAGTACCTCGACCCGGTGCGCGGCATGTGCTGCCTGTTCTACCGTCAGGACGAAGACAAGTGCGGAGGCTGCCCACTGGTCGACAAGACCTGATCGGGTTCATGTGAAACATCCGCGGAAAGCCGCGTCCCGAGCGCGAAAACCGCCGCCTGGGCCAGCGCGACCACCAGGAACAACCAGCGCACCCAGTCGTCCGTGACGGTCTGGAGCAGGCCGAGCAGTGTCACCCCGAGGGATGCGCCGAACTGCACCGTCATGAAGAGCGCGGTGCTGCCCGCGGCCTGCTCCCCCGGCCCCAGCAGCCGGAACACACCGGCCACGGTGGGCGCCGCCGTGGCCCCGAAGCCGAGGCCGATCACCACGAACAGCGCGTAGAGCGCGGCCGGCGGCAGACTGGCGTGCGCGGCGGCGAACACCAGGGCGCCCGCCAGGGTGACGACCGAACCGCTCAGCACCAGCGGCCGGGCCCCGACGCCGTCGCTCAGCCGGCCGCCCACGCTCATCGACACCAGCAGACCGATCCCGAGGGCGCTGACCAGCACGCCCTGCCTCAGCCCGGCCAGGCCGAAACGTTCGGCCGCGAACAGCGGCAGCGACGCCATCTGGCTGTACATCACCAGCCCGACCAGGCCCATGACGCCCAGGCCGGGACCGAAGCCGGGACGGGCGAACAGCCGCAGGTCGAGAGCGGGCGCACGATGCAGCCGGAGCGCGTACGGCACGTAGAGCACCAGCAGCGCCGCTCCGGACAGGCCGATCAGCACCACGGCCGGGTCGGCCCCGCCCTCGCCGGAGCGGTTCAGGGCCAGCAACACCGCCACGAAACCCGCGGTGAGCATGACCAGACCCGGCACATCGGCCCGCGACGCGTCAGGCCGTGGCAGGTCAGGCCGTGGCGCGTCGGACGGCTCTGCCCGGGCCGGATCCGGCATGATCGGATCCGCACGCGTGGCGGCCAGGACGGCGACCAGCACCACCAGGCCGAGCGGCAGGTTGATCACGAAGATCCACTGCCAGTGGCCGGTTTCCAGCAGCAGACCACCCACCAGCGGGCCGAGCACGGGCGCGACGTTGACCACCGTCGACATCACACCCATCACCCGGCCCATCCGGCCGGCCGGGGCCAGGCCGGCCGCCAGCGTCATCGCGGTCGGCTCGACCAGGCCGCCGCCCAGGCCCTGCACCACCCGGAACAGCACCAGGGCGGGCACCGACCAGGACAGCGCCGTGAGCCCGGAACCGGCCAGGAACACCAGCAACCCGATCACGAACACCCGGCGCGCCCCCAGCCGAGCCGTCAGCCGGCCCAGCACCGGGAGCACGGCGGCGACCGCCAGCAGATAGGCCGTGGTGGCCCAGACCACCTGGTCGAGCCGGACCTGGAACGACGTGGCGAGCGAGTTCAGGGCGACCGCCACAACGGTGCCGTCGAGCACCACGAGCAGGGCCGCGCCGGCCACTGCGGCCAGCGGCCGCCAGTCAGCTTCCTTGACTGCCATGGCAGTCAAACTAAACCGATGAGTTAAACCAATCCAACCGCCAAGTGCGGACGTGTTGCCCGGGACGTCAGAGGAAATTGGTTCTAGAATCAACTGCGTGGCACCTCGGAACAGACGACGCGACATCCTCGACGCCGCCGCGCCGATCTTCGGCGAAGACGGTTACGAGCGGGCCAGCATCGACGCCATCGCCTCCCGTGCGGGCGTCTCCAAACCGACCGTGTACAGCCATTTCGGTGGCAAGGACCAGCTGTTCCGGGAGTCCGTGGCCGACTCGGCGCAGCAGCAGAACGAGGCGTCGCTGGGTGCCATCCTGGCGATGGACCTGACGCCGGACGGCTGGCGGGAGAGCCTCTACCAGCTCGGCCTGGCCCTGGCCGACTGCTCACTCAGCCCGTGCTCGGTGTTTCTGGACCGGATGATCGTGGCCGAGATCGGGCGCGACCCGGACATTTTCGAACTGGTCCAGACCCGGGCGGTCCGACCGGTCCACGAGGCACTGGCGGGGCGGATGGCGATGCTGGGCAACGCCGGATACCTGCACATCGGCGAACCCGGCACGGCGGCACGGCAATTCGTCGTGCTGGCCAACGCCGAGCTGCCTGAACTGACCGTTCTGGGCACCCAGCGAATCAGCGCCGAAGACTTCGAGGCGGCGGTGCGGGCCGGGGTGGACACATTCCTGCGGGCCTACGCCGTGGTCTAGACCGGCGGCGGGAACAGTCTTCCGCGCGCCACCGGTGAGAACGCGGGCAGGCCCGGATCGGCCGGCGCCGCCACGCCCCTGGTCAGACGGTGGAGGCACCGGCGCGTTCGGTCGGCACCGGCGCGCCGGGGATGCTCTCCACCGTGCCAGCCCGCACTGCGCCCGGCTCGCCGGGAGCAATGATCCTGCGGGCGGCGACGAGCTCGGGCAGGAACAGATCATGGTGGACGACGCCGACCAGGGCGACGCGCAGCGGACCGGTCAGGCGGGGTCCTCCCGGCGCAGCTCGTGGGCCAGCGCGTCGAGTTCGTCCCCGCCGGCCATCTCCTGGGTCAGGTCGTTCAGCGTGATCGCATCGCGCCGCGAGTCCAGGTGCATGCGGCCGCGTTTCAGCACCACGAAGTGGTCGCCGACCAGATAGGCGTGATGCGGGTTGTGGGTGATGAACACGACGCCGAGCCCGGCGTCCCGGGCCGCGGCGGTGTATTTCAGCACCACGCCGGACTGTTTCACGCCGAGCGCGGCCGTCGGCTCGTCGAGGATCAGCACCCGGGCCCCGAAGTAGACCGCCCGGGCGATGGCCACGCTCTGCCGCTGCCCGCCCGACAGGGTGCCGATCGGCTGGTTGATGTCGTGGACGGCGATGCCCATCTTGCGCAGTTCTTCCTCGGCGATCCGGCGCATCTCGCGAATCCTCAGGCCGGCCAGGGGATAACGGCCACTGCGCAGCTCGGCGCCGAGGAAGAAGTTGCGCCAGACCTCCATCAGGGGAACCACCGCGAGGTCTTGGTACACCGTGGCGATGCCCCGGTCCAGAGCCTCACGCGGCGAGGAGAACACCAGCTCCTCGCCGTCCACCAGCAGTTGCCCCTCGGTGTGCGGATGCAGGCCGGACATGATCTTGATCAGCGTGGACTTGCCCGCCCCGTTGTCGCCGAGCACGCAGGTCACCTCGCCGGCCGCGACCCCGAGGCTGATCCCGTGCAGCGCCCGCACCGGTCCGTAGCTCTTGCCCACGTCGGTCATCTGGATCAGGTTCACGGAGCCTCCGCCTTCCGGGCCGGGCCGGCGGAGGTGGCCAGCCCCTTGACGTACAGGTTGACCAGCACCGCCAGCAGCAGCATGACGCCGAGAAAGGCCTTGAACCAGTTCGGGTCCCAGCCCGCGTAGACGATGCACAGGCTGGTCATGCCGAAGATGAACGCGCCGATCGCGACGCCGATCGCGTTGCCGTAGCCGCCGGTGAGCAGCGTGCCGCCGACCACGGCGGCGATGATGTAGAGGAACTCGTTGCCCACACCGTTGCCGGCCTGGAGCGTGTTGAACCGGTACAGCGTGTGCATGCCGGCGAACCAGCCGAGAAACGAGACCGCCATGAACAGGCCGATCTTCGTGCGGTCCACCGGTACGCCGACCGCCCGGGCGCTGTCGGCGCTGCCCCCCACCGCGAACACCCAGTTGCCGGTGCGGGTGCGGTGCAGCACCCAGGCGGCCAGGGCGGTGAAGGCGAGCCACCACAACACGGTGCCCCAGACGGTGACCCCGCCGACCTCGAAGCTGGAGGCGAAAATCTTTCCGAGGAAGCCGTATCCGTCCATGCGAGAGATGTCCGGCGCGGTGACCGAGCCGGTGATCACCTTGGTGAGACCCAGGTTCGCGCCCTGGAGCACGAAGAAGGTGCCGAGTGTGATCAGGAAGCTGGGGATGCCGGTACGCATCACCAGATAGCCGTTCAGGAACCCGATGAACAGGCAGAGGGCCAGGCTGAGCAGTGCCCCCACCCACAGGTCGATGCCGAACCACCAGCAGAACATCGAGTTGGCCAGGCCCGCGGTGGTCACCATCACCCCGGCCGACAGGTCGAACTCGCCGCCGATCATCAGCAGCCCCACGCCGGTCGCGACCACCCCGATGGTGGACGACTGGTAGAGCACGGTGAAGAACGAGTCGGCCGAGCGGAAGGCCGGCGCGACCGCCAGGAAGAACACCAGGATGACCAGCGCGGCCACCGCCGCCCCGGTCTCCGGGCGGGCGAACAGCCTTCTGGCGCGGGGACTTCTGCCGCCCGAGGTCAGGGTCTCGGTCATCAGCGGGTTCCGTTCTGCACGAACGGCAGGATCTGGTCGATGTTGTCACCGTCGACGAACGACGGGCCGGTCAGCACCGCCTCACCGCCGCCCAGGTCGTTGCCGTTCTTGAGGTTCAGGTAGAGCGACGTGACGGCCATGAAACCCTGCATGTAGGGCTGCTGGTCGACGGCGAACTCCAGCGATCCGTCCTGGATCGCCTGCGCCGTGGCCTGATTCAGGTCGAAGGCGGCCAGCTTAGCGTCACTGCCACTGGCGTCCAGCGCCTTGATCGCGTCCAGGGCGATCGGGGCGCTCAGGCCGACCACGTAGTCGATCGAGTCGTCCTGCGCCAGCTTGGCCTGCAAGGTGCTCACCACGGCCGCGTCGTCCGCGCCGTTGACCTGGAGGTTCTCGGTGCCCGGCAGTTTGGACGCGACACCCGCGCAGCGCGCCTCCAGCGACACCGAACCGGCCTGGTGAATCACGCACAGCGGATGTTTCGCCCCCTCGGCGGCGATCCGCTCGCCCGCGGCGGTGCCGGCCACGGTCTCGTCCGAGCCGAAGAACATCTGCGCGCCGAGCCGCTGGTAGTCGTCGATGCCGGCGTTCAGCCCGACCAGCGGGATGCCCGCGTCCGCGGCGGCTTTCACCGACCCGGCCAGGGCGTCCGGGGTGACCAGGGTGGTGGCGATGCCGTCGACCCGGCTGTCCACGGCGTTCTGGATGAGGACGGCCTGCTTGCCGGCGTCCGGGTCGTTGGAGTATTTCAGGTCGATCCCGGTGTTCTTCGCGGCCTGCTCCGCGCCGGCCCGGACGGTGTCCCAGAACGAGTCGCCCGGCGTCTCGTGGGTGATCATCGCGATCGTGTAGCCCGAGTTGTCACCGGCGCCGCCCTCGCCCTCGTCGGGCTGCTTCACCCGCCCGCCCTCGCTGCACGCGGTGAGCACCGCGAGCGCGCAGACCGCCGCGAGCATCACCTTGCCAGTTCTGATCATGCGCGAAAGACCCTCCACCGTAGTTGGTTTCGAGAACCCTAGAGGCCGTGGGACGATCTTGACGAATGCCCGCCAGTGATTACCGTCATACGGTGGGCGGGTTCGACATCGAGATCAACACCTCCCGCCCGCCGAGCGGCGAACGGCCCGGCACAGATCCTGCCTGAGCCGCGCGGGATGCCGGCACGGGTGGGCCCGCGTGCCGAAGGTACGCCGCGGCGCCCGGCACCCGGGGGACGGGCATCCGCCGGTGCGTCGGCGGATCCGGAAAGATGGCGCCTGACCTGCGCCGAGCGCCGAACGGCACTTGACGCCGTCACTGCGGGCGTCCGACCGTTTGCATGTGGTGACGAATCGCCACACTCGGATTGCGAGCCCTTCGTAATTGTCAAGTCACCCCCGGTGTCAATAATTGGTCAGATCGGGCGTACGCTGCGTTGTGTGCTCAATGCGGATTGTCGCCACAGCGGCGTAACAATCCGGCAGTAGTCGTCGCAACAGCCGGCGGTCTCCGACCCGGAGACCTGAATGAGGGAGCCGAGTTGTTCACCCTGCACCACAGCCACCGCCGAAGCCCGGAATCCCCCGTGGCGGGCGGTCCCGGGTACAGATGCCGGGTCGGTGAGCACGCCCCCCGTCGCGAGCGCATGCGGTGACGTACGACAACGGCCCCTGGGGGCGCTGGCGCGAGATCGGCGACCGGGTCTTCGTGCGCCGCAACAAGACCCTCGACGTCAACGCCGGGCTGATCCTCGGCGAGGACCACTGCCTGGTGGTCGACACCCGCAGCAGTGAGCGTGAGGGCCGCGAGCTGTACCGCGCCGTCCGCTCCGTCACCGGGCTGCCGCACGTGGTGGCCCTCACCCACTCACACTTCGACCACTGCTTCGGCACGTCGGTGTTCGCCGAGGCCCAGCCGGACTGCGAGATCTGGGCACACGAGCGCTGTCACGCCGAGCTGGCCACCTCCGGGCTCCAGCAGCGGGTCGAGATCTCCGGTTTCCTGCGGGAGTCCGGGGAGGAGGTGCTGGCCGACGAGCTCGACGCGGTCACCATCACGCTGCCGAACCGGCTGGTCGGTACGGACGCCCGCATCGACCTGGGCGGGCGCGAGGTGGTGCTGCACCACCCGGGCCGTGGGCACACCGACAACGACCTGGTGGTCGAGGTGCCGGACGCCGACGTCACCTTCCTCGGTGACCTGGTCGAGCAGGGGGCGCCGCCGTCGTTCGACCACGCCTACCCGCTGGACTGGGCCGTCACCCTGACCCGGCTGCTGGACCGGGTGGGCCGGGTGATCGTGCCCGGGCACGGCGCGGTGGTCGACGTGGACTTCCTGGCCCGGCAGCGCCAGGAGATCGCCGAGGTGGCCGACCTGGCGCGCCGGCTGCCGCCCGACCTCGACGACACCGAGCTGGAGTGGCAGGCCGGCCGGCTCGCGGTGGGTGCGGCCTCCGGGCTGATCGCCCTGCGCCGGGCCCAGGAGCATCTCCAGCAGCTGGCCCAGCTGCAATAGGCTCGTCCGGGACATGTCCCGACTCGCCGTAGGATCGACCGTCCGGCATTTCGCGTGGAGGGAACGATTCTGTGATCCAGGTGGGCGACGTCCTCGAGGCGGTCGGGGATGCCGAGGTCGTGCGGCGGGGCGCCGAGCAGTTCGGCCGGGCGAGCGTCGACACCCGGGAGATCACCGGGGGCGAGCTGTTCGTCGCGATTCCCGGGCCCACCCGTGACGGTCACGACTTCGCCGCCGCCGCGGTGCGGGCCGGGGCGACCGGGGTGCTGATCAGTCGTGCCCTGGCCGACGTGCCCGGGCTGGAAGCCCTTGACGCCACGGTGATCCGGGTGCCAGACACGCTGATCGCTCTGCAAGACGCCTCCGCGCGCGCCCGGCGGCGCAGCAGCGCCTCGGTCGTCGCGGTCACCGGCTCGGCCGGCAAGACCACCGCGAAGACGCTGATCGCGCAGGTGCTCCAGGCCAAGTTCGAGATCCTGGCGAACAAGGCCAGCTTCAACAACCACCTGGGCGTGCCGCTCACGCTCACCCAGATCGAGCCCGCGCACACCCAGGTGATCTCCGAGATCGGCACCAACCACCCGGGCGAGATCGGTCATCTGGCCGGGCTGGTCGGGCCGGACGTCTCGGTGGTCACCAACGTCGGTTTCGCGCACCTCGGCAACTTCGCCGACCAGCAGGCACTGGCCGACGAGAAGACCGACATCTTCAACCACACCCGGCCGGGCGGCACGTGGATCATCAACGGTGACGACGAGCTGCTGACCCGCACCACGCTGGGCCTGCCGGGCGCCGCCGCGGCCACGGTGGTGCGGGTCGGGTTCAACGAGGGCAACGACCTGCGCGCGGTCGACGTCACCGTGGACGAGCACGGAACCCGCGGCCTGATCGAGGTGGACGGCCAGTCGCTGCCGTTCAGCATCGGTGCGGCCGGGCGGCACTTCGGCTACGCGGCCATGCTGGCGGTGGCGGTCGGGCGGGTCTACGACCTGGCGCCGTCCGAGAGCATCGAGGCCCTGCGCGGCGTGCAGCCGCCGGCCGGCCGGGCGTCGCTGCGCCGCATCGACGACCGGCTGCTGATGATCGACGACAGCTACAACGGCAGCCCGGACGCGATGATCTCGTCGCTCGACCTGCTCGACAGCCTGCCCGGCGCGGTGAAGGTGGCGGTGCTCGGGCAGATGGGCGAGCTCGGCGAGTTCTCGCACGAGCTGCACTCCCGGGTCGGGCGCAAGGCCGCCGTCGGCGTCACCCACCTGATCACCGTGGGCGAGGCTGCCGCACCGTTGCGCGAGAGCGCCGCCGCCGACGGTCTGCCGGCCGCCGACATCCACAGCGCCGACTCCGCCCGCGAGGCGTTCGCCCAGGTCAAGTCAATTTTGGACGACGCCGGCCCGGACCGGGACGCCGTGGTACTGGCCAAGGGCTCGCGGGCCGTGCACATGGAACGGGTCTACCTCGGCCTGGCCGGGCACCAGGTGGTCTGCGCCCTCACCACCTGCCCGCTCTACATCAACTGCGCGGACTGCCCCAAGCTGACCACCGGCTGACCCTCGCGCACCTGGGCCCGGCGGCGTTCCGCCTCCTGCCCGAAAACCGCCGCCGCCCCGGCACACTCGTCCGGGGTGGGCGGTGTGCGGGCGTAGAGGGCGCGGGTGAGCACGTCGAAAGCCCTTTCCAGATCGGCCTTCTGCGCCAGAAGATCACTGTGGTCCGGTTCCGCGTAGCGACGGTCCCCGAGCACCCGGTCGCGCACGGCCACGAGTGTCTCGTTCGGGGCCCGCGGCACGCCCTGGAGCAGCAGGGCGGAATCCAGATCGGCGAGGCCTTTTCGCAGGACGGGATCGAGCGGCGGATCGTCGTCCGTCATGATGCCGGGCGCCCGGACGAACCAGGCGATCAGGACGCGCCGGAACAGCCAGAGCACGAGCAGCACCACGACCAGCACCACCGGGCCGACCACACCGGTGGCGAAAGCCACCAGGGCGTCGGCCAGGTCGGACATCGCGTGGTTGAACGCCGAGTTCACCGACTGGAGAAAACTCTGCCCGATGCCGCCCGCCGGGGTCGGGTCCGAGGTGACCCAGCCGGCGTCCGGGAACCAGACCTCGACCCAGGCGTGGGCCTGCGCCCCGCGGATCACCTGCCGCCCGCCGTCGACCACGTCGGAGCCGTCGGCCAGGTAGCCGACCACCATCCGGGCGGGGATCCCGGCCGAGCGCAGCAACATGATCTCGGCGCTGGCGAAGTGCTCACAGTAGCCCTGCCGGGAGTCGAAGAGCGCGAAGTCGACCGCGTCCTGCCCACCGGTCGGCACCGGCGCGTCGAGCGTGTAGGTCATCATCCGGCCCAGCCGCGCCTCCACCGCGCGCACCGCCGCCAGCCGGCTCGTGGCGCCGGCGGCCAGCTGGGTGCCCAGGTCACGCACCCGCTGCGGCAGCGTCACCGGCACCTGGAGCCACCTTTCGTCAATGGTGGACGACGAAACGCCCACCTCGTCGTCCGCCGCCGTTCCGAGCGACGCCTCGCGGTACACGTCGGGGTAGACCAGGCTGGTGACCTCGTACTCGTCGTTGTCCTGCGCCGACAGCAGCACCCGGTCACCGTTCGAGACGAAAGTGCGCTCGGCGTAGTCCCCGGGCAGGTCCGCGGAGACCAGCCGGCCGGGCGAGATCACCTGCGCCGTACCGCTTCCCCGGATCACCACCCGGTCGCTGCGGGTGCTGCCGAGCTGGCCCGTGCCGGTGCTGCCGTCGTCCGGGGTCTGGGCGGTCTGCGCCGAATCATCGCCCGAGGTGCGCAGTTCCACGCCGTCGGCGCCTTGGCTCAGGCTGGTGCTGATGCCGCCGGTTCCGGTGGTGCCCCAGCCGACGCCGTTGTAGCGGTCGAGCGTGGCGGTGCGCCAGTGCGCCGGGGCGTCGAGCGGCACCTCGGCCACGGCGTTCTCGCTGAGCGGGCCGCGGGAGTTCAGGTTCATCCGGCCGCCGAGGAACTTGCTCTGCCAGGCCCGGGCGCTGTTCGTGGCGGCACCACCGCCGCCGGAGAAGCTGGAGTTCTGGGCTATCCGGGCCAGACCGGACGCGGCGGCGGCGCCGAGGAGGCAGCAGCTGACCGTCATCGCCAGCAGCACCGGCACGAACCGCCAGCGCACCGCCGGGGCCAGGCCGGACTCCGCGGGGGCGTGCGGCGGGCCGGTCAGGGTCATCCGGACACCCTCCGGCGGCGGGTGGTGCTCGCCGGTCAGCCGGGTCAGGGCGAGCAGAGCGGCCGGCCAGCCGATGATGATCGGCACCAGCAGCCGCTGCCCCGAGGGCGCCGCGACGCAGGCCAGCCCGAGCACGGCCGTGCCCAGCACCAGGCCGGACTGCACGCCGCGGTGATGGCCCAGTTCCAGGGTGACGGCGATCAGCGACCCGGCCGCCAGGGCTGCCAGCAGCCCCAGCGGGACCCCTTCGGGCACGGCCAACACGGAGGCGGCGCTGGCGAGCGGGGTGTCGAGCCGTCCGGTGAGCAGGTTCTGCGGCCCGGTCAGCGTGGTGGCCAGTACGACCAGGCCGAGCGCCACCGCGGCCAGCCCGGTGCGGCGCCACGACACCTCGGTGATCTGCGGCCAGCGGACCGGCACCAGCGCACCGACCAGCACGACCAGCGCCATCACCAGCAGGCAGACCACGGCCGGGAGCAACCCGGCCAGGCCCAGGCCGAGCGCGGCGGCGACCAGGGTGACGAGCGTGGCCAGGTTCTTCACGCGGGGTCCTCCCCAGTCGGGTCGGTGGTTCCGGTGACGGCGTCGGTCGAGATACCGCGCAGCAGGCCGCCGGCCGGGACCTGGTGCAGGCCGAAGGGGCGGGTGGTGGCCTCGACCACGATCACCCCCGGCCCGCTGCGGGTGCGCACGTCGTGCTGGAACTCGGCCACGTCCACGCCGTCCGGGCTCGCGGTCTCGTCGGGGGCGGAGCCCTCACCGGTCAGGGTGCTGAACCAGTCCAGGATCTCCAGCTCGTCGGTGCCGGTCCAGGCCGGCACCCCGGGGGCCAGCAGGGTCACGTCGGCGTGCGTGCCCGCGGCGGCGCAGGCCGACCAGGCGGCCAGGCGCACCAGGTCCTCCCAGTCCTCGTCCTCGGCCGCACCGGTGACGACCAGCATCAGGCTGGTCTCCACCTCGGGCTCGGGCACCACCACGATCAGTTGCTCCGGCAGCGGGCGGCGTGCGGTGGCCCGCCAGTTCACGTGGCGCAGGTCGTCGCCGTGACGCCATTCGCGCAGGGCGTGGGGTTCGGAACCGGGCTGGACGGCGCGGGCGCCCCCGGCGTCCTCAGGTGTGAGGTGACCACTGGCGATCTCGACGGCCGGCACCCGGGCCGG
This sequence comes from Kineosporia corallincola, assembly GCF_018499875.1. GTDB lineage: Bacteria > Actinomycetota > Actinomycetes > Actinomycetales > Kineosporiaceae > Kineosporia > Kineosporia corallincola. Next base: position 238,292 of record NZ_JAHBAY010000008.1, on the reverse strand, counting down.
GTGCACCACCAACTCGGCCTGGACGCGGATGCGCCGGGTGTGGTGGGCCATGCCGAACGGCGCGGTGGTACCCAGCCGGATCTCGTGCCCCACGGCGCGGCCACGGCGCACCGCCCGCCGGTCGAACACGAACTCGGCCTGGCAGCCGGAGGCCAGCGGCGGCACCGAGAAGGCGATCGGCGCCAGCCCCGGGCACAGGTGCAGCACGCCGAGGCCGGGCAGGCTGCGCGGGCCGTCGTTGCGCACGGTCAGCACCTGCTCGGCCTGGTCGCCCGCGACCAGGCGGCGCGGCGAACGGAACGACACCGACACCGATCTCAGGTCGGGACGCAGGAACTGCGCCAGCAGCACCGGTGAGGCGAGCGCGCAGGCCACCAGCAGCAGCCAGGGGTTGAAGGCCCGCACCGCGATCGCGGCCAGCACCGAGGCCAGCATGATCGCCAGCCAGCCACCCGGCGTGATCGGCCGGAGCAGCCGGAATTCGCGGCTCACCTCGGTCTCACGCCGGAACCGGGACCGGCTGGGCACTCACCAGCTCGCCGATCAGGGTCTCCACCGCGGTCGCCACGGCCGGCACCACGCGGTGGGCGAGCACCGGCACGGCCAGCTCCGCGACGTCCTCCGGGGTCACGTACTCGCGCCCGTGCAGCACCGAGCGGGCCTGGGCACAGCGCACCAGCGAGATCGCCGCGCGGGACCCGGCTCCGGCCCGGATGCGCTGGTCGCTGCGGGTGGAGCGGGTGAGTTTCACGGCATACTCCAGCACCGGTTCGGCCAGGAAGACCGCGCGCACCGCCTGGCGCAGGTCGTTCAGCCCCGGCGGGTCGAGCACGGCTTCCAGGGTGTGCACGGTCGGGCCGGTGAGCTGTTCGCGCACCACGGTGAACTCGTCCACGGCGGTCAGCGGTTTCAGGTGGAGACGCACGTCGAAGCGGTCCAGCTGGCCCTCCGGCAGCGGGTAGGTGCCGTGTTGCTCCAGCGGGTTCTGCGTGGCCACCAGGAAGAAGTTGGGCGGGACCGGATGCCGCACGCCGTCCACCGTGACCCTCCGCTCGGCCATCACCTCCAGCAGCGCGGACTGGGTGCGCGGGGGCATCCGGTTCAGCTCGTCCACCAGCAGCACGTCGGCGAACACCGGGCCGGGCACGAAGCTGAACTCGCGCCGGCTGGGGTCCCAGACCGCGGAGCCGGTGATGTCGGACGGCATCAGGTCGGCCGTGGCCTGTACGCGCTGGAACACACCGCCGACCGTGCGGGCCACAGACTGTGCAAGGGTTGTCTTGCCGGTTCCCGGCGCGTCCTCGATCAGGACGTGCCCGCCGGCGAGGACGGCGATGGTCAGCAGCTCCACCGCCGCGTGTTGTCCCCGGACCACCTGCTCGATGTTCGCCACCAGGCGGGCGGCGGGCGCGACGTCCATGCACTCTTGCGTCGGCAGCACGGGGCCGTGGCTGAACGTGGCCCGCACGTGACGATCCGGTACCGGTCGGTTGTTCCTGAGTGGGGCTCATGGGTGAGTCGGCTAGGGTTCGCGATCGGTCAAGCCCTCGAGAACGACACACCGTGAATAAGGAGAGACGATGACCCGCGATTCGGCGTCCGCGCCTGGACCCGAAACCGACTCGGACAAAGACGTCACGGATTCTCCCGAGGCCACCGAGAAGACTTCAGCCGACGACACCGTGAAGACCCCGGCGTCGGCCACCGGCACCGTCGGCAAGAGCGACGAGGCCAGGACGGTCGCCGTCGACACCACGGACGACTCGCAGGACACCACGGACGAGGGCGCGGACGAGGGCACGGCCAAGGATCCGGCTGCTTCCCCGGCCGCCGCCGCGGTTCCGGCTTCGTCTTCGTCCACGTCTGCCAAGGACGCCGACCTGACGCTGAAGCCGCTGCCGGGCAAGGGGGCCGAGGCGGAGTCCGCCGAGGCCACCGACGGCACTGCCTCGGCATCGGACGTGAAGCCGGTCTCCGGGAAGAGCGAGACCGACGCGACGGCGACGTCCACGTCCACGTCGACGGAGAAGGCCGCCGCGGCCACCTCCGCCGCCGTGCCGGTCGCGGCCGCCGCCACGGCGCCCACCGCGACTCCCACCACCCCGGCGTCCTCCACCCCGGCGTCTTCCACGTCGCCGTCGGCCACCACGCCGTCGCCTGACGAGAAGGCCGAGGTCCCGGCCGACCCGGAGGGCACCGGGCCGAGCCCGGAACTCGCCGAGGACGACAGCACGCACGACGCCCCGGCCGACCCGGTCACCCCGGAGCCGGAGAAGCACTCGACGCTGTTCCCGTTGCTCGGCACCCTGGTGGCACTGGCCGCACTGGCCGCGATCTTCCTCGGCGCGATGGCCCTGCCGATCGCGAAGGCCACGCCGAACGCGGTCCCGGTCGGGGTCGCGGGCACGGACGAGATCACCGGGCAGCTCACCACGCTGATGCAGCAGTTCGGCGGCGAGGGCACGTTCGAGATCCACCAGTACGGCAGCCAGAACGCGCTGAAGACGGCGATCGAGGACCGGGACGTCTACGGCGGCCTGTTCGTCGACACCACCCAGGCCCAGATGATGATCGCGACCGCCGCGGGCATCGAGGTGTCGGACGCCCTCCAGACCGTGGCGAACGCGCTCCAGACCCAGGCGCAGGCCCAGGTCACGGTGACCGACGTGGTGGCCCAGCCGGACGAGGACCCGCGCGGTGACGGCCTCAGCGCCACCGAGCTGCCGCTGGCCCTGGTCTCGGTGCTCCCCGCCCTCGCCCTGATCCTGCTCTACCGTCGCCGGCCGCTGGCGCAGATCGGCGGCGCGATCCTGGCGTCGGCCGCGGTGGGCCTGGCGGTCGCCGCCGTCCTCAACTACGGCAGCGGCTCGACCTCCGGCGGCAACTACTGGCTGCTGGCGGCCGGCCTCGCCGCCGGGTTCTTCGCCACGTCGATCATCCTGCTCGGCCTGAACGCGATCGGCGGACGGATCGGCCTGGGTATCGGCCTGGCCGTGTTCATCCTGCTCGGCGCCCCGCTGTCCGGCCTGAGCAGCGTGCCGGAGTGGCTGCCCGACCCGTGGGGCACCATCGGCCAGATGCTCCCGCAGGGTGCGACCGCCACGGTGCTGCGCTCGATGGCCTTCTTCGACGCCCAGGGCAGCAAGTCGGCCCTGCTGGTGATGATCATGTGGACCGCCATCGGTCTGCTGCTGCTCGGCCTGGGCACCCTGCTGCACCGCAGCAACCAGCGCCTGGCCGAGCTGAAGGCCGAGGAGGCCGAGCTGGACGCGACCGAGGACAAGACCCCGGCCACCGTCTGAGCTGTCAGCTCCTGATCGGGGGAGTCACGGGTGATCCCGTGGCTCCCCCTTTCGTTGTGCTCAGGCCAGGCGCCAGTCCCGGTAGTCGAAGCCGGGTGTGACCACGCAGGCCACCAGCACCGGTTCGTCGCCGGCCGGGCGGGCGGTCTGCCAGGTGCCGGCGGGCACGAGGAGCTGCGGGCTCTGGTTCGGGTCGGTGCCGAGGACGGACTCCACCACCGGGCCCGGGCCGGACTCCCCGGAACCACCGAGGCCCAGGGCCAGGGGGCCGCCGCGCTGGTGGATCCACAGTTCGTCGGAACGCACCACGTGCCAGGCCGAGATCTCACCGGGCAGCAGCAGGAAGAGGATTGACGTGGCCAGCGCCCGGGGGCCGGTGTAGCCGTCGGGCAACTGCTCCGGTGGCAGCTCGAACGAGGAGCGGTAGGTCTCGGCGAACCATCCGCCCTCGGGGTGCTGCTGGAGGCGGAACCCTTCGGCCCAGTCGGGAAGCGTCGGCATGGGTGAACGCTAGGCCCGCGCCGGGGCCCTGGCCAGCAGGCCCGGCCAGGGCTCCGACATGATCCGGGCCGGCCCGTGGGACCATGGACCCGTGACGCAGCTCAGCACCCAGCGCCCCGGTCAGTCCCTGCACCAGCCCGGCCACAACGCGCCGCCGAACGTGCTCGGCGACGTGCCGCTGGGCCCGCTCGACGGGCGGTACCGGGCCACCGTCGCACCGCTCGCGCAGCACCTTTCCGAGGCCGCGCTGAACCAGCGCCGGGTGCACGTCGAGGTGGAATGGCTGATCCACCTCACCGCGACCGGCGCGGTGCCGGGCCTGCGCAAGCTCACCCCGGAAGAGATCACCCACCTGCGGGCGATCGTCACCGACTTCGACGCCGACGCCGTGGCCGAGCTGGCCGAGACCGAACGGGTCACGCTGCACGACGTCAAGGCCGTCGAGTACTACGTGAAGAAGCGGATGGAGGGTAACTCCCTCTCCGACCTCACCGAGATCGTCCACCTGTTCTGCACCAGCGAAGACATCAACAACCTCAGCTACGCCCTGATGGTGCGCGACGCCGTGGCCCTGGTCTGGCTGCCCGCCGCCTGGGCCCTGCACGAAGACGTCACCGACCTGGCCTTCGAGCTGCGCGACCTGCCCATGCTGGCCCGCACCCACGGCCAGCCGGCCACGCCCACCACGCTGGGCAAGGAGCTGGCCGTGCTGGCCCACCGGCTGGGCCGGCAGCTGCGCCGTATCGACAAGACCGAGTTCCTGGGCAAGATCAACGGAGCCACCGGCACCTTCTCCGCCCACGTCGCGGGCGCGCCCGACACCGACTGGATCGAGATCAGCCGCACCTTCGTCGAGCACCTCGGCCTGACCTGGAACCCGCTGACCACGCAGATCGAGTCGCACGACTGGCAGGCCGAGCTGTACTCCGACGTGGCCCGGTTCAACCGGGTGCTGCACAACCTGTGCACCGACGTCTGGACCTACATCTCGATGGGTTACTTCATCCAGGTGCGCGGGCAGGGCTCGGTCGGCTCGTCCACCATGCCGCACAAGGTGAACCCGATCCGCTTCGAGAACGCCGAGGCCAACCTCGAGGTCAGCAACGGCCTGCTGGGCGTGCTGGAGCAGACGCTGGTCACCTCCCGCCTCCAGCGCGACCTGACCGACTCCTCGATGCAGCGCAACATCGGCATCGCCTTCGGCCACTCGCTGCTGGCCATCGACAACGCCCGCAAGGGGCTGGCCGGCCTGGACGCCGACCCCGAGGCCCTGGCTCGCGACCTCGACGCCACCTGGGAGGTGCTCGGCGAGGCGGTGCAGTCGGTGATGCGGGTGCATGGTCTGGAGCAGCCGTACGAGCGGCTCAAGGAGCTCACCCGCGGCCGCAAGGTGGACGCCGAGGTGATGCGCGAGTTCGTGGCCGGTCTGGGCCTGCCCGAAGACGTGGCCAAGCGCCTGACCGAGCTCAGCCCCGCCACCTACGTCGGGGTGGCGTCCAAGCTCGTCGACCAGCTGGGCTGAACCGACCGATCCGCCTCCACGGGGGGACCCCTCTCGGTTTTCACACCACCTCGGGCCTCTGGGTGGTGTGAAAACAAGGGGATGAACTCCCGGGCTCTGCTGCCCGAAACCGCAACCGGGTGACCTCCGTGCTGGACCGCACGGGCGTCACCCGGTCGTCGTTTGCCGGACCGCTCACCGCAGGGGACGGTCGGTGGCGACGGAGACCAGGTCAGTGCCGATGGCGGCCGCGAGTGCGGCATCCCGGGGCGGCGAAGGGCCCTGCCTCACCGGTCCGTTGGTCACCGTTTCCTGGGGTCGTCGGTCGTCATTTCCCGGCGCGGTGGAATACCTCCGGTGGGTAGGTGCTTACACTCGACGCATACCCTAGGGGGGTAGGGTTTCGTCGGAAGGGACAGATGACATGGCTGGTTACAGCGGCACCAAAGAGGACTACCTCAAGCGGCTGCGCCGGATCGAGGGCCAGGTGCGCGGGTTGCAGCGCATGGTTGACGAAGACACGTACTGCATCGACGTTCTGACGCAGGTCGCGGCCGTCACCAAGGCTCTCCAGGCGGTCAGCCTGGGGCTTCTCGAAGACCACATGTCCCACTGCGTCGTCGAGGCCGCACGGCAGGGCGACGCGGAGGCCAAGGCGAAGATCACCGAGGCCGCCGACGCCATCGCCCGGCTGGTGCGCAGCTAGACCGGTCCACCTACACGAGGAGAGCTCACGCCATGAGCACCACCACCATCGACGTCACCGGAATGACCTGCGGACACTGCGTTTCGGCGGTCACCTCGGAGCTGTCGGCCATTCCTGGTGTCACCGCGGTCGCGGTCGATCTGCACCCCGAAGGCGTCACCCCGGTCACCATCACCAGTGATTCCGACCTCGACCCGTCCGCGGTGGCCGCGGCTGTCGACGAAGCCGGTTACGAGCTCGCCCCGAGGCCGTGACATGCCGCCCGACACCACCGAGAACACCAGGAATCGTCAGGTCGACCTCGCCATCGGCGGCATGACCTGCGCCAGCTGCGCCACCCGGGTGGAAAAGAAACTGAACCGGATGGCCGGGGTGAACGCCACGGTCAACCTGGCTACCGAACGGGCCCACGTGCTGGTGGCCACGGGCGTCAGCGATGCCGCCCTGATCTCCACCGTGGAGGCCACCGGCTACACCGCCAAGCTGCCGGAGCCGGACGAGAAACCCACTCAGGAAACCACTCTGGGACCGCGCCTGGCTCTGGCCGCGGTGCTCACCGTGCCGGTCGTCGCGATCTCGATGATTCCCGCCCTGCACTTCGGCGGCTGGGGCTGGGTCGTGCTGGCGCTGGCGTCGCCGGTCGTCACCTGGGCGGCCTGGCCGTTCCACCGGGCCACGGCGATCAACGCCCGGCACGGTGCGTCCACCATGGACACCCTGGTCTCGATCGGGATCGTCGCCGCCACGCTCTGGTCGATCGGCACCCTGCTGCTGGACTACGGTGAGCCCTATCTGGAGATCGCCACCGTGGTGACGACCTTCCTGCTGACCGGCCGGATGCTGGAGGCCCGGGCCCGGCGCAGCTCCGGCGCCGCCCTGCGGGCACTGCTCGATCTCGGCGCCCGCGACGTGAACCTGCTGCGTGACGGCCAGGAGATCCGGGTCAAGGCCGAAGAGCTCGCCGTGGGAGACCTTTTCGTGGTCCGGCCGGGCGAGCGGATCGGCACGGACGGCGTGGTCACCGAGGGCAGCGGCGACGTGGACGAGTCGATGCTCACCGGCGAGCCCCTCCCGGTTCACGTGAAACCGGGCTCGACCGTCACCGGTGCCTGTGTGAACGGCGACGGCCGGATCGTCGTGAGGGCCACCCGGGTCGGCACCGACACCACGCTGGCCCGCATCACCCGCATCGTGCAGGAAGCGCAGTCGGGCAAGGCCCGGGCCCAGCGTCTGGCCGACCGGGTCTCCGGCGTGTTCGTGCCGACCGTCCTGGTGCTCGCGGTGCTCACGCTCGTGCTCTGGCTGGCGATCACCGGGGACGGGCAGAGCGCGGGCATCGCGGCGGTGTCGGTGCTGATCATCGCCTGCCCGTGCGCTCTCGGGCTGGCCATCCCCACGGCGTTGCTGGTGGGCACGGGACGCGGCGCCCAGCTGGGCATCCTGATCCGCGGACCGCAGACGCTGGAAGACGCCCAGCACGTCGACGTCATCGTGCTGGACAAGACCGGCACGCTGACCGAGGGCCGGATGAGCCTGACCGCTGTCACGGTGGCCGGCGGCTTCGAGCGGGACCAGGTGCTGCGGCTGTCCGCGGCGGTCGAGCACGCCGGGGAGCATCCGCTGGGCCGGGCCGTGGTGGCCGCGGTCGCGGGGCCGCTGCCGGCGGTGACCGAGTTCGCCGCCACCCGGGGGCTCGGCGTCGAGGGCACGGTCGAGGGGCAGCGGGTTCGGGTGGGGCGGCCTTCGTGGTCGCCCGGCGCCACGACGGTTCAACCCGGGGACGACGAAAACCGGCTGCCCGCCGAGCTGGCGGCGGCCGTCACGGCGGCCGAGGGCCGCACCGTCGTGGTGACCTGGGTCGACGGTGAGCCCGCGGCGGTGCTGACCATCGCGGACACGATCAAACCCGGTGCCCGCGAGGCGGTCAGCCAGCTGCGCGAGCTCGGCCTGACTCCGAAACTGGCTACGGGCGACAATCTTTCCACGGCCCGGGCGGTCGCGGCGTCGGTCGGCATCGCCCCCGACGACGTGTACGCCGAGCTGCTGCCCGAGCAGAAGGTCGAGATCGTCGAGAGGCTCCAGGCCGCCGGGCGACGCGTGGCCATGGTCGGCGACGGCGTGAACGACGCCGCCGCGCTCGCCACGGCCCGGCTCGGCCTGGCGCTCGGTACCGGCACCGACGCCGCGATGGAGGCCGGCGACATCACGCTGGTGCGCGGCGACATGGCGACCGTGCCCGAGGCCATCCGGCTGTCGCGCGCCACGTCCCGCATCGTCCGGCAGAATCTGGGCTGGGCCTTCGGTTACAACGTGGCCGCGCTGCCCCTGGCGGCGTTCGGCCTGCTCAACCCGATGATCGCCGGACTGGCGATGGCCCTGAGCAGCGTTGCCGTGGTGACGAACTCGCTGCGCCTGAGGCTTTTCAGAGGCTGACTGCCCCAGGAGACGGGCCCCGGGCCGGACGGTCCGGGGCCCATCGTCGTCCTCAGTTGAAAGATCCCACCAGTGAACTGATCTGGCGCAGTGCCAGCAACGGGTTGGTCGCCTTCACGGGCAACCCGGTGGCCCGCATCGTGTGCAGGTCGGCGCCGGGCATCGCCGTACCCTTGCAGGTAGTGCCCTCGGCCGGAAGCCGGCCGTCGATGACGAACGAGTCCACGCTCTTGTCGACGCACTTGTTGCCGCCGGCGTAGAGCCCGTGATCGCCCTCACCCGTGACGGTCAGCAGCCGGGCACCGGCGAACTCCGCGGCGGCCGTGCGGGCGCCCTCGATCGGCGTGGCCGGGTCGTGCTCGGACTGGACCATGAGCACCGGCGGCAGGCCGTGCCCGGTGGGCCGGGCCAGTCCGGCGTCACCGGTGCGGTTCCAGAAGGCGCAGGGCTGGATGATCGTGGACCAGCCGATCAACGGGTACTGCCGGCCGGCCTCGTACGACGAGGTGATCAGCGAGTCGCGGTTCGCCGACCAGGGCGTGTCCTGGCAGGTGATGGCCAGGAACACGGCGCTGTTCGCGTCGGCGGAGAAGGGCCGCAGCCGGTCCCGGCCGATCGCGGCCACCCGCTGTTCCACCGCCGCCGCGCGCCGCTGCGCGGTGCGGAACCGGCCACTGCCCTGGGCCTTCAGGAAGCCCTTGAGCTCGGTCAGCGCGGCTGCGGCGTCGGGGAACATGGCCTTGGCGTACATCGTTCCGGCGATCACGTTGTCCAGGGTGACGGCGTCTTCCACCGGCGTGTCCGGCGTCATCGCCGCCCGCAGGCGCTCGTAACTGCGGATCACCGCCTCCGGGGTGGCGCCCAGCCGGTACTCACTGTGGTGCCGGGCCACCCAGGGCGCGAAGTCCGACTCGAAGCGCCGCTCGAAACCCCTGGGCTGGAGCGCGAAAGCGTCTTCCCAGCTGCGGGTGAACAGCACGTTCGAGTCGAACACCATCCGGCCGGCCCGCTCCGGGAACAGCGTGGCGTAGTGCGCGCCCATCCAGGTGCCGGCGGAGTAGCCCAGCCAGTTCACCTTCTCCTGCCCGACGATCCGGCGCAGCAGGTCCACGTCGTGCACGGTCTGCCGGGTGGTCACGTACTGGCGCAGGTCCCGCCCGGCCACGTCGCAGGCCTGCGCGGACAGCGCCGACGCGTCGAGCATCAGGGTCAGGTTGGCCTCGGACCGCACCCGGGGGTCGATGCCCGGGTTCTGCACGCCCCCGCAGGTCAGATTGCTCGACCCACCGGTGCCGCGCACGTCCATGCCGTAGATGTCCTGCGAGGCCATGAGTTTCTTGCGGTTCGCGCTGACCATCAGCAGGGGCAGATCGACGCCCTCGCCACCCGGGCCGCCCGGATTGGTGAAGAGCATGTCGTGCTCGCCCTCGGCGGTGCTCGCCAGGCGGCTGACCCGGATCCGGATCGGCGGGCCGGACTGCGGAACGTCCCAGTTGAGCGGGGCGAACATGGTGGCGCACTGAAGCCGGTAGTAGCCCTGCGGCAGGCCGGGGATCTCCGCCCGGCTGAGGCAGGGCTGCCATTTCAGCTTCTGACTGTCGTAACTGCTGACGGCTGCCGCCGCCTTCTGACTGAGCGGTTCCTCTGCGTCCGCGAGCGGCTGAGCCCCTGCCTCACTGCTGAGGATCAGCAGGAGGCCGCTCGCGAGCGCGCAGATCAGGACACCGGTTCCGGCACGCCGGAGGGTCCGAGAGTGCATCGTGTGACTTCCCCAAAGTCGGCTTACCGGAACACTTCCCGCATGGTTCGACGACGCGGGACCCCCGGTGCTGCGATAGCTGCTGCCGGCACCGACTCTGCCATGGGAAAAGAAGTAGAGGCACCTCAGGTGATCACCGGATGGTCACACCCGCAGGAGCCGGCCCAGCCTCGCGGTGGCGTCTTCCAGGGCGGAGCGCATCATCGCCGGGGTCGGCGTGGAACCCATGATCGCCAGCTCGTCGGCGGGGGTGCTGGTGCCGTCCAGGAACCGCACCACCCGATCGCTCGGGTGGTCGGCGAAAAGCCCTGCGAAAAGCCGGGGTCCGTCCACGTAGCCGCGGTCGAGCGCGCGCAGCAGCACGGCGTCCATCCAGCGGTGGCGCAGCGGGTAGGGGCGCGGCGGCAGCGGCAGCCGTTCGTCGAGCAGCAGCTCGGCGATCTGCGCGGCCTGGCGCTGCATGGCCGAGAAGGTGTAGCCGGTGGAGGCCCTGGTGGCGCCGCCGGCGGTGCCCAGCCGGAACAGCCGGTCACCGGTGCGCCGGGCGAAGGTGGCGTCGGTCATCGGGATCACGCCGTCTTCCACCGCCTCGACCGTGTAGGGCAGGTCACCCCAGGTGCTGCGCAGATAGGCCCGCAGCGCCTCGTCGTAGCGACCGGAATCCAGCACGGACGGGCTGAATTCGGTGTATTCGACCAGGGCCCGGTCGGCGGACAGCGGCAGGCAGTAGGCGAAGGCCACGCCGCGCCCGGGCTGCGGCACGCTGAAATCCATCAGGGTGGCCACGTTCTCGTCGAGCGGGGGTGATCCCTGCGGGAAACGCACCGTCCAGCCGCGGAAGTGCTGGAGCATCGAGGTGGACCCCGGACTCGACGGGGCGGTCGGCCGGGAGTCGAAAACCCATCCTGCCATGATTCTTTCGCCGCCGGCCCGCACCACGGCGTGCGGCATTCCGTCGGTGACGCTGTCTGCGGCGGCGGTGATCCGGATCGCGCCCAGGCGCTCCAGCGCGGCGTCGGCCGCGGCGTAGAGGTCTGCGGAGCGCAACATCTGGTAGCGCAGCGGAGCCAGGTCGTAGGTCTGCGCGGCCCCTTCGCCGTCCACCATTCTCATCGTCGGCCAGGTGTGGGCGATGAGGGGTGCGATCCAGGCCGGCTGCCCGTCGACGGGCGCCCACCAGCACCAGGTGCGGTCCTGACCGGAACGGCGCACCGGGTCGACGAGGGCGATCGAGGGGGGCCTGCGGCCGCTGACGCGGGCGGCGTGGTCGAGGGCCAGCACCAGGCTCAGCCCGGCGCCGCCACCACCGACGACCGCCACGTCCACCAGGCGCCCAGCGCCGTGATTCGTCTTGTTCACCAGGACATCCCGGCGGTTCTCGAAGGTTGGGGCAGGAGTGGCTGTCACAGCTGATCCGATCCGTCGGAGCGTGGCACTGAGGATGGTCCGAGCCAGCGAGCGCTGACCGGCGCACCAACCGGTCCCCCGACATTGGTGGTGCGCCGGTCAGCGGCGCGACGCCCGTCGTGGGCGCCGGCCGTGCCCGCTGAGCTGGCGCGACGTCGGCGGTGCCGATCCCATGGGCCCCCCGGCCCACACCGCAGACGCCGTCCCCTCGACAGCGCGATCACTCTACACATAGTCATCGTTCATATTCGCCGGGTGACCGGCCTGGGTCGGTAGATCACCGGACCTGACGAGGATTGGGTCATCCCCTCGGCCGGTGGCACGATCCCACCGCGATCAGGTGGGGTCATGATGAGACATTCGTGAAGGCCCGCACACCGCTCGCGGAGGCCTCGACGGTGTCGCGCACCACCCGCGCGATCCGCACCGCGCCCGGGGTGTCACCGTGCACGCAGATCGACTCGGCCGTCACCGGGACGATGCTGCCGTCGTCGGCCACCACACCCTCACCGGTCACCAGCCGCCGTACCTGCTCGGCGATGACGGCCTCGTCGGTGAGCACGGCGCCGGGCAGCGACCGGGAGAGCAGGCCGCCGTCCGCGGTGTACTGCCGGTCGGCGAACGCCTCCGGCACTGCCCGCAACCCTGCTGCCGCAGCCTCTTTCAGCAGCAGCGAACCCGGCTGGCCGAGCACGGCCAGGGTCGGGTCGAAACTGTGGACGGCGTCCACGACCGCCTTCGCCTGCCCCTCGTTGCCCACCACGGCGTGGTACAGGGCACCGTGCGGTTTGAGGTAGGTGACGCGGCCACCCGCGGTCCTGGCGAACCCGTCGAGCGCGCCGAGCTGGTACAGCACGTCGTCCCGTAGTTCGCCGGGTGCCACGTCGATGAACCGCCGGCCGAAACCGGCCAGGTCGCGGTAGGCCACCTGAGCCCCGATCGCCACCCCGGCCCCCACCGCCAGCTGACAACTCCGCCGCAGTGTGGAGGGGTCACCGGCATGGAACCCGCAGGCGACGTTGGCGCTGCTGATCACCTCGATCAGCGACGCGTCGTCGCCGAGCGTCCAGCGGCCGAACGACTCACCCAGATCGGCGTTCAGATCGATGACCGGCACGACCATGATTCTGGCCCAGGACTCTGGATGTTTCATGACGAGATGCTGTGGTCACCTGTGATCACTTGATGTCGCATTTCCGCCAGCGTGCGCCCGGGTGCGCGCCGTAGTCTCGGGGGATGCCCATCAGCTGGTCGATCCTGCCCAGCCCGGTCGACGACCTGCTCCTGATCAGCGAGGCGGGTGCGCTCACCGGGCTGTTCTTCCGGCCACACAAGTCGTCCGACCAGGAGTGGGTCGCGGTGCGGGAGAAGGGCGTGCAGGCCGATGACGAGCCGGTGATCGCCGCCACCCGGGCCCAGCTGGTGGAGTACTTCGCCGGCGGGCGCACCGAGTTCGACCTGCCGTTGCGCCCGGCCGGCACCACGTTCCAGCTCAGCGTGTGGGAACGGCTCACCCACATCGGTTACGGCCGCACCGCCTCGTACGGCGCGATCGCCGCACAGCTCGGTCTGGTGCCGGGCGCGTCCCGCGCGGTGGGCCTGGCCAACGGCTCCAACCCGATCTCGATCATCGTGCCCTGTCACCGGGTGATCGGCGCGAACGGTTCACTCACCGGCTACGGCGGCGGGCTGGACCGCAAGCGCTACCTGCTCGACCTGGAACAGCGCGACGACACGCTGTTCTGAGACCGACCGGTCAGGCCACGCCTATCGTCGGTTCCCGAGCGGGTCGGGCAGCATCCGGCCCGGTGACAGCGTGCCCTCCGGGTCGAGCGCCTGCTTGATCGCGCGCATCGCGGCCAGGTCGGCCGAGCCCCGGGTGAGCGGCAGCCAGCGCCGGTTGGCCAGGCCGATGCCGTGCTCGGCGCTGATACTGCCGCCGAGCGCGGCGACCAGGTCGAGCACCGCCTCGGTGACCGCGCCGTCGGCGTCTTCGTCCAGCGCGTTCAGCAGGTTGACGTGCACGTTGCCCTCGGCGATGTGCCCGAACAGGATCGGCACGGCGTGCCGGGCGACCGATCGGACCACGGCCGCGAGCCGGCGCTCGAAGGTGGAGAGCTGGTTCAGCGGCAGGGCCACGTCGAGCTTGACCGGGATGCCCTCGGCGCTGACCGCCTCGGTCTGGAGCTCACGCAGTTCCCACAGCCGACGGCGGTCGGCCGCGGTGGACACCTGCACCACGTCCCGCACGCAGTCCAGGTCGTTGAGCAGTTCGGTGAGCTCGTCGAAGGCGCCCTCGCGGCCGTCGTCGTCGGCCAGGTCGAAGAGCAGGTACAGCGGGTGCGGCCGGTCGAACGGCTGGGCCAGGCGCTCGTGCTTGAGCACCAGCTGGAGGCCGTCGTGGTGGAAGAACTCCGCGGCCTCCAGGCCGGTGAAGTCGCGCTGCACGGCCCGCAGCACGGTCAGGGCGTCGTCGACCGTGCTGACCGCGACCAGGGCGGTGCCGACGATCTTGTGCGGGCGGATCAGGTCGAGCTGGACGGCGGTGATCACGCCGAGCGTGCCCTCGCTGCCGATCATCAGCTGCACCAGGTCGTAGCCGGTGTTGTCCTTGGAGACGCCGGACATCCGGCGCACCACCGAGCCGTCGGCCAGCACCGCCTCCAGGCCGCGGATGCGGAAGCGGGCGGCGCCGTGGCGCATCACCCGTTCCCCGCCGGCGTTGGTGGCGGCGATCCCGCCGACGGTGGCGGTGTCGCGGGCGGAGAAGTCCAGGCCGATGTCGAGACCGGCGCTGTTCGCGGCCCGCTGCACCTGGGCCAGGGTGGCCCCGGCACCGGCCATCAGGGTCTTGCCGAGCGGATCGAGGGGGCCGACGGAGTCGAGCCGGGTCAGGCTCAGCACCACCTCGCCGTCCTGGGGCACGCCGGCACCCACGAGCCCGGTGTTGCCGCCCTGGGGAACCACTGCCACCCCGGCCGCCGCGCACGCCCGCACCACGGCCGAGACCTGGGCCACCGTGGCCGGGCGCACCACCGCGAGGGGTTTGCCGTGCCACCGTCTGGTCCAGTCCTGCGCGTAGGGCGCGACCGCTTCCGGGTCGGTGACGACATGCGTGTCCCCGGCGATCTCGCGCAGGCCGGCGAGCAGGTCCACGGCGGGCATCCCTCCTAATACCACGATGGGTGGCGGCGAGCGGTGCGAGCGGTGCGCACCCGAATGACTACTGTCCGGGATGTCGCAATCCTCCGCGCGAGACTTTAGCGTGCGATCCGCCGCCGGGCGCCAGCGTGAGTACGTACCGAACGACACGTTCCGCTCGTGGAGGGCTAGCGGTAACCCTGTGGTTTCGCGGAACGGTTGTAGTTCGCCAGCTGAGCGGGTACCTGCCGGTCGTACGGCAGGTCCGGCGCGGGGAACGGCGGGCCGTACGCGTTGCGCACACTGATCACCCCGGCCCAGTGATGCAGCGCCAGGTCTCCTTCGGCGTCTTGCGGGGGGCCGGTGCGGGATTTCAGCGCCACGTCGTCGAGCGGGAGGCTGATCAGCACGAAGGTGGCCAGCTCCTCCGGCGTGGGCGGGCGGGAGTGGTTGGACCGACCGGCCACCAGGTGCTCGACGATGGAGTCCAGCCCGGCGAGCTTGGCCTGCGGGTCCTTCACCAGCGAGCCGGTGCCGCGGATCACGATGGCCCGGTAGTTGACCGTGTTGTCGACCTTGGCGCGGGCCAGCACCAGCCCGTCGAGCAGGGTGACGGTGACGCACAGGGCGACGTCACCGGAGGCGGCCAGCTCGGCCAGCCGCGACTCCGGCCCGACACGCAGAAGCAGTTCTTCGCCGACCCGGGCATGCAGGGTGGGCACGACGATCGGATCACCGCTGTCGATGTACGCCGTGTGACACAGAAACGCCTCGTCCAGGGCCGAGTTGATGGCCTGGGCGTCGTACCTGGTCTGGTCGCTGCGCCTCGTGTAGGTGGGCAGCTGATCTTCCGCCGCCACCTCGTTGGCCGAGTTCGGTTCGGTCGTCATACGGGTCGACCTTGCCGGAATGCAACGACCATCGCCAGTTGCGTCACTGTTTCGGCCATGCCCTTCACTGTTGGCATCGTTTCGGTCACCGCCCGCCATTGAACCTGGGTCAATTTTGGACGACGTGAGCCTGCCGTTCCAGCGTGGCGCGGGTCGCTGCGCCCGCTGGTCGGACGGGCCCGCCGAGCGTCACTTGCTCGGCTCGGGCACCTTGCAGTCGACCTTGGGGTTGGCGCCGATGTAGTTGAGCGGGCCGGCGACGATCGTGACCGCGACGGTGCCGGCGTCCGAGCAACTGACGTCGGAGTTCTTGTCGCTGTCGAAATAGCCACGCTGCCCGGCGGCGAGAACACCGATGAGGAGCCAGACCACGAGCACCACTGTCAGGATTCGCATCTCTTCCTCCGAGTTCCAGTGCCGTCCATGAGCTTGAAACGCCGGAAAAGCGGGATTGAAACCGGCCTTCCGGACTTTTAACCGGTGTTGATCACGATACTGACGTGCCCGGATCCCGCCACTTGTGATCATCCGCCGGTTCGAGTGGCTGATATCGGGAACCGGCGGTAAAAGGCTTCGGAAAGCTCGTCGGAACCAGTGGTTCAGCCATCTTGACCCGGCCGGAAAACCCGGCCGTCAGGGAACGTCTGAACGTGACGTTTTCTGGGGACCCGCACAGCTGCGCGCCCGCACGGCGGCCCTCGCCGGCCCCGCCCGGAGCGGACTTCACAGCTGACCGCACGCGAAGGCCGATCTAGAATCAGGGATCCTTCGAACACGTCCCGGGCTGAGGTGGAGATCGCGGTGAAGGACGACCGGCGGGCCCTGGTACTGGCCGGGGGTGGCATCACCGGGATCGCCTGGGAGCTGGGCATGATCGCCGGCCTGGCCGAGCTGGGTGTCGACCTGTCCGGCGCCGACCTGGTGATCGGCACGTCGGCGGGGTCGGTGGCCGGGGCGCAGCTGCGCTCGGGCACCCCGATCGAACGGCTCTACGCCGGTCAGCTCGAAGCCGCCGAGGGCGAGCTCTCGGCCACCCTGCCCAAGGCCTCGCTGCTGCGCTGGGCCCTGCTCGGGCTGGCACCGGGCAACGAGGAAAAGGCCCGCCAGCGGATCGGCCGGGCGGCGCTGGCGAAGAAGACCGTGCCGGAGAGCGACCGGCGCGAGGTGATCGAGAGCCGGCTGACCGATCGGTCCTGGCCGCGTCGTCCGTTCAAGGTGACCGCGGTGGACGCGTCCAGCGGCGAGTTCGTGGTGTTCGACAACGAGTCCGGGGTGCCGCTGGTCGACGCCGTGGGCGCGAGCTGTGCGGTGCCGATGGTCTGGCCCCCGGTGACGATCCGGGGCCGGCGCTACATCGACGGCGGGGTGCGCTCGTCGGTCAACGCCGACCTGGCCCAGGGCTACGGCCGGGTGGTGGTGCTGGCGCCGTTCACCGCGTCGCTGCGGCGCAGCGGGCGGGTGGGCCCGCAGCTGGAGCGGCTCGGCCCGCACGTGCACACGGCCGTGGTGACGCCCGACGCCAACACCCGGCGGGCGATGGGCTCCAACGCGCTCGACCCGGCGTTCCGTTCGGACGCCGCCAAGGCCGGCCGGTCCCAGGCCCGGCTGGTGCGTGACACCGTCGCCGTGGCCTGGGGCGAGCCGCCGCACTAGGTGTACTGGACCGGATGGACGAGCGGCGGGAGATTTTGGCGGCAGTGCTGGGCGGCAACACCGAGGTGCTGGCGGCGCTGGAACGCGACCATGCCCGCATGGTGGAGGCCTCGCTCGACTCCAACGCCGACGACGAGCACGACCCGGAGGGCGCGACCATCGCGTTCGAGCGCGAGCAGCTGACGGCCGCGCTCACCCGTACGCGGGCCGCCCGGGAGCGGATCCTGGCCGCGACCGCCGAACTCGAGGCGGGGCGCTACGGCGTGTGCGTGACCTGCGGGCGCCCGATCGCCGTGGAACGGCTGCGGGCCCGGCCACTGGCCACGGAGTGCATCGACTGCGCCCGGCTGCGCCCGCGATGAAGAACGGTGGACGCCGCAGGCCGCGAAAGCCTTGCGCCGTCCACCGTTTCGAAGGTCAGCCGGCCAGGGAACGCAGACGGCGGAGCACCTCGTCCGGCCCCAGCACCATCGCGATGGCGTGCAGGTCGGGGCTGCGGGTGGAGCCGGTGAGGGCCACACGCACCAGCTGCGACGCCTCACGGATCGAGCCCGGGTAGGCGTCCGGGTTCTTCTTGAACTCCTTCGGGCTGGGCGCGAAGTTGTTCTTGGCCGCGGCCTCGCGGATCTGGTTGAACCACTCCGGCTGCTCGTCCAGGTGCTGGTAGGCGTCGACGAAGGCGTTCACGAAACCGGTGACGACCTCGGGCGCGACGTTGAGCGGGGTGACCCGCTCGTCGGACGGGCCGGCCGCCGGGGTGAACAGCGCGGGCAGGAAGAACCCGTACTGCGGGCGGAAGTCCGACCACTTGCGCAGGTCCTTGCGCGGGTTCTCGACCCCCTCGCGCTCCACACCGATCGCCTTCACGGCGAGCTCACGGTCGGCCTTGAGCACCGCCTCCAGCTCGGCGTCGAACTGCCCGGCCCACACCAGCACCTGCTCGTAGACCTGCTCACTGGTCAGGGTGGCGATGTGGTCAGCGCTCATCCCCTCCAGCTTCACCAGGTCGACCAGCGGGCCCGCGACCCCGAACTGGTCCAGCGCCAGCGGCGTGGAAAGGGCTTCTTGCAGTGGCATCTCGGCCAGCCGGCCGTTCGCCAGGCCGCGCAGGTAGTACTGCACGGCCGGGGCCGGGAAGCCCTGCTCGATGTAGAAGTCGACGCTCGCCTCGGGGTCTTTACGCTTGGACAGCTTGCGCTTGCCACCCGGGATCATCTTCATCAGCGGGGCGATGTGCGCGTAGGTGACCCGCTCGAAGCCGAGCGCATCGAACAGCTGGAGGTGCAGCGGCACCGAGCTGATCCACTCCTCGCCCCGGATCACGTGGGTGACCCGCATCAGGTGGTCGTCCACCGCGTGCGCGAAGTGGTAGGTGGGCAGACGCGGGCTGCTGGCCGAGCTCTTCAGGATCACCGCGTCGTTGCGGTTGGCCTCGTGCTGGAGCTTGCCGCGGATGGCGTCGTCGAAGGTGACGCGCAGCGGGCCGTCTTCCGGCGTGCGGAACCGGACGACGTAGGGGCGGCCCTCGTCCAGCGCCTTGGCCGTCTCCTCGTCACCGGCGTGACGCCAGATCGCCCAGCGGCCGTAGTAGCCGGTCGGCGCCTTGGACGCCTCCTGCCGGGCCCGGATGTCGGCCAGCTCCTCGGAGGTGGCGAAGCACAGGTAGGCCTTGTCCTGGCGCAGCAGCTCACGCACGAAGGTCAGGTAGACACTCTCGCGCTGCGACTGGAAGTACGGGCCGTACTCCCCCTCGGGCTCGTCGGCCTCGATGCCGAAATAGCCGAACGCCCGGCCGAACTGCTCCACCGCGCCCTCGACCTCACGGGCCTGGTCGGTGTCTTCGATGCGCAGGAGGTAACGACCGGAGGTGTGGTCCGAGAAGTCCTTGTCGATCATCCCGACGTACAGGCCACCGATGTGCACGAAACCGGTCGGGGACGGGCCCAGCCGGGTCACCATCGCGCCCTCCGGCAGTTGCCGGGGCGGGTAGCGCTGCTCCAGCTCGGCCGCCTCGGGCAGGTCGGCCGGGAAGAGGGAATCGATGACCTGGCGGTCGAGCATGGGGGTCCAGTCCTCGTGGGTGGCTTCACTTTGAAAGTGAATGGCGTAGCTTTGAATGTTAGTGCGCCTGTCGCCCACGAACTGATTTGCAGCCCCGCGTACACTCGGGAGAACAGGCTTTGATCCGCCATCAACGGGGAGCCTCCGGAAGAACAGAGAGCCCGCTCTCCCAGTAGAACCGGACGGAATCGGCGCACGTCACAGCGTCTTCGAGCGGCACCCGTCGTGACCGGGCGGGTGCAAGCGGGGTGGTACCGCGGAGCCCGCCGGCTTCGTCCCCGCATGAGAGTGCCCAGCTCATGCGAGTGACGAGGAGAGCCAGCCCGATGGCAGAACAAGCGTTCGCCACCCCCTTCGCCAGCCTGCCGACGAAGATCGACCTGCCCGCGACCGATCACAAGATCATCGACTGGTGGAAGCAGAACCGGATCTTCGAGCGCAGCCTGGAGCGCACGAAGGACGGCGCGAGCTGGGTGTTCTACGAGGGCCCGCCGACCGCGAACGGCGCGCCCGGCACGCACCACGTCGAGGCCCGCGTGTTCAAGGACCTCTTCCCGCGTTACCGCACGATGAAGGGCTACGCCGTTCCCCGCCAGGCCGGCTGGGACTGCCACGGCCTGCCGGTCGAGCTGGCCGTCGAGAAGGAGCTCGGCCTCTCCGGCAAGCCCGATATCGAGAAGGTCGGCGTCGCGTTCTTCAACGAGCGCTGCCGCGAGTCGGTGACCCGCCACGTCGACGAGTTCGAGAAGCTCACCGAGCGGATGGGCTACTGGATCGACCTGGACGACCCCTACGAGACGATGTCTCCGGAGTACGTGGACAGCGTCTGGTGGTCGCTGGCGAAGATCTACAACGACGGCCGCCTCAGCGAGGACTTCCGGGTCACGCCGTACTGCCCGCGCTGCGGCACGGCGCTGTCTGACCACGAGGTCGCGCAGGGCTACGAGAACGTCAAGGATCCCTCGGTCTACGTGCGGTTCCCGCTGGTCGAGCCGCTCGCCGGGCACGCCGACGCCGAGCTGCTGATCTGGACCACCACCCCCTGGACGCTGGTGTCGAACACCGCCGTCGCGGTGCACCCCGACGTCACCTACCAGCTGGCGAAGAACGACAAGGGGACGTTCGTCGTCGCCGAGCCGCTGCGGGTCGCCGTGCTGGGTGAGGACTCCGAGGTGCTGGCCGAGCTGCCCGGGCGAGACCTCGAGAACCTGCGCTACAAGCGTCCGTTCGACCTGATCGACATCCCCGACGCGCACCGCGTCGTGCTCGCCGACTACGTCACCACCGGCGACGGAACCGGGCTGGTGCACCAGGCCCCGGCCTTCGGCGCCGACGACCTCCTGGTGGCCCGCGCCAACGGCCTGCCCGTGGTGAACCCGGTGGCCGGCAACGGGCACTTCAAGGACGACGTCCCGATGGTCGGGGGGTTGTTCTTCAAGGACGCCGACGAGCCGCTGATCATGGACATGAAGAAGCGCGGCGTGCTGTTCCGCTCGCAGCGTTTCGAGCACTCCTACCCGCACTGCTGGCGCTGCCACACGCCGCTGATGTATTACGCGCAGCCCGCCTGGTACATCCGCACCACCACCGTGCGCCAGCAGCTGCTGCGCGAGAACGAGCAGACCAACTGGTACCCCGACCACATCAAGCACGGCCGCTTCGGCGACTGGCTGGAGAACAACATCGACTGGGCGGTCTCGCGCACCCGCTACTGGGGCACGCCGCTGCCGCTGTGGCGCTGCACGAACGACCACGTGACGGCGATCGGCTCGCGCAAGGAGCTCGGCGAGCGCACCGGGCGCGACCTGTCGCAGCTCGACCCGCACCGGCCGTTCGTCGACGAGATCACCTTCGCCTGCGCCGACTGCGGTGAAACCGCCACGCGCGTGCCGGAAGTCATCGACGCCTGGTACGACTCCGGCGCCATGCCGTTCGCCGCGATCGGCTACCCGCACGTGGCGGGCAGCGAAAAGGCGCTGGAGAAGCGGTATCCCGCGCAGTACATCTGCGAGGCGATCGACCAGACCCGCGGCTGGTTCTACTCGCTGATGGCCGTCGGCACGCTGGTGTTCGACCGCTCGCCCTACGAGAACGTGGTGTGCCTGGGCCACATCATGGCCGAGGACGGCCGCAAGATGAGCAAGCACCTGGGCAACATCCTGGCGCCGATCCCGCTGATGGACGCTCACGGTGCCGACGCCCTGCGCTGGTTCATGGCCTGCTCCGGATCGCCGTGGAGCCCGCGCCGGGTGGGCCCTGGCCCACTCGACGAGATCACCCGCAAACTGCTCATGACTTATTGGAACACCGCGTCCTTCTTCAGTCTCTACGCAAGTCACGTCAACTGGGACCCGTCCGCGGCTAAGGCCCCTCAGGAGCGCAACACCCTGGACCGCTGGGTGCTGGGCGAGCTGCACGCCCTGGCCCGCGACGTGGACCAGAAGCTGGAGAACTACGACACCGCCGGAACCGGGCGCGTGCTGGGCGAATTCGTCGACGACCTGTCCAACTGGTACGTGCGGCGCTCGCGTCAGCGGTTCTGGGACGGCGACATGGACGCCCTGGTCACGCTGTACGAGTGCCTGGACGTGCTGACCCGTCTGCTGGCCCCGATCGTCCCGTTCATCACCGAGGAGGTGTGGCAGCTGGTCGTCCGCCCGGGCAACCCGGGTGCCCCCGAGTCGGTGCACCTGGCCGACTGGCCGGTGGCCGACGTGTCGCTGATGAGCGCCACCCTCTCGGAGGAGGTGCGCACCGCCCGCAACGCCGTGGAGGCCGGCCGGGCCGCGCGCAAGGCCAGCAAGGTGCGGGTGCGCCAGCCGCTGGCCGCCGCCTACGTCGGTCTGCCCGCCGGGGTGGACCTGCCGAAGGCGCTGCTCGACGACATCGCCGAGGAGCTCAACGTCAAGAACCTCGACACCCTGGCCTCGGCCGGTGCCGTGGTCGACGTCGAGGTCAAGCCCAACTTCCGGGCGCTGGGCAAGCGGTTCGGCAAGCAGACCCAGGGGGTGGCCAAGGCCCTGGCCGCCCTGCCGGCCGACGACGTGGTCGCCGCCCTGCGCTCCGCCGGTTCGGTGCAGGTCGACTTCGAGGGCTCGAAGGTCGACGTGAACAGCGACGAGGTCGTCGTGACCGAGCTGCCGCGCTCGGGCTGGGTGGTGGAGACCCAGCGCGGCGTCACCATCGCGCTGGACACCGAGATCACCCCCGAGCTGGAGGTGGAGGGCCTGGCCCGCGACGTGGTCCGCGTCGTGCAGCAGGCCCGCCGGGACGCCGATCTGGACATCTCCGACCGGATCCGGCTCGTCGTGTCCGGCCCGGCCGAGGTGCTCGATGCCGTCCGCAGCCACCAGGAGTTCGTGGCAGGCGAGGTGCTGGCCGACGCGGTCGAGCTCAGCCCCGAGCCGTTGACCGGCGGCTACGCCGGCACGGTCGGCGAGGTGGAGGCCACGGTCTCGGTCACCCGGGCCTGACGGCAGCACAGCAGGACGCCGGCCGCTCTCCGGAGCGGCCGGCGTCCTTGATCCTCGCGGCATCACCACAAAAACACCCGCACCCCGGGCACATTCACAGCCACCCGGCTGAACCACGGCGTCAGATTTCTGGAACGACGACGTGAGGAGCGCGCCTCACGTCGTCCACACGTCGTCCACATGTCGTCCACAGTGGGAAGCCCCGATAGCAAGCCGCTTCGATCGAACGCCGAAGCAATCGTGAAGGTTCTGTGGGGAAAAGCGGTGATAAGCCCCATATCGCAGCATCAGAAGCGTTTCGCCTAGCCTGCCGGACATGGCTGATCCCCAGGTCGAATACGCCCAGGCATGGCTCAACGACACCTACGGCGGGGTCAGCGGCTGGGTCACCGTGACGGAAGACGGCATCACCGGCTGGAACTCGATGTACGCAATCCGCCGGGCCCTTCAGATCGAGCTCGGTGTGAGCCCGCTCAGCTCGGGCTTCGGGCCGGCCACCACGGCCGCCTTCACCGCGAAGATCGGCCGCGTCGATGCGAACACCACCTCGGCCAACCTGCTGCGCATCGTCAGCGCGGCTCTGTGGTGCAAGGGGTATTCCGGCATCTACCAGGGCGCCACGCCGACCTTCGCGGCGATCGAGTACGCGGTGTCGCAGATCCGCGGCGACCTCGGCCTGACCGGCGCCTTCATCGACGTGAAGCTGATGCTCTCGCTCACCACCATGGACGCCTACGTGCTGCTGTCCGGTGGCACCGACCCGGTGCGCGAGGTGCAGCGCTGGCTCAACGCCACCTACTCCGGCCGCGCCGACTTCGCCCTGGTCCCGGCCGACGGCATCTTCTCCCGCGGGGTGGCCACGGCGCTGTACTTCGGTGTGCAGTACGAGATCGGGATGGCCGACGGCACCGCCAACGGCAACTTCGGCACCGGCACCCGGGCCGGCCTGCGGACCACGGCCGCGCAGGTGGGAGCCGGATCGGTGGACGGCACCCAGCGGTTCGTGCGGTTGTTCCAGGCCGCGCTGCGGGCCAACGCGGTCGACGTGCCGTTCAGCGGCACCTTCGACCAGAGCACGGTGACCGCGACCAGGTCGTTCCAGTCGTTCATGGAGCTGCCCGCCTCCGGCCGGGCCGACTACCCGACCTGGTGCGCGGCGCTGGTCTCCAACGGCGACGTGGACCGGAGCACGACCGGCTTCGACTGCCGCACCCAGCTGACCGCCGCCGACGCCGTCGCCCTGCGCGCGGCCGGATACACCGCGGTCGGGCGCTACACCGTGGGCGAGGGCAAGAACATCCTCTCGCCCGAGATCGACGGCCTGGCCGCCGCCGGCATCCGGCTGTTCCCGATCCACCAGCGGCTGAACAACGAGGCCGCGGTGATGACCGAGGCCAACGGGCTCACCCACGGCGTGGAGGCGACCGAGCGGTGCCGGGCGCTCGGGCTGCCGCACGACACCGTCGTCTTCTTCTCCGTCGACTTCGACGCGGTCGGCGAGGTGATCGACGGCCCGGTCATGGACTACTTCCGCGGCGTCCGGAAGTCGATGGGGCAGGTCATCGGCACCAGCTACCGGATCGGCGTGTACGGCACCCGCAACGTCTGCGCCAAGGTGATCGACAAGGGTTACGCGCAGGCCGCTTTCGTGGCCGGGATGTCGACCGGCTGGTCGGGCAACATGGGATTCGCCATGCCGCGCGAGTGGCACTACAACCAGATCGCCACGATCACCCGCTCGCTGCCCACCCGCGCGGTGGCCGTGGACAACGACGTGGTGTCGTCGAGGGCGACCCCGGTCGACCTGACCCGGGTGGTCTCGCCGCCGGTGGAGCAGCACGGCTCGGCCAGTGCCACCGGTTTCGACGTGTTCTTCGAATGGCTGGTGCGGGCGGAGGTGGCGATCGAGCGGGGTCTGAGCGACGCCGGGCTGCTGCTGAAAGACCTGGTCGGCTACAACTACATGTCCCCCTCGATCATCGCGCACGCACTCCAGCGCCCGACCTACTGGGACGACGAGGATTTCAAGGCCCTGTGGCGGGTGTACACCCCGATCGACGACACCGGTGACGAGTCGCTGGCCCGCAGCACCGGTGAGGCCGCGCTGGCAGCGCTGGCCCCCGCGGAACCCGCCACCGCGCTGGACTTCCGGCACTTCGCGGCCACCCTGCGCGGCTACCAGGTCTGGGGCGCACCCGGCACGCAGGGTGAGTACGGCCTGGGTGACCTGGGCGGATGGATGCTCGACCTGCTCTCGGTCTGGGGCAGTTACCCGGGCACCGGCCTGCGGGAATGGCTGGCGGGCGAGATCGGCGCGAAGGGCTCGGCGAGCGGTTTCGGCTGGCTCGACGTGGTGGCCGACGCGGACGCCTGGCTGGTGGCGCGGCGGCTGGACGACGGCGCGCTGCTGTCCGAGGTGATCCGGCGGCTCTACAAGGAGAGCCCGGCGACCCGCGTGAACCGTTTCTACCAGGAGCGTTTCGGTGGTTCGCCGGCGAACCTGGCCTCGGCCTTCACCCCGCTCATCGACGGTGTCGACGTCGGCGTGTTCCACGACCTGGCGGCCGGAAAGATCCGGGCCGCCGCGAACCTGTCGGCCGGCCAGCAGATGCCCACGCGGGCCGAGGCGACCGTGATGGCCGAGGCCTACGCCGCGTTCATGGCTTCCCTTTCCTGAGGAGATCCGGATGTCCCGACTTCACCGCAGAACCCTGCTCGGTGGCACGCTCGCCGTGGCCGTCTCCTGGCTGGGCGCCGGTGCCGGTTCCGCACAGGCCGCACCGGCCGCACCGGCCGCACCGCTGGTGCGAAAGCCGAAACTGGCGGTTCGCAACGGCTTCCGGTCGATCCTGGCCAGGAACGGCAGCGCCGTGCGGATGCCCGTGCAGCTCGGGGCGCGCATGCAGGTGACCGACCCGGTGCGTCCCGGCTCCACCGTCACGCTGACCTGGGACGACCGCCTGTACACGGCGGGTTCGCGGGTGCAGGTCAGCCAGGGGGCCGGCACCGTGTTCTCGGCGGCGGCACGACCAATGGTGGACGACGGAACGCACACGGCCACGCTCACCGTCACGCTGCCCGGCGGCCTGGCGGCAGGCGACTACACCCTGGCCGCGGGCACCCTGACCCCCGCCCCGGCCCAGTACCCGGACGACCTGGTCAGCGAGCCGGTGCCGGTCTCGATCACGGTGAACGGCACGGCCGCGACGGTGAGCCAGGACGCCGCCGACGTGTCCCGGCCCTGGGGCGCGTCGGTCGGTGCGGCCTGGCAGGAGGCCCGCTGGGACGCGGGCTTCGTGGCGCTCTATCCCGGGCTGGTCACCTTCCGCGCGGTCGGCCCGGCGGCGCTACCGGCCGGGTCACGCATCCGGATTGCGCTGGACGCAAGGGTTTTCACCGGTGTGCGAGTGACCGGCGCCTACGACTCGTCGGGCCGCGAGCTGCCCGGGTCGGCCGCCGGTGGGGTGACCGGGAACCTGGCCGTGACCACCTGGACCCCCGGCTCGGCCGTCGCCGCCGGCGAGCGGGTCACGCTGCGCACCGCGGTCGAATCCGGCGACATCACCGGTGCCCTGGACACTTTCGAGGCTCCGGTGATCAGCTTCAGCGCACCGGCCGCGCACCGGGAGTCCCAGCGGGTGACCGGCGAGGAGACGCTGACCCGCGAGGACAACATCTACTCGGCCCGCACCCACGAGCTGTTCGCCGCCCAGGTCCCCGGAGAGGCGAGCTAGCTCTACAGGCGTTGTTCGGCCAGGTCCAGGTATCTCTCGACGTCTCCGGCGGTGTGGTGCCGGATCGCCCAGTCCACCAGGCGCAGGCTCATGTGCGCCCAGAATCCGGCCAGCACGTCGGAGGGCAGGCCGTCGAGGATCTCGTCCAGGCGCCGGCTCACCGTTTCCTGGTGGACGGCGAACCGCAGGGTGACCAGGTCCAGCCCCCGGTGCCCGCGCCCGGCGCCGTCCCAGTCCACCAGACCGGTGACGGTGCCGTCGCGGGCCAGCAGGTTGCCGGGGTGAAAATCCAGATGGACGACGTCGTGGCCGGGCTCGCTCGCCGGAGTGACGGCTACGATGCGCCGTTCCAGGGCGGCGGTGCGAGCGTTGTACTGCCGTAGGGGCTCGTGCAGGCAGTAGCCCGGCCCGTCGTCGGTCAGGTACAGCTGCACCTGGGGAACGTCGGGCCGGTCGCGCAGCAGCCCGGCCTGCCGCTCGTTGATCCTCAGAGCCTGGTCCAGGATGTTCTCATCGAGGGTTTTCGCGTCGAGAGCGGCGCCGGGCAGCAGTTCCTGCACCATCACCACGGCATGCCCGACCTGGGCGACGAGCTGGGTGGCCGGCGCCGGGATCCCCGCTGCGCGAGACACCTCCTGCGCCGCCAGCGGCCCGCGGCGCAGGTCTTCCATGCGGCTGTGCGGGCGCCATTTCAGCACCGAACGACGGCCCGGGGAAACCGCCGTCCCGTCCTGTGTGACGTCCGGGCCCCTCATCCATCGGACGAAGGCCGCCCCCACCTGCCCACCGGAGCACGGCCCCTCCACCACGAGCCGCACCCCGGTCTGCGCGTACAACTCCTCGACCAGACCCGCCGCGTCGAGACGCTGCGCCCGTTCCCACCGCTGAGCACCGGAACTCACCGGTCCCGACCTCCCGTCAGCAGAATGCCGCTCCTGGGCGGGATCCCCTACTGGGCCATGTCGACGAAGCGCGAGTAGTGCCCCTGGAACGCCACGGTGATCGTGTCGGTGGGGCCGTTACGGTGCTTGGCCACGATGAAGTCGGCCTCACCCGCGCGCGGTGACTCCTTCTCGTACGCGTCTTCCCGGTGCAGCAGGATGACCATGTCGGCGTCCTGCTCGATGCTGTTGTGCACGGCGATGCCGTTGGCGATGAAGTTGTGACTGCCGACAACCGTTGCGTCGTAGACCTCTTCGACTCCGTCCGGCTCGATTGCCACCACGGTGTCCCAGAGCACGTCGTTCAGGGCGTGCATCTCCAGGTCGGCGTCACCCAGCAGCTCGGCCACCCGGCCCAGCCGCTCCCGGCTGGGCGCGTGCTTCCACATCGTGCTGCCGCAGAACTGCGTGCCCATCGCGGCCGCGAACTCCCGGTGCGACATCTTCTGCTCCGCCAGCACATTCCGCACCCGGCCCCAGATCTCCCTGGGCACGGTGTCGACATTGGTGTTGGCCTCGATGTCTCTCACGACCTCCAGCAGCCGGGTCACCGACTCCCCCCGGGCCCCGTGCACACCGATCTCGTTGAGGAAACGACGCTGGTCGTCGACACCGGAGACGTCGAGCGTGTACCCGGGCCGGTACCCGGCCTTGATGACGGTGCGCACCCGGGCAGAGATGCCGAACCGCAGCAGCAGCCGGGACACGTCGTCGATCAGCCGGCGACTGGTGGAGGAGTAGTACACCCGCCCGCCGCGTCCGGACCGGTTCACCGTGACCGAGCCGTCGGTGGCCCACAGATGCCGCAGGAACAGTGAGATCTGCCGCTTGGGCAGGGAGAAGACCGGCTCCGGCACGAACTTCTCGTGGCTGCGCAGGCCGAAGAGCTCCAGGCCGTCGAGCCAGGCCGCGATCGGATTCCGGCGTCCGTGGGTCAGCCGGTACGGCGCCGGGAGCCGCAGCGTGGTCACCCGGGCCGCGGCGTGCTCGTCCCGCACGGCGGTGATACCGAAGTGCCGCGCGGCCTCGGTCACGGCCGTCAGGTTGGCCTCGTCGACGCTGGCGTAGCGGATCGGCTGCCGCTTCACGAACGACCCGTCGCCGATCAGGTGGGCGAGCACGACCACCTCGTCGTCGTGCCAGGTGGTGATCAGCTCGGGGGCCATCACGTGCCGGGGTGCGGCCACCCGCGCCCCCGGGGTCAGGTCACCGATCGGCGTCCAGCCCTCGTAGGTGAGGAACGGATGGTTGGCCGTGGCCCGCACCTCCTTGCCCGAGGCCAGCCGCACCTTGAACACCTGCTTGGTGCCGGTGGAGAAGACGTGGGTGAGATGGCGGCGCACGTACCGCAGGCTGTCGTCGAGCGCCCACACCGGGACGTCTCTCGCACCGTTCGCGAACAGCTCACCCATCGTGGTCTCGGCGCCGGTGTCTGCACGCAGCACCCGGGTGTCGGCGGTGAGGCAGCCCGACTCACGAAGGTCGGACATCGCCGGCTTCTTGTCCGTCCGCTGTTCCGGACCACGGTTCAGCTGGCTGAGCGCGATCACCGGCAGCTGGAGTTCCTTGGCCAGAAGCTTGATGGCCCGGGAGAATTCGGAGACCTCCTGCTGACGGCTCTCCACCCGCTTGCCGCTCGTCATCAGCTGGAGGTAGTCGATCACCACGAGCTTCAGGTCGTGCCGCTGCTTGAGCCGCCGGCACTTGGCCCGGATCTC
This sequence comes from Kineosporia corallincola, assembly GCF_018499875.1. Lineage (GTDB taxonomy): Bacteria > Actinomycetota > Actinomycetes > Actinomycetales > Kineosporiaceae > Kineosporia > Kineosporia corallincola. The sequence continues at coordinate 209,072 of NZ_JAHBAY010000008.1, read as the reverse complement.
CATCAGCGACATGTTCGGGCTGTCGTCGATGAACAGCGGGGCGTCGCTGACGTCGCCCATCGTCTTGGCCAGGCGGGTCCAGTCCTCTTCCCGCATCGTGCCCTTGCGCATGTTCTGGAGCGGGATGCGGGCCTCGGCCGAGAGCAGGCGCATGGTGATCTCGTTGCGCCCCATCTCCAGGCTGAACATCACCGAGGTCATCCGGTGATGAATCGCGGCAGATCGTAAAATATCCAGTCCGAAAGTACTTTTACCCATAGCCGGACGTGCGGCGATGATGATCATCTGCCCCGGGTGCAGGCCGTTGGTGAGGCCGTCCAGGTCGGCGAAGCCGGTGGGCACGCCGGTCATCCCGTCGCCCCGGTGGCTGGAGGCCTCGATCTCGTCGATCGTCCCCTCGATCACCTCGGACAGGGCCGCGTAGTCCTCGCTGGTGCGCTGCTCGGCGACCTTGTAGATCTCGGCCTGGGCCGAGTTCACGATCTCCTCCACGTCACCGCCTCCGCGCCCGTCGGCCCCGTTGTAGCCGAGCTGGACGATGCGGGTGCCGGCGTCGACCAGGCGGCGCAGCACAGCGCGCTCCCGCACGATGCGGGCGTAGTAGCCGGCGTTCGCGGCGGTGGGCACCGAGGAGATCAGGGTGTGGATGTAGGCCGGGCCACCCACCTTGGACAGCTCGCCACGCTTGGTCAGCTCGGCGGCGACGGTGACGGCGTCGGCCGGCTCACCCCGGCCGTAGAGGTCGAGGATCGCGTCGTAGACCAGCTCGTGGGCCGGGCGGTAGAAGTCCACACCCTGGAGCTCTTCGACCACGTCGGCGATGGCGTCCTTCGACAGCATCATGCCGCCGAGCACGCTCTGCTCCGCCGCCACGTCCTGCGGCGGCGTGCGTCCTAGATCCGGCCCATTGCCCGAGTCGGACGGAGACATGGACAGGTCTGCGATGGACATCGAATCCTCTTCCCAGCTGGCGCCCCGCTACCGACTCGGCAGGTGAGCAGGCCTACGCAAAATACGGGGTTCCCGCGCACCGCTCAACGGCCTCGCTCCACGGGCTGTGGATAACTCGCCCCCACCTGTGGACAACCGGTGGACAACTCCGGGGTGTTGTGCACAGGTTGTGGAAAACAGTGGGGAGAACCGGTGACGAACTCGCCCGGCAACCCGCCCTGACCGGCGCGGCAACCATCCACCCCCTGTGGACGCCGAACGGCTGGTCTCGATTTGGTGCATGGTCACCGCAAGGTCGCACAACGGCCCCCTTCAGCCACACGCCTTCCGGCTCCGGTCGACCGTCCGGCGACGATCGAGCCAGGATCCGGGCATTCCGGTCCGGTTCCACAGCGTCGTGCAGACTGTGAGGTGGCAGTCGGGTCGTACGGACCCGCCGAATGTGTACAGAAACAGCGAGGTGGTCCGGCTGAGCAGGAAACCCGGCCGGAGCAACGGCACGGACCGGCAGATCCTGGCGCTGGCCCTGCCGGCTCTGGGAGCGCTCGTCGCCGAACCACTGTTCCTGCTCGCCGACTCGGCCATCGTCGGGCGTCTGGGCACCACCGAGCTGGCCGGCCTGGGCATCGCGGCGGGTATCCTGACCACCGCCGTCTACATCTTCGTGTTCCTCGCCTACGGCACCACCAGCAGCGTCGCCCGGCTGATGGGCGCCGGTGAGCGCACCCGGGCGATCGCGATCGGGATGGACGCCGCGTGGCTGGCTCTGGGGATCGGGCTGGCGGTGGCGGTGCTGGGCTACCTGGTCGCCCCGTACGCCGTCGACCTGGTCGGGGCGGCGGGGGCCGAGCCGGGGGTGCGCGACGCCGCCATCGTCTACCTGCGGTGGGCCCTGCCGGGCGTGCCGGCCATGCTGATCGTGCTCGCGCTCGTCGGGGTCCTGCGCGGCTTGCAGAACACCCGGGTGACCCTGTGGATAGCGGTGAGCGGGGCGGTGCTCAACGCCGTCCTCAATCTGCTTCTCGTGCACGGGGTGGGCTGGGGCATCGCGGGATCGGCGATCGGCACGACGATCACCCAGTGCGGCATGGCGGTGGCCGCCATCGGCTACGTGGTGGGTGACGCACGGCGCGCCGGGGTCTCGCTCAAGCCGCACCTGGCCGGGGTGCGCCTGGCCGGGCGTACCGGCGTCCCGCTGTTGATCCGGACCGGGGCGATGCGCATGCTGCTGCTCCTGACCACCGGGGTGGCAGCCGGTTTCGGTGCGCCGGCGCTGGCCGCGCACCAGGTGGCGCTGAACGTGTGGAACCTGCTGGCGCTGGGTCTGGACGCGCTGGCCATCGCCGGGCAGGCCCTGACCGGCACCGCGCTGGGTGCGGGTGACGTGCAGGGCGTGCGCGAGGCGACGGCCCGGATGGTGCGCTGGGGCATCGGCGCGGGCGTGCTGTTCGCCGGGGTGCTGCTGCTGTGCGCCGGGCTGCTCGGGCCGCTGTTCAGCGACGATCCGCAGGTGCGCACGGCACTGACCGGCGCCCTGGTGGTGGCGGCCCTGACCCAGCCGGTCGCCGGCTACGTGTTCGTGCTCGACGGGGTGCTGATCGGGGCCGGTGACGGCCGGTTCCTGGCCTACGCGGCGGTGGCCCAGACCGCTCTGTACGCCCCGGCCGCCATCGCCATCGGCCTGTGGGGACCTGACGGCAAGGCCGGGCTGGTGTGGCTGTGGGTGGCCTTCGCCGGCGGCTGGATGGTGGTGCGGGCCGTGGTGCTGCGGCGGCGTGAGCGCGGTGACCAGTGGCTGGTCACCGGCGCCTACCGCTGACCGTTCGCCGGCTATTCGCTGTCTTGCACCATGATTCGCTTCTTCACGCCGTCGGCCTGGGTGTAGGTCTCCAGGTGGTAGCCGACCGGGACGGTGGGGTCGGCGTGGTCACGGACGGGCGGCGGGCCCACAGGCTTCACGTCGGCCGGGCCGAACACCTTGAACAGGTTCAGGTACACGCGGCGTCCGAATGACGGCCGTGCTGCGTTACTCATAGGAAACATTGTCGCTGAACAGTGCCGCGGATCCATAGCCAATCCCGGCGACCCGGCTCGCGGACCCACGAAAAAGACCCCGGCCCCTGCCTGAGCAGGAACCGGGGTCTTCGTGCCGAGCCGGGATCAGCTCTCGGCGACAACCTTCAGCGTCACCTTCGCCTGGACGTCGGCGTGCAGCCGGACGTAGGCGGTGTGGTCGCCGGTGGTCTTGATCGGCTGGGGCAGCTCGACCTTGCGACGGTCGACCTTGGGGCCCTCGGCCGCCACGATCGCGTCGGCGATGTCGGCCGGCGTGACCGCACCGAACAGACGGCCGGAGCCGCCCGCGCGGACGGCCAGACGCACCGGCTTCGCCTCGAGCTTCTGCTTGACCGAGTTCGCCTCGTCGAGCGTGGCGATCTCGCGGGCCTTGCGCGCCTTGCGGATCGCGGTGACCTGCTTCTCGCCACCCTTGGACCAGGTGGTGGCCAGGCCGCGCGGGACCAGGTAGTTACGGCCGTAGCCGTCCTTGACCTCGACCACGTCGCCCGGGGTGCCCAGGCCGGAGACCTCATGCGTGAGGATGAGCTTCATCTTCGCGTCTCCTCTACTCAGCGGGCCGAGCTGGAGTACGGCAGAAGAGCCATCTCCCGCGCGTTCTTGACGGCCTTGGCGATCTCACGCTGCTGCTGCACCGTGACACCGGTGACCCGGCGGGCCCGGATCTTGCCACGGTCGGAGATGAACTTCCGCAGCAGAGCGGTGTCCTTGTAGTCGACCACCGTGATCTTGGCGGCCTTCAGGGGGTTCTGCTTCTTCTTCGGCTTGCGCACGGGTGGCTTGGCCATCGTGGTTACTCCTTACTGCACGAGTGGGGTCACCGATCGGGATCGGTGCGAGATCAGAAGGGGGGCTCTTCCTGGCTGCCGCCGAACCCGGAACCGCCGGACGACGAGGGGCCCGTGGCCCACGGGTCGTCAGCCGGACCGGACTGGTTGCCGCCACCGGAGTAGCCGCCACCGCCACCACCGCCGTTGTTGCCACCGCCACCGGAGTAGCCCCCGCCGCCACCGCCGCCGAAGCCACCACCGCCGCCGCCACTGCGCTGGGTCTTGTTGACCTTGGCGGTGGCGTAGCGCAGCGACGGGCCGAGCTCATCGACCTCGAGCTCGACGACCGTGCGCTTCTCGCCCTCACGGGTGTCGTACGTGCGGCTCTTCAGCCGCCCGGTGACGATCACCCGGGAGCCACGGGTCAGCGACTCGGCGACGTTCTCCGCCGCCTCACGCCACACCGAGCAGCGCATGAACAGCGTCTCGCCGTCTTTCCACTCGTTCGACTGGCGGTCGAACGCGCGGGGGGTGGAGGCCACGGTGAAGTTGGCCACCGCCGCCCCGGACGGGGTGAAACGCAGTTCGGGGTCGTTCGTGAGGTTGCCGATCAGCGTGAGCGTCGTGTCGCCGGCCATGCGGTTTCTCTCCGGTCCTGCTGGTTGCTGGTGGGGGTGCCGGTGGCTGGTAGCCGTACGGCGATGAGAGGACTCAGCGAGCGCCGGGGCGGATCAGCTTCGTCCGCAGCACCGACTCGTTGAGGTTCAGCTGACGGTCCAGCTCCTTGGCGTCGGCCGGCGTCGTGGTCATGTCGACCAGCGCGTAGATGCCTTCGGCCTTCTTCTTGATCTCGTACGCAAGCCGGCGACGGCCCCAGATGTCGACCTTCTCGACGGTGCCGCCACCCTTGCGGATGACGTTGAGGAACTTGTCGAGCGAGGGCGCGACGGTCCGCTCCTCCAGCTCGGGGTCGAGAATGACCATCAGTTCGTACTGACGCATGCGAACACCCACCTCCTTCGGTCTAAGCGGTCACGGTCTCTCCGTGACAGGAGGGTTCAGCGTCTCGGATGCCGGTTCAGGCCGGAGTACCCGGTGTTCCGGCATCGCGATCGCCCAGAAGCGTACCTTCGTCAAGGCCCGGTGGCGAAATCTCCCGGATGCTCAGGCTGCCGGTGAAGCCGACCTGATCGGGATAGCCCTCGGCTCCGGCCCCGGTGGCGCGGTACACCAGCACGCCCTGCACCCCCACCCAGGCGATGCCGGCCAGCCGTGCCACCAGCATGAGCAGGTAGAACTGCGAGGGCAGGCCGCGGTTGGCGGTGGTCTCGCCGGCGATGTAGAGCCAGATGCCGACGAAGTAGACGGCTTCGGTGCCGGCCCAGATCAGGTGGTCGCGCCAGCGCAGGCCGCTCAGGGCGATCAGCGGGAGCAGAAGCAGGGACGCCTGTGCGGGCAGCGACTTGGCGGTCACCAGCACGACGGCGAGGGTGGCGAGCGAGGCGGGCGCGACCCGCCGGGTCACCCAGTCGGCCAGAACGGTGGACGACGAGGAGCCCGTGCCGGGATCGACGCCGTCTTCGATCAGGGTGCCGGTGCGGATCGGGGAGAGCGGGGCGACCTTGACCACCGTCAGGCGCAGCAGCGCCGCCCCGGCGACCAGCAGGGCGATCACGACCAGCACCGAGGTGACGGCGCCACCCAGCGAGTCGGCGGCGAACAGCCAGCCGAACAGCACCTGCACGAACCGGCCGCCCCAGGACGAGGCGGGGTCGGGTGCCGAGTCGGCCAGCAGCTTGGGGATCAGCCAGAGCGAGCCGTAGCCGGGGGTGCCCTTGCGCCAGTCCGTCCAGACGTCGCCGAATCCACCGGTGAGGCCGGGCAGCAGCAGAATGCGCAGCACCAGCCAGGTGATCACGGTGACGCCGGCGAAGGTCACCCCGGCCAGGGCCCGTGGGTCACGTCCGGCCTCGTCGGTCTGCGACTGGAGGTAGGTGCCGCTGCGCCAGAGGGCGAGCACGGCCACCACGACGCCGACGACCGCCACCTGTGGGGCGGCTGCCACCCCCAGGCCGAGCAGGAGACCACCGGCGGCCGCGCGGTTGCGTGACAGCGCGAACAGGGCGAGGGCGACCAGGGTGATGGCCAGGACCTGGTACGAGATCAGGCCGGCCGTGATCAGCACGGGGCTGAGGGCCAGGTGTGAGGCGTCCCAGCCGCGCCGGTCCAGGGTGAAGCTGACCGCCGCCACCGCGACCGCCAGGAGCGCGGCCAGCAGCAGGGCGGTGAGGTCGAAGTAGTCGCGGTTGGCGCCCACCTGGTCGCCGTCGATGACGGCGGAGGTCACCCACATCATCAGGCCCGCCAGCGGGGGCTGACCCAGGCCGGTGTCCGGGCTCAGGGCCGTGGTCAGGTCGGGGCGGTCGGCGCCGCCCAGGCCGGAGCTGGCGAAGACCACCGGGATGTCGCTGTAGCAGGCGTGCCAGAACTGGTCGGGCGACGACCAGCCCTCGGCCCGGCAGTGCTGTTTCTGCACGATGCCGAGGCCGAAGACGACGGCGGACAGCAGCACCAGAACGGTTGCCGCACGCCAGAAACCGGTGGCCGAGGCCAGGCGACGCCCGGCCGGGCCACCGATCACGGGACTGGCCGAGCGGACCAGCGGATCGAGACGGGAGAGCGCGTAGGCGCTCTCGCCGTCGTCGGTGTCCGCCGGAATCTGCGACCAGCGGGGCGAGCCCGGCCTGAGGCTGGGCTGCCGGACTCGCCTACCCGTCATCCGAATGGATTGTTGTCGTCGTCATCGTCGTCGTCCTGGCCGGGCCAGGTGGTGGTGGCCTCGTCGGTCGAGGTCACGTCCGGGTCGGCCGTCTCCGTCGTCGTCGGCGTGGACGTCTGCCAGTTGTTGGTGTCGTCCGGCGTCGGCTGCTGCTGGGTCTCGGTCACCGTGGGCGTCGGGGTCTGCGTCTCGGTCACGGTCGGCGTCGGGGTCTGCGTGACCTCCGGCGTCGGCGACGCGTTGGTCACCTGACCGCCCATCGCCGGGTCCGGGAAGTCGACGACGTCCTTGCCCTTGAGCGCGGCCTCCATGTAGCTGGTCCAGATCCGGGTGGGGATGGTTCCACCGGTGATCTCGGAGAAGCCGCCGAAGCCGTCGAGCGAGACCACGCTCGTACCGTCCTTGCCCACCTGGTGCAGGGCGACCGCGGTGACCACCTGCGGGGTGTAGCCGATGAACCAGGCCGACTTGTTGTCGGTGGAGCTACCGGTCTTGCCGGCGATCGGCCGGTTCAGGCTCTTGGCGTAGGAGCCGGAGCCCTCGGTGACCACGTGCTGCAAGGCGTAGGTGGCGTCGGCGATGACGTCCTTGTCGAACACCCGGGTGCCCTTGGTGACGTCTTCGGGAACCGTGTAGACCTCTTCCTTGTCTTCACCGTTCGCGATCGACGTGAGCACGTGCCACTGCCGGTGCACACCCTGGGCGGCGAAGGTGGAGTAGGCATCGGCCATGTCGATCGGGTGCACGTTGGCCGAGCCCAGCACGTTGACCAGGTTGTCTTTCAGGTCGGGCGTGTCTTTCGGGATGCCCGCGTCGATCGCCGCCTGCTGCGACTTCTCCGGCCCGACCTCACTGTTCAGCGCGACGTAGACGGTGTTGACCGACTGCGCGGTGGCCTTCACCAGGTCGATCTGGCCCAGCTTCTCGTTGCCGAAGTTGCTGACCTTGACGCCCTCGATGATCTTGCCACTGTTGCCGTCGTAGTAGGACTTCAGGCTGACGCCGTCTTTCAGCGCCGCCACCAGACCGAAGGCCTTGAACGTGGAGGCGGCCTGGGCTCGGTCCTTGGTGGCCTGGTTCAGCTGCTTGTTGATGTCGGTGCCGCCGTAGATGGCCAGCACGCCACCGGTGCTCGGGTTGATCGAGGCCATGCCGACGCGCAGGTTCTTGGAGGCGTCGCCGGTCCACTCCTTCACGGCCTTCTGACCGGCCGTGACCAGACGCTTGTTGAAGGTGGTGGTGATGTTGTAACCACCGGTGGTGAGCGCCTTCTCGTCGAAGCCGGCCTCCGCCGCCTCCTCCTTCACCATCTCCATCAGGTAGGCGGCCTGGCCGGTGGTGGACTGGGTGGTCTTCTCCTTGATCACCTTGGGGAAGGTCATCTGGGCCCGCTCCGAGGCGTCCAGCCAGCCCTCGCCGACCATGGCGTCGAGCACGACGCCCCAGCGCCGCTCGGCGCGCTCGGCGTGGGTCGGGTCCTCGTCCCTGGGGTCGGCGGCCTCGGGGGCGTTGATGATGCCCGCCAGGAAGGCGCCCTCCGACTTGGTCAGCTTCGAGACGTCCTTGTTGAAGTACGTTTTCGAGGCGGCCTGGATGCCCCAGGCACCGCGGCCCCAGTAGATGGTGTTCAGGTAGCGCTCAAGGATCTTGTCCTTGCCGAGCGTGCGGTTGATCTTGATGGCCAGCACGGCCTCGTTCAGCTTGCGCTTGTACGAGAGCTCTTTCTGGTTGTACACGTTCTTCACGTACTGCTGGCTGATCGTCGAGCCACCCTGCTGGTTGCCGCCGCTGACCGTGGCGAGCACGGCGCGGACGATCGAGGTGGGGTTGACGCCGCTGTTCGAGTAGAACGTGTTGTCCTCGGCGGCCAGCACCGACTTACGCACGTAGTCCGGCACCTGGGCCAGCTCGACGCTCTCCCGGTTCTGCACCTGGAGCTTGCCGAGCACGGTCTTCTGGTCGGAGTAGTAGACGGTGGTGGTCTGCGCCAGGGTGTCGGGGTCTTCGGCCGGCAGCGCGACCGAGTTGTAGAACCAGAACACGACGCCGACGATCAGCAGCGCGAAGAACGAGAAGACGCCGGTGACCAGCTTCCACGAGGGCAGCCAGCGCTTGACCCCGGCCTTTCCCCAGCGCGGGTAGTTGAGGTAGCGCCGGTAGCCCTGCGGCGGCATGCCGTCCTCGCCGTCACGACCGCCGCCACCACCCTGCCGGGCCCGGGACCGCCGGGGCGGGGAGGACTTGCTGTCCAGCTGCTCCCCCTCCCCGTTCATGAACATGTTCAGGGCACCGGTGTTGGCGAGGATCCGGCCGGCCTGGCTGTCGCGCAGGCGGTTCTGCATGCGACGGCCACGGGAGAGCTCATCCGGCGACTGTGCCCCAGGGCCCAGCTCGGCGTACGGCGACGCGCCGTAAACGGCCGTGCTGTCGTCGTGACGATCGGGCGAGAGTGCCGAATACGGCCTCTCCGAGGCCGGGGCGACCGGCCGGGCCGAGGGACGCTCGGGAGCGCGTTCGGCCGACCTGGTGCCCCGGGGGCGCAGCGGCTGCTCGTCGCGCGGACCACGCTCGTAGGGACCGGGAGCCGGCGGACGTGAGGGGGTCTCCGGCGGCGCGACGCTACGGCTCTCGGCATAGCGCTGCTCGGAACGGGACGGGGGCTGCTGCTGGCGCTGCTGCGACCGACGCGACATCGGCTGGGGTGGCTGCTCGGAGCGACCCGGCGCCTGCTGCTGCGAGCGGCGGGACGGCTGCGGGGGCCGTCCCTGCGGTGCGGGCGTGTCGGCCGGCGGGCGCGAGCCCATGGCCGGGTTACCGTTGGCACTGTTGCGGTGCCCGCCGAGCCCCTGCCGGGACTGGCCCTGTTGCGCGTTCAGCCGACGGCCACCGAGGCCGGGCTGCTCACCACCGGTTGACCGCTGTCCGCCGAGACCGTTGCCGGACTGCTGACCGCCGAGGCGACGGCCGCCGAGGCCGTCGCGCCCGTTCGCTTCGCCGTCGGGGGGTCCGGGACGGCGCCGGGATGGACCAGAAGGACGTTCCACGATGGCCGTTGCCCTCCAGTTTCCGTGCGCCCTGAGGCTTTAGTCCGTGTTGACGGATCGGTCCAGTGTGCGGCGACCCCCCTCGTCTTCCCAAATCCGCCGGTGACGAGCCTAGGGCTTTTCGCTGTGAGGTTGTCGCAATAGCGCAGCTTTCACTGTGTGCGACCACTCCACCCCGAATCGTCAATTGTGATCCACCCGGTCTTGTCCCCGGGTTCACGGCGCCGTATCTTCTGATCCGAAGCTCGGATATATCGCTCCGATACATTGCGTCGATGTAACGGGGTATCGGCGTCCCGTGTATCCGGGTCCGCTCGAGACCCGACCTGGAACCAGGAAGAGGAGGTGCCGCCATGGGCCGTCGCAGTGACGTCCTGGAGCTGGCTGTCCTCGGTCTGCTCCAGGAGTCCGGGCTCCACGGATACGAGTTGCGCAAGCGGCTCAACGCCCTGCTCGGTCCGCTCCGGGCCCTGTCCTACGGCACCTTGTACCCGTGTCTGAAATCGCTGCTGGCCTCCGGCTGGATCCGCGAGGCCGACCCGGTCGCCAAGGCGCCCGACTCCACCGCCCCGGCCTCGCCCCTGGCCGGCCGGCGGGCCCGGATCGTCTACGAGCTCACCGCTGAGGGCAAGGAACGCTTCCAGTCCCTCGTCAGCCACCCCGGGCCCGCGGCCTGGGAGGACGAGCGGTTCGACGTCCACTTCGCCTTCTTCGCCAGGACCGACGCCGTCACCCGGCTTCAGATCCTGGAGGGCCGGCGCAGCCGGCTGGAGGAGCGGCGCGAGGGCTACCGGCAGACGATGCAACGCAGCCGGGAACGCGCCGAGCAGTACACGCTCGAACTACAGCGCCACGGGCTGGAATCCGTGGACCGCGAGGTGCGATGGCTCTCCGAGCTGATCGACACCGAGAGGTCGAGCAACATGACCCACCCCCCTGACGACGACGGCCGGTAGCCACCCCAGTCCCCGGCGCCCGGTCGCCGCTCACGATCCCGTTAGAACCAAAAGGAGAAACGCATGGGCTCCATCCGCGTTGCCATCGTCGGTGTAGGTAACTGCGCGTCCTCGCTGGTGCAGGGCGTGCACTTCTACGCCGACGCTGACCCGCAGGGCACGGTCCCCGGTCTGATGCACGTCCAGTTCGGCGACTACCACGTGCGTGACATCGAGTTCGTCGCGGCGTTCGACGTGGACGCCAAGAAGGTCGGTTTCGACCTCGCGGACGCGATCAACTCCAGCGAGAACAACACCATCAAGATCGCCGACGTGCCGCCGACCGGCGTCACCGTGCAGCGCGGTCCGACGCTCGACGGTCTGGGCAAGTACTACCTGGAGACCATCGAGCAGTCCGACGAGGCTCCGGTCGACGTCGTCGAGGTGCTGAAGGAGCGTCAGGTCGACGTCCTGGTCAGCTACCTGCCGGTGGGCTCGGAGGAGGCCGACAAGTTCTACGCGCAGGCCGCGATCGACGCCAAGGTCGCGTTCGTCAACGCCCTGCCCGTCTTCATCGCCTCCGACCCGGAGTGGGCGCAGAAGTTCATCGACGCCGGTGTCCCGATCGTCGGTGACGACATCAAGAGCCAGGTCGGCGCCACGATCACGCACCGCGTGATGGCGAAGCTGTTCGAGGACCGGGGCGTCGTCCTGGACCGCACGTACCAGCTGAACGTCGGCGGCAACATGGACTTCAAGAACATGCTCGAGCGGGACCGCCTCGAGTCCAAGAAGATCTCCAAGACTCAGGCCGTCACCAGCAACATCGAGCACGACCTCGGCGCCCGCAACGTGCACATCGGCCCGAGCGACTACGTGCAGTGGCTGGACGACCGCAAGTGGGCCTACGTGCGCCTCGAGGGTCGCGCGTTCGGCGACGTGCCGCTGAACCTGGAGTACAAGCTCGAGGTCTGGGACTCCCCGAACTCGGCCGGCGTGATCATCGACGCCCTGCGCGCCGCGAAGATCGCCAAGGACCGCGGCCAGGGCGGACCGGTCATCTCGGCCTCGTCCTACCTGATGAAGTCCCCGCCGGTCCAGGTCGAAGACCGTCAGGCCCGCGAGAACGTGGAGAAGTTCATCCGCGGCGAGGAGTGATCCGCACCGCGAACTGAAGAGCCGGGCAGCCGAAAGGCTGCCCGGCTCTTGGTCTCTCAGCTGACGGCGAGAACCCGGCGGCGACGCCGGACAGCGAGCACGGCCCACCACACGCCGATGATCACCACGGCCACCACGGCGTTGAACAGGTACAGCAGCGGCAGGATCGTCTCCAGCCCACCGTCACCGTCCAGCCGGTACAGGTACAGGAACGCGTAGGCCACGACCGCCGCGATCAGCACCATCGCGGCCGGGAAGTACCAGTCCGGCAACCGCTTGAGAGCGAGCCGCAGCACACCGCCGCAGACCGCCAGAACCACGGTCAGCGGCAGACCGCTGACCCCCACCCAGAAAATATCGCTCAGAAGCCCCACCCGTCACACCGTAGTTGGACCAGAATGCCCAGGTCAGGCGAACGGCACGAAGGGGCGACGAGGTGATCGACACATACGCCGCGGTGGATGTCGGATATCCACCCACCGGCGGTGCCCGGGCGGCCCTGGTGCTCGGCGACTCCCCCACCTTCTCGCGGCTCACCGGCGCGCGGGTGTCAATGGTGGACGACGTGGCACCCTACGAGCCCGGTCTGTTCTACCGGCGCGAGCTGCCGCCCGTGCGCGCCGTGCTGTCCGAACTCGACCGGCTGCCGGACCTTCTCGTGGTGGACGGGTTCGTCGACCTCGACCCGTCCGGCACCCCGGGGATGGGCCGCTACGTGCACGACGAGTTCGGCATCACCGTGGTCGGCGTGGCCAAGACCGCGTTCCGCACCGCCACCCACGCCCTGGAGGTGCGCCGCGGCACCTCCACCCGGCCGCTCCTGGTCACCGCCGCCGGGCTGGCGCCGGAGGCCGCGGCGAGCCTGGTGCGACAGCTCGCCGGCCGGCACCGGATCCCGCACGCCCTGCGGGCCGTGGACCGCCTCTCCCGCGGGCTGCCCGTCGAGGCGCTCGTGCCGCCCACCGCACCGGCGAACGGCTGAACCTCCGCCGTCCGCCCCGCGCCCACCGGTCGTCCTCCGACAGGTGACGAGCGCCATACCGGCTTACTGTTGGTCGGGTGTCCGCGAACAGACGGTCCTTCCTCTCCGACCTGCTGGTGGTGCTCCGGGGCGGGAACTTCCGCAAGCTGTTCTGCGTGCGACTGGTCTCCCAGGCCAGTGACGGCGCCTTCCAGGTCGGCCTGGCCAGCCTCGTCTTCTTCTCCGCCGACCGGGCCACCACCCCCACCGCGGTGGCGGTCGCGGCCGTCGTCACGGTGGTGCCCTACACCCTGATCGGACCGTTCACCGGCGTCCTGCTGGACGTCTGGCAACGACGGCAGGTGCTGCTCCTGGCCAACGCCGTCCGCTCGGTGATGGTGCTGACGGTGGCCCTCATGATCTTCACCGTCGGCGTCGGGCCACCGGTCTTCGTCGCCGCCCTGGCCTGCCTGTCGATGAACCGGTTCTTCCTGGCCGGCCTGGGGGCCTCACTGCCGCACGTGGTGCCCCGGCACGAGCTGGTCATGGCCAACGCGGTCTCCCCCACCTGCGGCACCGTGGCCACGATGACCGGCGGCGCCGTCGGCTACGGCCTGCGCACCCTGCTCGGCACCGGCGACGGCACCGACGCCACGGTGGTCGCGATCGCGGCCCTCGGCTACGCCACCGCCTCGCTGCTCGCGCTGCGCATCCCCCGGACCCTGCTCGGGCCGGACGTCAGCGCCCCGCTGAACCTGCGGTCGCTCGGCTCGGTGGCCCGGGACGTGCTGCGCGATCTCCGGGCCGGAGCGGAGCATGTGCGGGGCCGCCGCACCGTGGCCAACGCGCTCGGGGTGATCGGCCTGCACCGCATCGGCTACGGGATCATGACGATCACGGTGATGTTGCTGTGCCGGAACTTCTTCAGCGACCCCGGAAACCCGGACGCCGGCGTCACGCTGCTGGCGCAGGCCGTGGCCGCGCTGGGTGTCGGGGTGGCCGCGGCCGCCTTCCTCACCCCGCTGGTGGCCGGCCGGATCGGAGCCTGGCGCTGGATCGGCGCCTGCCTGGGCATCGCCGCGATGGTGCAGGCCCTCTTCGTGGCGGACGCCGCCCGGTGGCTGCTCTACCTCGGCTCGTTCGTGTTCGGGATGACCGGCCAGAGCATCAAGATCTGCGTCGACTCGATCCTCCAGGGCGACGTCGACGACGCCTTCCGCGGGCGGGTCTTCGGCTTCTACGACGTCGTGTTCAACGTGGCCCTGGTGTCTGCCGCCGGGCTGTCGATCCTGCTGCTGCCCGAGGACGGCTACTCGCAGATGGTGTTCATGGACGTCGCGCTGCTGTTCACCGTGGCCGCCGTGCTCTACACGCTGCGGGAGCACCGGCAGCGCCAGACCTCCGCACCCGTGGCGCAAACGACCAGCGGGGGCCCGGTGAACCGGACCCCCGCTGGTCAGCGGAACGCTACGGACTGAGTCAGCCCTCGACCTCGAACACGAAGCCGGTCTCGCCACCGAGGTCGACCCGGCAGCCCGGGGTGATCACGGTGGGCACGCCCGGCTCGATCGCCTGCGGCGACTCGCCCGGCAGGGTGAGCGCCGTGCCGTTCATCGCGCCCAGGTCGGTGAGCAGGACGTCCCAGTTGGACGGCCGGATCTCGGCGTGGGTGCGGGAAACCTGGCCGGTGGAGCTGGCCACCGCGTGCAGGATCGGCTCTTCCGGGTCGGCCGCGGTGGCGTTCGACTTCGGGTCACGGCCGAGCACGACCGGGCGGTCGACCTCGATCCGGTCACCGTTGTCGAAGACCAGCACGCCCAGCGCCGGGCGGGCGACCAGGATCGGCGCCTGCGGCGGGACGGTCAGACCGCAGACCCGGCACTCCGAACGGTCGGGCGAGGTGACGTGCCCGGCGTCGCACCAGACACCGAGCAGGCGCGGGGGCTCACGCTGGCCCTCGACCTCCTGGTCGGCGGACTCCGGCTCGTCGTCGTTCTCGGCGACCGGGTTGTCGTCGTAACCGTTGCCGGCCTCGGACTCGTCGCCCTCGGTGCCGGGGCGGAAGGCGTCCGGCATGGCCGGCGGTCCGCCGAAGGCCGGCGCCTGGCCGTTGAAGCCACCGGTGCCGCTGAAGCCACCACGGCTGGGCGGGGCCCAGGCGTTGTTCTCCTGGTTGCTCTGCCAGTCGTCCTGCGGGGCCTCGGCCGGCTCGTCGTCCGGACGGTTGCGGGAACCGCGGAAGAAGGCCGGGGGCAGGTCCACCCGGGACACCTCGGACGCGGACTCCTCGACCGGCGCCGGGGCGTCGAAGGCGGAGGCCGGCGAGTCGAAGGCCGAACCAGGAGCGTCGAAGCCCGAGCCCTGCGGCTCGAAGATCGACCCGCTGTTGTGCGGCGATCGGTCGTCCGGCTCGCCGAGCATGCGCGAGCCGTTGACCGGCGAGTTCGGAGCCGGCGGCGCCTGGTGCTCGGGGCGCAGCGAACGGCCACGCACCCTCAGCGGCAGGTCGCCGAGCGCCGGCTGCGGGTCGGCCGACGGAGCGGGCTCGGGCGTGAACGCGCTGGGCGCGGGCGTCGGCTCCGGGGTGAAGGCGCTCGGGGCCGGTTCCGGCGCACCCCACGACGGGGTGGGGGCCGGGGGCTCCGGGGTGGACGGCTCGGACCGGAACGCGGAGAACGGCTCCGAGTCGTCGGAGGCGGGCGGCCAGCCGGCCGGGACACCACCGGGACGCGGCTTGGGCGGGACGCCCGGGCCGTGACCGTTCAGGCCGGGACCGTCGATGCCACCGGACTCCGGGTCGGGCAGGTCGGCGGGCGCCGGGCTCTTCGGCGAGTCGTCGGTGAGCAGGTTGTCGAAGTCGAACGACCGGGCCTGCTCGCTCTCGGTGGAGTCGGCGGGCTCGTCGACGTCGAGCAGCTCGCCCGGGTCGTCGTTGTCGTCGTCGCCGGTGCTGCGGGACTCGAAGAACGAGGACGGTGTGGGGAGCGGGCCGGAGGAGCCGGAGGACGCCGCCGGGGTGCTCGTGGACGGGGAGTCCAGCACCGACGGGACGTGGCCGTTGACCTCGCGGGAGAAGCCGCCGGTGCGGGAGGGCAGCGCGGACCAGCCCTGCTTGGCCTCCGGGCCGGGAGCGCCGGAGTAGGCGGGGGTGCGCGACTCGCCCTCGGTCAGGTCGACGACACGGTGATCGGAACCGGTCGACCCGGCCAGGCTGAGCGGGGCGGAGTCGGCGGCGGACGGCGCGTCGGCGAGAGCCACCGCACCGGCCGCGACGGCCTCGGCGGGAGCCTCGGCGATGCTTTCGCCGTCGGCGGTGGTGGGGGTGCAGTTCAGGGCCAGGCCTGAGACCAGCACCACCCCGGTGGAAACGGTGAAGGGCAGCTCGGAGCCGGCCTCCACGTCGCCGACCAGAACCCGGCGGGCGCCCGAGATGAGCCCCTCCAGCCAGGTGGTGGCGCCCGTGGCGTCCAGCCGGACCGGCTCACCGGCTCGCTCGAAGCACACCGGAACTGATCCCCGGACGAGGGCGCGCACGGCGTCCGCCTCGACCCGGACGATCGCGAAGCTGGGAGCCGTGCGGATGCCCCGCCGGACCAGCACGTCGAGGATCTCGTCGACGGGTGCGTCGTCGAGGGCCAGCTCCCACAACGGACCGGCCAGCGACCAATCCGTCGGCGCGTCCACGACGAGCACAGTTCTCGGCGCGACCACGGCAAGGAGTTGCCCTGCGGCATAGGCGATCCCGCTTTGCACGATGACTCCTCCCCTTACTAGTAACGACTTGGTCGCTCTGCGTTGCGTATTGCCTCTGACAACGAGTTGCGCCTGATCTCGCCTCAAGTGTCCGAGGCTCCGCAACTCTAGAGTCCAGCGGGCCCGGAGGCCAACGGCGGACCAAAAGAAAAACAACCAGGCTTACCCCATCGGGTGTATCGCTCACCCTTTGACGCGCCGCGACACGGTCCAATTGTTGCGAATGAACCCGGCGCCCACCACGAAACTCCGCGGTAACCACGAGTGATGGCGGCGACACGCTGACGTTCGAACCACCCCGTTCGGCGTCCACATCCCGGACAATCGCCGGTTCCCGACGTCTCCATGGTCCCCGACGAGCGGTCCTCGCGCGCGCCGTCCACGCACTCCGTAGTTAACGATTAGGCCGTTGTGGTGGTTTCCCCGCCCGAACGGGCCGAGGTTGCGCCGTCCGGGTCACCGGCGGCCCCTTCCTGCTCCCTCGCCCACCACGCCAGCAGTTCCTCACGCGCCTCGTCGAACCCGATCTGCCCCCGGTCGAGCCGCAGCTCCTTGAGGAACTTCCAGGCCCGGCCGACGTCCCGGCCGGCCGGGATGCCGAGGATCTCCATGATCTGGTTGCCGTCCAGGTCGGGCCGGACCGAGTCCAGTTCCTCCTGGTCCCGCAGTTCGGCGATGCGGCGCTCCAGGTCGTCGTAGGCCCCGGCCAGGCGAGCGGCCTTGCGCTTGTTCCGGGTGGTGCAGTCGGACCGGGTGAGCTTGTGCAGGCGGTCCAGCAACGGGCCGGCGTCGGTGACGTAGCGGCGCACCGCCGAGTCGGTCCAGGCGCCGTCGCCGTACCCGTGGAAGCGCAGGTGCAGCTGCACCAGCCGGGAGACCTGCTGCGTCGTGTCCTTGTCGAACCGCAGGGCCCGCATCCGCCGGGTGGTGAGCTTGGCGCCCTCCATCTCGTGGTGGTGGAACGACACCCCGCCCCCCGGCTCGAACCGGCGGGTGGCCGGCTTGCCGATGTCGTGCAGGATCGCGGCCAGGCGCAGCACCAGGTCCGGCCCGGGCACCGGTCCCTCCGGCCCGTCCTCCAGCGCGATCGCCTGCTCCAGCACGATCAGCGAGTGCTCGTAGACGTCCTTGTGCCGGTGGTGCTCGTCGATCTCCAGCTTCAGCGCGGGCAGCTCGGGCAGCACCCGCTCGGCCAGGCCGGTCGAGACCAGCAGCTCCAGGCCGGGCCGCGGGTCGGGGGCGAGCAGCAGCTTCTCCAGCTCCACCCGGATCCGCTCGGCCGAGACGATCGAGATCCGGTCGGCCATGTCCTTCATCGCGGCCACCGCCTCGGGCGCCACGGTGAAGCCGAGCTGGGCGGCGAACCGCGCCGCGCGCATCATCCGCAGCGGGTCGTCGCCGAACGAGACCTCGGGTGCACCCGGGGTGCGCAGGGTGCGTGCCGCCAGGTCGGCCAGGCCGCCGTACGGGTCGACGAAGGTCAGCGACGGCAGTTCCAGGGCCATCGCGTTGACGGTGAAGTCCCTACGGAGAAGATCGGCCTCCAGCGTGTCGCCGTAGGCAACCTCGGGCTTGCGCGAGTCCTCCCGGTACACGTCGGCCCGGTAGGTGGTGACCTCGACCACGTGCTCGCCCTTCTTGGCACCGATTGTGCCGAAGGCCTTGCCGATGTCCCAGTGCGAGTCACCCCACCCGCGTAGCAGCCGGATGGTTTCTTCCGGGCGCGCATCGGTGGTGAAGTCGAGGTCCGGGCTGTCCCGCCCCAGCAGCGCGTCCCGCACCGGTCCACCGACCAGCGCGAGCCTGTGACCTGCGGAGGTGAAGACGTCTCCGAGGTCGGCGAGCAGGGGTTGCAGAGGGATCAGACGCGCGGCCGCCGCCCGGCGGGCTTCGGTCAGGTGGTCGGAGGGGGTCTGTGGCACGAGCCCCAAGCGTGCCAGATGGGTGCGCCGGGGTAGTTACAGTGACGGCATGCCCCGACCCTCACGGCCCCCGCACGGGCCGCGCAGGTCGCTGCCGACCGTGGAGGAGACCTCGGCCGGCGGCCTGGTCGTCGACCGCCCGGGCCCGGCCCCCCGCGGGGCCGTCATCGCCCGGCTGAACCGAGCCGGACGGGTCGAATGGTGCCTGCCCAAGGGCCATCTCGAGCTGGACGAGACGCCGGAGCAGGCGGCGATCCGGGAGATCGAGGAAGAGACCGGGATCCGGGGCCGGATTCTTCACGGTCTGGGCACGATTGACTATTGGTTCTCGGTCGAGGGCAAACGTGTGCACAAGCACGTGCATCATTACCTTTTACTGGCGACCGGTGGTCTGCTCAGTACCGAGGGCGATCCCGACCACGAAGCCATCGACGTGGCCTGGGTCCCCCTGCCCGAACTTGACGAACGACTGGCGTTTCCCAACGAACGCCGGATAGCCCGCGAGGCGAGTGTGCGACTCCTGGATTCTGCGTGAGGTACCTGGCCAGCCGCGCTCTGGGCGCCTGGGTGTTCACGGTGGCCGTCACGCTGTGCGTGGTCGGCCCGGCGGCAGCTCCTGCCCAGGCGGCCGGGAGCAGACCGGGCTCGCTCTCGGGCGGGGTGACGTCGTCGGGCACCACGCCCACCGACGTCACCGCCGACCAGGCCGGGTCGGCCGGGTCGGCCCAGGCCGCGTCCACCGGCACCGCGACGAGCGGGAGCGCGGGCGCTTCGTCGTCCTCAAGCACCGTGACGGCGGGCTCGAAGAAGCTCCAGCTGACCCTGTCGACGGTGAGCCCGACCTCGCTGACCGCCCAGGACGCCCTGGTGGTCAGCGGTACGGCGCGCAACCCCTCGACCAGAGCGATGAAGAACGTGACGGTCGCGCTGCGGTTCGGCTACACCGCGCTGACCGACCGTGACGCGGTGCTGGACTGGGTACAGGACGGCGACGTGTCCACCACCGCCACCACGCTGGCCCAGAAGTCGCTGGGGTCGGTGGGTGCCGGCGAGACGGTGTCGTTCTCGTTCAAGGTGGCGGCCGGGGGCACCGGGCTGTCCAGCTACGGCAGTTCGTTCGGCCCGCGCCCGTTCTCCCTGGTCGCCTCCTCGGCGCAGGGCCAGCTGGCGGCGCTCCGGTCCACCCTGGTCTGGGCCCCGCAGGAGAACGACGGCAAGCTCGGCCTGACCCTGCTGGCCCCGCTGACCTCCACCACGCCGTCCACCACGGCCGGGCTGGCCACCGAGGAGTCCGCCGCCGAGCTGCTCCCCGCCTCGCGGCTCTCCCGGATCGTCACCGCCTCCAGCGACCCGGCCATCGGCTGGGCGATCGACCCGGCCCTGCTGGCCGCCGCGAAGGCGCTGGAAGAGAGCGGGATCTCGGAGCAGGACGACCCCGAGACCACGGACGACGAGAGCGCCGCCGCCACCCCGGCGTCCTCCGCGTCACCGAGTCAGACGCCCGACGGCGAGCTCGAACCCGACCAGGAGATCACCGCCGAGACCGCGACCGCCGCCGGGCGGGACTGGCTGGAACGCATCTCCGCGGGCCTGGCCAAACGCACCGTGCTCGGCCTCCCGTACGCCGACGCCGACCTGAACTCCCTGCTCAAGGGCGGTAAGAGCCCGAGCCTGCTGCGTCAGTCGGACAAGCTCGGCGAGGCGATCGAGAAGGAGACGCTGGGCAAGTCGCTGTACTCCCGGATCTCCTGGCCGGCCGACGGCCAGGTCTCCGGCGAGGCGGTCCAGGGCCTGGCCTCGACCGGGCACCGCTCGGTGATCCTCTCGGCCGACCAGCAGCAGCCGCAGTCCCAGCTCAGCTACACGCCGAGCGGCAGGAGCACGGTCAAGAGCAAGGACTCCACGCTCACCGGCCTGCTCTACGACGAGGACCTGTCCAGCCTGTTCGCCGACGCCGGCACCGACAACAGCGCGCAGACCACGCAGACGATGCTCGCGGTGCTCGCCGCGATCAGCGCCGAGACCACGCCCGACGACAGCACCCGGCAGGTGCTGGCGGTGGCCCCGCGTGACTGGGACCCGCAGCCGGCCGACGTGCAGCGCCTGACCACCGCCCTGCGTGACGCCTCCTCCTGGGTGTCGCTGAGCAGCCTGAAGAACCTCGGCAACGCCACGGCCGTCGACCGCGAGGACCACCAGTACGGCAAGAAGGCCGCCGCCGGTGAGCTCCCCAAGGGCAACCTGAGCAACGCCCTGGCGATGGACCGCGACCTCGACAACATCGCCCCCGGCCTGATCAACAACCAGGACGTGGTGCGGCGCCTGGAGCAGCGCATCGCCTCGGTGCTGTCCTACGCCTGGCGTTCCGACCTGGACGGGCAGGCGAACGCCCGGCGTTCGGTGATGGACGACGTGGGTGACCTGACCAGCGGCGTCCAGCTGCTCATCGGCACCGAGAGCAAGGTCTTCACGGCCCGCTCGGCACCGATCCAGGTGACGGTCGACAACCAGACCGACTACGACGTGCGGGTCTCGGTCAGCTTCACCTCCGGCTCCGGCCAACTGAAGGTGGACCGGCAGCCCGACCCGGTCACCATCACCGCGCAGCACCGGCAGTCGTTCCGGGTCGAGGCCACGGCCGTGGCCACCGGCGACGTGATCGTCACGACCAAGCTGCTGACCGGTGAGGGCGCCGGCCAGCGGGTGCTCGGCGACCCGCAGACCTTCGAGGTCAAGGTGCGGCCGAACTGGGAGAGCTGGGGCCTGATCGGCATGGCCGTCCTGCTCGTCCTGCTGCTCCTGTTCGGCCTGCTGCGCAGCTTCCGGCGCAACCGCACCCGTCCCCGGGTGCCGCTGCACACCATTCCGGACGTGGACGACGACGCGGCCCGCGCCGTCCGCAAGGCCGCCAAGGAGGCCGCGGCGCAGGAGACCCGGGAGGCCGCACAGCGGGAGGCCATCACCTCGCCGATCCCCCGGATCACGCCGGGTGTGACGGACGGCGCATCAGCCGGGGCCTCGGGTGGCGCAACGGAAAGAAGTCCAGAAGGCTCCAGTAGTGGGGACGACGTACGTCGCGCGCCCGGCATCCGGTCAACCTCCGCGGAGCCGGGTGATCCCCACGGTATGCAGGAGCAGAAGTCCAGTTCGGTACCGACGATGGCCGCATCGAAAGGGGCGCAGCGTCGCAGCCCGACAAGGCCGAAGGAGAACAGGTGAGCGGCTGGTCGTCAGACGACGCCACGCCTGCGCCTGCCGATCCGGACCGGCCCACGCGCCGCCGGCGGGCTGACAGCAACCCGGACCACTACGACGAGCAGTACGGCGGTGCCCCGGAAGGGCACCGCCCCGAGGACCCGTACGCCGAGGACCCCTACGCGGCACAGCGGGAGGCCCAGTACGCGGCCCAGCACGAGGACCGGCACCGTCAGGCGCCGCGCCCGGCCGGGTCGCAGCGCACCAGCGGACCGGCGGACGCCTGGTGGAACCAGCCGCCGCCCGAGCGCCCGCGCCGGTCGTCCCGGCGCGATGGTCGCCCGCGCGAGCCGCAGGACCGGCCGTCGCAGTACGAACAGCCGGTTCAGTACGACCGGTACGACGCCCACGACGAGCCGTTCGACCAGGAGCAGCCGTACCGGTCCGACCCGGGTGGCGTGCCCGTCTCGCCGGCCGAGCCGACCCGTCCGATGGTCCAGGGACGCCGGTCGCGACGCCAGCAGCCAGCCGCCCCCGAGGTGGCCCCGGCCGACCCGACGGTTCCCGTGCACCCGTACCGGCCGGAGCGCTCACGCGGCACACACCAGCCCGGGCACCTGGACGGGTACCCCGATGAGTACCCGGACGGGTACTCCGACGGGTACGAGCCCTACGACCAGGACCGGGACGCACCCGGTCACGGCACTCCGGGCCACGGCGGCCCGGCCGCGTACGACGACGGCTCCCGCCACGACGACGGCTACTACGACGATGCCGGCTACGACGAGGGCCGCGACGAGCGTCATGACCGGTACGACGACGCGTACGACGAGGACCAGCCCTACTTCCACCCGCTCGACCCGGAGACGCCGCGGCCGAGACCGTCGTCACGCCGTGGCTGGCGCCCGCCGCCGCAGACCCCGGCCAAGAACCCGTACGACCTGTCCGGCCTCGACCCGGCCGAGCTGACCGGTTCGCTCAGCCTGCTCGGCCTCGAGGGCCCGGTCGTCCCGGCCGACGTCACCCAGCCGTTGCAGGCCATCCAGGCGCCGATCGCCCGCTCGCCCCGCCGTCCGATGCCGCCGGCCCCGCCGGCCCGGTCCCGCCGGCGCGAGCGCGAGCCGGTGCCCGAGTACGACCGCGGCTACGCCGAGCCGGAGGTCGAGGAGGACTACGCCGAGCCCGAGGCGGCGCCGGCGCCGGCCGAGACGAAGAAACCGGCCTCGCGCACGTCGTCCCTGCTCGGCAGCAGTGCGCTGATGGCGGCCGGAACGCTGGCCTCCCGGCTGCTCGGATTCGTCCGGGCCGCCGTGCTGGTCGCCGTGGTGGCACCCGGTGGCGGGGCCGGCGCGGCCGACGCGTTCTCGGTCGCCAACATCATGCCGAACGCGCTGTACATCCTGCTGGCCGGTGGCGTGCTGAACGCCGTGCTGGTGCCGCAGATCGCCCGGGCCGCCAAGCAGAAGGACGGCGGCGAGGACTACATCAACCGCCTGCTCACGGCGGCGCTCGGCATGCTGATGGTGGTCACCGTCGGGGTGATCCTCGCGTCGCCGCTGCTGGTGAAGATCTACGGCTCGTCGAAGTGGGACGCCGAACTGGTCAGCCTGACCGCGGCGTTCTCGCTGTGGTGCCTGCCGCAGGTGTTCTTCTACGGCCTCTACACCCTGCTCGGCCAGGTGCTGAACGCCCGGGGCAAGTTCGGCGCGTTCATGTGGGCGCCGGTGATGAACAACGTGGTGTCGATCGCCGGCCTGGTCGCCTTCATGGTGATCTACCACAAGGGCACCCAGCCGGTGGACAGCTGGGACGCCACCAAGATCGGCCTGCTGGCCGGCAGCCAGACGCTCGGCGTGGCAGCCCAGGCCGTCATCCTGATCCCGATGCTGAGCCGGGCCGGCGTGCGTTACCGGCCGAGGTTCGGTCTGCGCGGCGTCGGCCTGGCCTCGGCCAGCAAGGTGGCCGGCTGGACCTTCGCCGCGGTCGTCGTGCAGCAGATCGCCTTCGTGGTGATCTCGCAGGTCACCACCACCGCCAGCAAGCTGCTCGAAGACCGGCCCGACGCCGCGATCAAGACCGGTAAGGCGATCTACGACAACGCCCAGCTGCTGTTCGTGCTGCCGCACTCGCTGGTGGCGGTCTCACTGGTCACCGCGTTGTTCACCCGGATGTCGAACGCCGCGGCGGAGAACCGGATCCGCGACGTGCGGGCCGACCTGTCCCTGGGCCTGCGGCTGACCGGCCTGGCCACGGTGGTGTCCACCGCCGGTCTGCTGGCGCTGGGTACCGACGTCACCGCCTCGATGTTCCCCGGCAACGACCGGGCCACCACCACCGGTATCGGCTACGTGGTGATGGCGATGTCGCTGGGCCTGATCCCCTACAGCGCGCAGTACCTGTTCCAGCGCGTGTTCTACGCCTTCGAAGACGCCAAGACGCCGTTCTTCATCCAGATCGCGGCGAGCGCCACCTGGGCCACCGGCAACCTGATCTCGCTGTTCGCCCTGCGTGACCGGGCGCCGGAATACATCGTGGTCGGCGTGGGCCTGTCGATGGCCCTGTCGAACATCGTCGGGGCCGGCCTGTCGTACTGGATCCTGCGGCAGCGGTTCGGCGACCTGGACGCCCAGCAGGTGGTGCGGGCACACGTCGAGATGATCATGGTGGCCGCGGTCGGCGGTGTGGTCGCCTGGCTGATGGCCCAGTCCGTGCACGCCTTCCTCGGCGACGGATGGCTGGCCTGCATCATCGCCGTCGTCATCGGTGGCGTCTTCCTGCTCACGATCTACGTGTCCGGCATGCGCATGCTCGGGGTCAAGGAGATCGAGGACGTCGCCGGGCCGATCCTGCGCCGTCTGCCCTCGTCCCCCGCCACCCTGGCGCGCCACTCGGCGCGCTGAGAACTCACGGCGAACTCTTATCTTCCGAGCATGGACGGCGAAACCTCGCACTCACGCTACGTACTCCCAAGTTCCTGCGTGTCACCGGCAATGCTCGTAAAGGGTCTCAAGCGCCCGTGATGTGCGTGACATCTCGTTCCGGGGCGAGCGGGAGAACTACGATGGAACAGGGAATCCGTAGAGCTGCCGTCGGGCTGGAAGGAGTGCGCGGGCTTGTCCACTGCCACCCGGGGCACCGTCCTGGCCGGGCGTTACCGGCTCGAAGACCGGTACCACGCGAACACCGACTCATCGGTCTGGCGGGCCGCTGACCTGACCCTCGACCGGGCGGTCACGGTCCGCGTGATGCGGCCCGGCCACCCGTACTCGGCCGACGTGGCCGACGCCGCGCGCCGGGCCGCCCTCATCGACGACCCCCGCCTGGTGCGGGTGCTCGACGTCGGCACCCACGACGACATCACCTTCGTGGTCAGCAGCCACGTCGACGGCGACACCCTGGCCAACCTGATCGAGCGCGCGCCGCTGGCGCCGCCGGTGGTCCGGCGCATCGTCGGCGAGGTGGCCCAGGGCCTGCGCGGCGCCGCCGCCCGCGGCCTGCACCACCTGCGGCTGACCCCGCGTTCGGTGATCATCAGCTACGACAACACCATCAAGCTGTCCGGCGTCGCGGTCGAGGCGGCCGCCGCCGGGCTCGACCCGGCCGGTGCGGCCGCCGCCACCCGTGACGACGCCCGGGCCCTCATCGCCCTGCTCTACGCCGGGCTGACCGGGCGCTGGCCGCTGGGTGACACCGGTTTCGCCGCCGCACCGCGGGCCACGGACGGCGGCCCGATCGCCCCGTCCGAGCTGATCCCCGACATCCCCGGCGACCTGAACCGGCTGTGCGTGCTCACGCTCGGCCCGCTCGACAGCGGCCCGCACACGCCGGCCGAGGTGGTCGGCATGCTCGCGCCCTGGGCGAGTGCCGACGAGGCACCGCTGCGGTCGGCCAGCCGTCCCCGCGACCCGGCCACCCCGGCCCACCCGAATCCCGCGCTGGTCATGCGAAGTCGCTCGCAACGGGGACAGACGCCCGCAGCCGGCTTCCGTCCGGGTGGCCCGGTCACATCCGGGCCGGTCGCATCAGGCCCGGTCACATCAGGCCCGGCCACGTCTCGTCCTGCCGGATCGGGCTCTCCCGCGTCCGGCTCTCCCGCGTCTCGTCCTGCCGCGTCCAGCCGTCCAGCACCTGGTCCCACTGCATCTGGTCCCGCTGCACCCGGCCCCGCCGCGTCCAGCCCTGCCGCATCCGGCTCACCCGCCCCCGGCACACCGCCGGCGAACCCGCCTGCCGTTCCCACCCGGGTGGCCCCCGCGTCCTGGCCGCCCGCCGCCGGTGACAGCCTCTTCGACCCCCGCCGCCGCGAGCGGGAAGAAGGCGCCCCCGACCCGGACGCCACCCTGCCCCCGACCGCGCTCGGCCGGTTCTTCCCCGCCGGTCCGTCAGCCGCCGGCGCACAGGCACCGAGCGCCTGGCCGAGCGGTTCCTCCGCGGTGCGCCCAGGCACACCTCAGCGCCCGAGCACCCCCCAGCGCCCGGTCACCCCCGAAGACATCACCCGTCGCATCCCCCCGCCTGCCGACCGGCCACCCGCCGGCCCTCCGACCACCAACCGTCCCGCCGCGAAAGCGATTGCCCCTCAAGAGAATCCGGACGATCAGCAGGGCCGCCAGCAGCGCCGCACGGCGTCGATCTTCCCCACGCCCAGCGTCGCGATCACCGGCTCCATGCCGCTGCCGCCGCGAGTCAGGGGCAACAGCCGCACCGACGCGATGTTCGGCGGAGCACCGGACGAGCAAGACAGCGCCCAGCCGTCCGGCCCCTCGTCCGCGAACCGCCCGGACCCACGTTCCCGCCTGGCCTCGAGCCCGCAACCCCCGTCGTCCGCACCCGCCATCGGCTCCGGCCCGGCCGGGCAGAGCCCTGGCACGCCGGCCTCCTTCGCCGACGCACCGCAGTCGCCCGGCTCCCGGCCCGGCGCCGGGCCCGCGTCGCCCGCGTCGCCCGCGTCGCCCGCGTCGCCCGCGTCGCCCGCCCAGGATCCGGCCGCCTTCCGTTCCGCCACGCCCCCGCCGCCCGGCGGCCGGATCGCACTCCCGCCGTCCGCCGCGGGCGGCCCGGCACGTCCTGCCCCCTTCTCCTCACCGCAGAACCCCGGCACCGCACGCCCCACCCGCCCCCAGGACGGCCCCCACGACGAGCACGGTCGGCCGATCCGGCGCACCGCGTCGATCTTCCCCACGCCCAGCGTGGCGATGACCGGCTCGATGCCTCTGCCCCCGCTGCTCAAGCGTGGCGGCGACGACCGCACCGACGCCATGTTCGGCGTCGAGGCCGCCGCCAACACCGACCTCACCCCCGCACCCCTGCGCGAGGCCAGGCAGCTCGGCGCGCCACGCGCACTCGCGCCGGGTGGTCAGGCAGCCGGCCCGAACCAGCAGCAGAGCGGCCCCCCGAACACCCAGAACCTCCAGAACACACCAGGCCCGCCCGGCCGACCCGGGCGCCCGGCAGCGCGCCCCGCGCAGTTCGCCCAGCCGCCGCGCACCGCGCCGAATCCGCTGGACAGCGGCCCGATCCCGACCGCGGCGGCGGCTCGTACCGCCGCCGGGCTCCGGGCCGGGCGACCGACCTCCCGGCCGATCGACGGGGCCGTGGAAGGTGGCGGCCCGAACCCGGTGGCCCGACCGATCACGCCAGGAGCCGGTCCGGGTCTTCCGCCGTCCCTTTTTGCTTCTCCCACCGCACCCGGGGGCGACGCGCCCGGCGCTGGAGTGGCACCGGACGACGCCTCGGGCCAGCATTCCGGCATGGGTGCGGAGCGACCGGCCGGTCCGGGACGACACCGAGGGCCGGCGGCGGGCCGCGGCCCGGCGGCCGAGAACTCCCGGCTGCCCTGGGAAGACCGCTGGTCGGACCGCCCACCCTCACCGCTGGAGTCGAGCGGCCCGTTCCCCATCGTCATCCCGCCCGACGCACCGCCGAAAGACCAGTCCCGCAAGGTGCTCGCCGGGATCGGTGTGGTGTTCCTGGTGCTGCTCCTGCTGGCCGCCTGGCAGCTGCGCGGCCTGTTCTCCGGCTCCGACGAGCCGGTGGCGCTACGCGAACAGGGCCCGGTGATCACCACCGCCCCGGCCGCCACCGGCGACGCCCCCGAGGCGACCGCCCAGGTCACGGCCGAACCGAGTGCCACGCCCACCGAAGAAGCCGCCGAGGTCGAGATCAAGACCGCCACGGCCATCGACCCGGAGGGCGACGGCGACGAGGACTCCGCGTCGGCGCCCCTGGCGGTCGACGGCAAAGACGGCACCCACTGGGAATCGGACAGGTACGAAAGTGCCGCTTTCGGGGGCCTGAAGAAAGGCCTGGGGCTTGCGATCGAATTGGGGCGTTCTGCGGCGGTAGGGTCTGCTGAGATCGATGTCGCCGGAACTGGCGGTCGGGTGCAGGTGCGCACGGCTGACAGCCCGGACTACGACTCGTCGACCCGGATCGGCTCGGGCTCGATCGAGGACGGCACGGTCACGGTCGACACCGACGACGATGTCGATCCGGCGAAGTACGTCATTTTATGGTTCACCGAATTGCCCTCGGTCGAGGGCGATTTCCGGCTAGAGGTCTCAGAGGTGCGACTGACGTGAGTGACGACGGCGAGGTCGACGACCGTCGTCTGATCGCCGCCCATCTCACCGGCGACCCGGACGCCTTCGCGATGATCGTCCGGCGGCATGCCGACCGGCTCTGGGCAGTCGCACTGCGAACCACGGGAGACCCGGAAGAGGCGGCAGACGCCGTTCAGGACGCGATGGTCTCGGCGCTGCGGTACGCCGACCACTACCGGGGAGACGCGGCGGTCTCCACCTGGCTGCACCGGATCGTGGTGAACGCCGCCCTGGACCGGTTACGCCGGCGCGCGGCTCGCCCGAGTGTCCCCCTGGGCGAGCGCGACGTGATGGGCAACCGCGACGAGCACGGCGCCACGGTCGCGCGTCTCGACGTGCGTGCCGCTCTGGCCAAGCTCCCCGACGCCCAGCGGGTGGCCCTGGTACTGGTCGATCTGGAAGACGTCCCGGTGGCCGAGGCGGCCCAGCTGCTCGGTGTGGCGGAAGGCACGGTCAAGTCGCGCTGCTCCCGTGCGAGGGTGGCGCTGGCCCAGATCCTGCGCGGCCAGCCGCCTGCACCGGCCGGTCCACCGCACCGTCCTCCCGCACGTCAGAGCCATGATCGGCAGAGCGGGCGAGGCACCACCGCGTCACCGGGTTTCATCGGCGACGCACGCCCCAGTCCCTATCGCAACGACCCTTACGAGTCCGAAACCGACGGACGCACCGGGAACCCCAGAGGCGCCGGCAGCGTCAGATCCGACGAACCGCCACGAGGACGCAGCCGAGCAGGAGAGGGGTGGTGAGCATGCCCGCGCACCCGGAGGACGACCTTCTCGCCGACCTTGCCGCCGACGCCCTTCCCATCGATGTGGCCCGCCAGGTGGAAGCACACGTGATGGGTTGCGCCCGGTGCTCCGAGGTGCTGTCCAGCGCCGAGAGCGTCCGCACCCTGCTGCGCCAGGCCCCGCGCGAGCCGATGCCGCCCCACGTGCTGGCCCGGCTGGAGCAGGCGATGACCGCCACCAGGCAGGGTCGTGCCCCACAGTCGGTCTCGCAGCCTCTGCCCCAGTCCCAGCCCCTTCCTCAGTCGCAACCACTACCTCAGGGACGCCCGCGGTCACGTCGCGCTGCCGGTGGCGGTGCCCACACCGGCCCGATCAACACCGGCCACATGCGTCAGGACGCCCCGTCCGGTCGGCAGAACCAGCCCGGTCGTCCCGCGCAGTCCCCGCAGCCCGGCTACCAGACCGGACCCCAGCGAACCGGTGCGGGCCGTCCGACCGGCCCGCAGCCGACCGGCTACCAGACCGGCCCGCAGAGCCCTCAGAGCCCGCAGACCGGCCCCCAGCACACGGGTCCCCAGCAGACCGGTCCGCGGCAGACCGGGTCGCCCGACACCGGCCCCCAGCCGCAGACACCTCCGGAGCTGTCCCGGGGCAAGAACCGTGGCAAGGGTGCCCAGCCCGCGCCGCACACCTCGTCGTACACCGTGCGCCCGCTCAAGCGGCCCGAAGGCGGCGATGCGAGCTTCCCCGCCGGCGACCCGACCACGCTCCAGCCGCCGGTGCGCGACGAGCCCTACGACCCGGACATGACGCAGCTGACCCAGCCGGTGCGCAAGCGCCGCACCCGGGCCGCGTCCGCCCCCGGGCCGGAAACCTCCTCGATGACCCGGCTGATGCGTCCGGTCCGCGGTGAGAAGGAGCCCAGCAAGCTCACCCGCATGGAGGGCGGCACGCAGACCGTCCGCGTGCGGCGGCAGGCCCTGGAGGAGCAGAAGGCCGACGCGCCCTCGCGCCTGCCCAAGATCAAGCCGCAGCTCGCCGCCGCCGTGGTGCTGTTCATGGCCCTGGCCGGCGGCCTGGTGTTCTGGCAGGTCAGCAGCGACGGCTCGGGCGGCGAGTCGTCCGGCGGCGCCGCGTCCACGGCCAGCACCCCGCTGCTCACCACGGTGGAGGAGACCGGCACCAAGTACCAGCAGGCCACCCTGGAGAAGCAGGTCCGCAGCCTGGTGCAGAACCGGAACAAGGCGCTGTCCAGCGGCGAGGCGGTGGACGAGAGCGGCGAGTCCACGCTGTCGGCCCAGAGCGAGAGCGGCACCTCGGACGCGGCGGCCTCGGGCACCCAGAACGGTGAGCTGCTGAAGTCGCAGGAAAATCTTGAGGCCTGCCTCGCGGCGATCGACAAACAGGGTGCGCAACCGGTCGCGGTCGACCTGGCCACCTACAACGGCCAGCAGGCGGCGATCATCGTGCTGCCGGGTACGAGTGGTGGATACGACGTTTGGATCGTCGCCCGCACCTGTCAACCTGATAACGACGGAACCATCGCCGTAGTCGATGTGAACTCCTGAGACGCCTCTGACCTGGGGCTTCTGCTGAGCCCGCGCACGGTGTGGGCCGGGAACACCACGACCACCCGATCGGTTCTACAGCGAGCAGGCACTACCCAGTGCATGAGCCAGGACTTGGAGAAGACGTGAGCGACGTCAGGAACGTCATCATCATCGGTTCGGGGCCGGCGGGTTACACCGCTGCCCTGTACGCGGCCCGCGCCAGCCTCAAACCGCTGGTCTTCGAGGGCTCGGTGACCTCCGGCGGCGCCCTGATGAACACCACCGAGGTGGAGAACTTCCCGGGTTTCCCCGACGGCATCCAGGGCCCGGAACTGATGGACAAGCTCCGCAGCCAGGCCGAGAAGTTCGGCGCCGAGCTGATCCCCGACGACGTCACCGAGCTGCACGCCACCGGTGACATCAAGGAGGTCAAGCTCCACGACGGCACCACCTACCGGGCCAGGGCCGTCATCCTGGCCACCGGCTCGGCCTACCGCGAGCTCGGCCTGCCGAAAGAGAAGGTGCTCTCCGGCCACGGTGTGAGCTGGTGCGCCACCTGTGACGGCTTCTTCTTCCGCGAGCAGGACATCGCCGTGGTCGGCGGTGGCGACTCCGCGCTCGAGGAGGCCACCTTCCTCACCCGCTTCGCCCGCTCGGTCACCGTCATCCACCGCCGTGACTCGCTGCGTGCCTCCAAGATCATGCAGGAGCGCGCCACCTCCAACCCGAAGATCCGCTGGGCCTGGAACAGCGAGGTCGTCGACATCCACGGTGACGCCAAGGTGTCCGGTGTCCGGCTGCGCGACACGGTGACCGGTGAGGAGCGCGACCTGGAGATCACCGGCCTGTTCGTTGCCATCGGTCACGACCCGCGCACCGACCTGATCAAGGGCCAGCTGGAGCTCGACGACGCCGGCTACGTCAAGACCGAGGGCCGTTCCTCTCGCACCAGCGTGGCCGGGGTGTTCGCCGCCGGTGACGTGGTCGACCACGAGTACCAGCAGGCGATCACCGCCGCCGCCTCCGGCACCACGGCCGCCATCGACGCCGAGCGCTTCCTCGCCGCCGTCGAAGACGTCACCTCCGGCCTCGGCGACGACTCGGTGGCCAGCGCCGCCGCCAGCCGCGCCGAGACGGTGGCCAACTGGAGCTCGGTCGTCCACTGATCCTCCGGACGGTGCCCGCGAGGCGACTCGCGGGCCCGTCCTCCCCGCCGCGACCATTCCGGTCCGGCATCATCGTCCAGATCTGCCCACAGCTCTGCTGTTGCTGAAATTGCTTTAAAGCCGCCACTTTCGAGGAGAACCGATGGCTGACACGACGAGCGCCCCCAAGGCCGTCACGGACGACACCTTCGACGCCGAGGTGCTCAAGTCCGACAAGCCCGTGCTGGTCGACTTCTGGGCCCCGTGGTGCGGACCGTGCCTCCAGGTGGCGCCGGTGCTGGCCGAGATCGCGGCCGCGCACGACGAGATCACCGTGGTGAAGGTGAACACCGACGAGAACCCGAAGATCGCGGCGTCCTACGGCATCACCTCGATCCCGACGCTGAACGTGTACCAGGGCGGGGAGCTGGTGAAGTCGATCATCGGTGCCAAGCCGAAGCCGCTTCTGCTCCGCGAACTGTCCGACTGGCTGAACTGATCACAGCACACGATGGTGAGCCCTTCCCCCCGCCATCCGAACGGAGTGCCGTCCGCCTCGGACCTGCCCACGAGCATGCTCATGGGCAGGTCCGGCGCGGGACGCCCCCTCCACCTCGGTGACACCGACGAACTCGTACCGGTACTGCGCGCCCTGCTGATCCGCGCCGGCGTCCTGGCCCCCGGCCAGCCGTCCGCCGAGGAGTCCCGTTTCGACAAGGTCCTCGACAGCGCGGTCCGCGCCTTCCAGCAAGACCGGGGCCTGGTCGCCGACGGCGTCGTCGGTCCGCAGACCGCACTGGCTCTCGACGGTGCCCGCTGGCATCTGGGCGACCGCACGCTGCTCCTCACCGCCGGGCACTGGATGCGTGGGGACGACGTGGCGGCCCTTCAGGAGCGGATGGTCGTTCTCGGGCTGCACGCCGGCCCGGTCGACGGCATCTTCGGGCCGGCCACCGAGTCCTCGCTGCGTGAGTTGCAGCGTGGTCTGGGCCTGCCCCCTGACGGCATCTGCGGCCGTCCCACCTTCACCGCCCTGGGTTCCCTGGGTCGTTCCGTCTCCGGCGGTGACGCCTGGGCCCTGCGGTCCCGCGGTTCGGTCGCGATGGCCGGCGTCAGCCTGGCCGGCAAGACCGTGGTGCTCGACCCCGGCTCCGACCGCACTCCCGGTGCCCTCGGCGTGACCGAGGCCGACGTCACCTACGACGTGGCGCTGCGCCTGGCCGAACGGCTCACCGCTGTCGGCGCCCGGGTGCGGCTGAGCCACCGGCCCGATGAGGACATCAGCACCGAGGACCGCGTCGCCCTGGCCGAGTCCGAGGGCGCCGACCTGGTGATCTCCCTGATCACCGAGCGGCATGCGAACCCGGTGGCGTCCGGCGTGGCCACGTTCTACTGGGGCGGCGGACGCGTCGGCCAGCACTCCGAGGTCGGGCAGCGCCTGGCGGTGCTGCTGCAACGCGAAATCGTGGCCCGGACCGGTCTGCTCGACGACCGCAGTCATCCGTGTTCCTACGACCCGGTCCGGCTGACCCGGATGCCGGCCGTGATCCTGGCCCTCGGCTACCTGACGAACACCGGCGACGCGGAGCACCTGGGCGACGCCGACTTCCGGGCGCTGATCGCGGAATCCATGCTGTTCGCCGTCCAGAGGCTCTACCTGGCGGAGAACGACGCGGAGACCGGCACCCTGAAGCTGAGCGACGTACAGGCCTTCGCTCGTCAGCGCTGACCACGCAAAACACCGGTGGCCTCCTCGAATTCGAGGAGGCCACCGGTGTTTTGCTATTTGGCCACGCTGGTTCCCGACAGCGCGGGCAGCCGCACCGTCCCGAGAATCTGCTCCAGGGCCAGTTCCACGTCCTCCCGCCAGGAGATGGCGGTCTTCAGCTCCAGCCGAAGCCGGGGGAACCGGTGGTGCTGGCGCACCGTCTTGAACCCGACGGCCGTCAGCAGGTCGGCCGGCACCAGGCAGGACGCCTTCTCCTTGTCCTCGTCGGCGGGATCCGCGGTCATCCCCCCGCCCGCCGTGAGCCCGAACGCCTCCAGCGCCCGTACCCCGCGACGGCTCAGGTCCTTCGCCGTGGCCTGCAACAGCATGCGGGCCAGCCCGGCACCGGCGAACCGGGGCAGCACCCGGGCCGTCATCAGCAACACGGCGTCGCCGCTGACCGGCGAGGTGGGAAACTCCAGCGCCCGCGGCACGAGCGCGGGCGGCGCGTAGGTGACGAAACCGGCCGGCTCGTCGTCCACGTAGGCGACCCGGCCACAGGAACCCCACTCCAGCAGGGTTCCCGAGATCCAGGCCTCCTTCTCGAAGCCGGTGTCCCCCGTCTTGCGCGCCTGTTCGGCTGCGACCGGATCGAGTTCCCAGGTGACACAACGCCGACACGTCCCCGGAAGATCGGAGAGGTTGTCCAGCGTGAGCGGTGCGAGCCTCCGGCTCATCCAGTAGCTCCTGCGGCGGTGATCGGTGGTGGCTGTGCCTTGATCCTCGGCACACAGCAGAGTACTGACGAGGGTGTCAGGCGAAAAAGATCGTAGGCGTGTCACGCGGGCCACGTGAATACGTCATGCAGTTACTTTCTGATTACTGAAAGTAACACCGTGGACAGGGGCCCTGATACCTGATGGTCTGCTTCCCACGTCAGACACCGCGAACGGACGAAGGTGGGTACGCACCATGCAGACCGGTGAGGGCAGTAACCAGGGTTCCAGACTCGACCAGTGGCTCGGGTCATACGCAGCCCGCACCCGCGGCATGACGGCCTCCGAGATTCGCGCCCTGTTCGCTGTGGCCAGTCGTCCCGAAGTGGTTTCGCTCGCCGGTGGCATGCCCAACCTCACTGCTCTACCGATGGACGTCGTGGGCCGCGCGGTCTCCAGCCTGGTCGCCGAGAACGGGCCGGTCGCGTTGCAGTACGGCTCAGGTCAGGGTGATCCCGAACTGCGCCTCCGGATCCTCGACGTGATGGTGCCCAACCGCGTCACCGCGCACCCCGACGACATCGTCGTGACCACCGGCTCCCAGCAGGCCCTCGACCTGGTCACCCGCATCTTCGTCGATCCGGGCGACGTGGTGCTGGCCGAGGCCCCCAGCTACGTGGGAGCACTCGGTGTGTTCCGTTCCTACCAGGCCGACGTGGTCCATGTACCGATGGACGGCGAGGGCCTGATTCCCTCGGCGCTGTCCGACACCCTGGTCTCCCTGAAACGTGCCGGTAAGCGCGTCAAACTGCTCTACACGGTGCCCAACCACCACAATCCCGGGGGCGTCACGCTGTCCCCCGAGCGGCGTCCCCAGATTGTCGAGATCGCCCGCCGCTTCGGTGTTCTCGTGCTCGAGGACGACCCCTACGGACTGCTCGGTTTCGATGGCGACCCGGTGCCGGCGCTGCACTCACTCGATCCGGACGGTGTCATCTACCTGGGCTCGTTCTCCAAGACCTTCGCCCCAGGGTTCCGGGTCGGCTGGGCCGTGGCCCCGCACGCGGTACGCGAGAAGCTGGTACTGGCCAGCGAATCCGCCATCCTCTGCCCGAGCTCGTTCAGTCAGATGGCGGTCACCTCGTACCTGGCCGAACACGACTGGAAGCATCAGGTGGGGGTGTTCCGTGAGCTCTACCGGGAACGCCGCGACGCCATGCTCCATGCCCTGGGCGACATGATGCCGACCTCGTCGTGGACCAGTCCGCAGGGCGGTTTCTACGTCTGGGTGCGGGTCCCCGACGGTCTGGACACGAAAGCCATGCTGCCACGCGCGGTCACGGCTCGCGTCGCCTACGTGCCCGGCACCGCCTTCTACGCAGACGCTCAGGGCCACGACCACATGCGGCTGTCCTACTGCTATCCGTCGCCGGAGCGCATCCGCGAGGGTGTGCGCCGACTGGCCGGCGTCATCGACCAGGAACTCGACGTGCAGGCCACCTTCGGCGCCGCGCCGAGGCGGCCGCGGCCCGGCTCGGTGGTCGACTCACCCGGCCCCGACCTGACCTGATCCCGCTTCTTCTGTGTTCGCTCGTCGTCTGCTGTGTTCGTCGGAGGTATGAAAACCATGTTGTCGCCGCGGGTTCTGATCCTGGCGGGCGGCCTCTCGCACGAGCGTGAGGTCTCGCTGCGATCGGGCCGCCGGGTCGCCGAGGAGTTGCGTGATTCCGGTTGCGAGGTCACCGTCACGGATGTCGACGACCGCTTGCTCGACACCCTGCGTTCCGGCCAGGTGGATGTGGTCTGGCCACTGCTGCACGGCGTCAGTGGTGAGGACGGCGCGGTGCGCGACGTGCTCGAGCTCGTCGGTGTGCCCTACGTCGGCTCCGACCCCGCCGCCTGCCGCCTGTCCTGGGACAAGTCCGTGGCGAAGGGCACTGCCGGCGAGGCCGGACTGTCCACGCCCCGGTTCGTCGCCCTGCCCCACGGAATCTTCCGTGAGCTGGGCGCGAACCGGGTGCTGACGTCGATCGTGGAACGACTCGGCCTGCCCCTCGTGGTGAAACCGGCCCGGGGTGGCTCGGCGCTGGGCGCCAGCGCCGTCCGTGAGGCCTCCGGCCTGCCCCGGGCCATGGTGGACTGCTTCGCGTACGGCGACGTGGCATT
Source organism: Kineosporia corallincola (assembly GCF_018499875.1). Lineage (GTDB taxonomy): Bacteria > Actinomycetota > Actinomycetes > Actinomycetales > Kineosporiaceae > Kineosporia > Kineosporia corallincola. The sequence continues at coordinate 172,913 of NZ_JAHBAY010000008.1, read as the reverse complement.
GGTCGAGCAGCAGGTCTCCGGCGTTGAGGTGGCGGTCACCGTGCTCGACACCGGCACCGGGCCGATCGCCCTGCCGCCGGTGGAGATCGTGCCGGATTCCGGGTTCTACGACTACGACGCGCGGTACGTGGCCGGCGCCACCGAGTTCTTCTGTCCGGCGCGGCTGCCCGACAGCGCGGTCGAGGCCGTGAAGACCGCTGCCCTCGCCGCGCACAAGGCCTTCGGTCTGCGACATGTCTCCCGCACCGACCTGATCGTCGACGGCTCGGGGATTCCCTGGTTCCTCGAGGTCAATGTGGCACCGGGAATGACCGAGACATCACTGCTACCGATGTCGATCGAGGCGGCAGGCCTGTCGGCGCCCCAGGTCTATCGCGACCTTGTAGAAACGGCGCTGGCTCCCCCATCATAACTTGACCGGTTTTGTCAGCTTATGTGATTCAGCAATCACCGGCGCGCGACTGGCTTACACCTGGCGCGATCGCGTTATCCCGTTCAGGAGCCTGAGGTAGCCGCTTTGACGGCCTCAATGATCATGAAAAAAGAGGGGCACCGATCAGATCGGTGCCCCTCTTGGTTCTTGCTCGGTGTCTATTCGCCGTTCTGGAAAGCCTTCCGGGTCTCCGGAGCCAGGATGTCGAGGATGCGGTTCAAATCGTCGACGCTGGCGAACTCGACGCTCAGCTTGCCCTTGGTGCGACCCAGAGCAATGCTCACGCGGGTATCCAGCTTGTCGGCAAGACGGCCCGCGAGATCGTCGAGCTCGACGTTGCGATTGCCGGCCCGCGGCTTACGACGGGCGCTCGGTGCAGCCTCATCACTGGGCTCGCTGATGGCGACGGCCTCTTCCGTGGCACGCACGGAAAGCCCTTCGCCCACGATGCGCGTCGCGAGCTTGTCCATCGCCTCGGCGTTCTCCAGGCCGAGAAGCGCCCGGGCGTGCCCAGCCGAGAGCACCCCGGCGGCAACCCGACGCTGCACGGCCGGGGGCAGGCGCAGCAACCGGATGGTGTTGCTGATCTGCGGCCGGGAGCGACCGATCCGGGTGGCGAGCACCTCGTGCGTGCAACCGAAGTCGTCAAGCAGCTGCTGGTAGGCCGCGGCCTCTTCCAGCGGGTTCAGCTCGCTGCGGTGGAGGTTCTCCAGCAGCGCGTCCCGCAGCAGGTCATCGTCGTTGGTGTCGCGAACGATGGCCGGAATGTGCTCGAGGCCGGCCAACGTGCTGGCCCGCCATCGGCGCTCTCCCATGATGAGCTGGTACGAGGTGGCGCCACCGGCTTCGGCGGCAGGGACCGACCGCACGACGATCGGCTGGAGAACACCGATCTCCTTGACCGAGTGGACCAGCTCGGTCATGGCCTCCTCGTCGAAGACCGTACGCGGCTGGCGCGGGTTGGGAACGATCGCGCCGACCGGGAGCTCGGTGAAGTAGGCACCCGGCACCGGCACCAGGTCCGGTGTCTTGGCCTGGACCGGGGGGAGCTCCTCGGCCTTGGCAGCTTCGGTGTCCGCCGAGGCGTCGCCCGACGTGGTCGTCGGCTGCTGTTCACCGGAGCTGTCCGCCGACTTGGAGTCCGTCAACTTGGTGTCAGCCGAGGTGGCCGGAGCACCCTCTGAAGCCGCCTTCTGCGCTTCGGCAGGAGCGTCGCCGTCCTGCCGCTCGTTGAAGAAGGCGGTATCCACCGGACGGTCACCGGCGGGCCGGGCTGCCGGAGGCGGAGGAATCAGCGCTCCGAGGCCTCGCCCCAAGCCCCTTCGCTTGTCGCTCACACCTGCTCCTCGTCAGTACGCATGGTAATTCCGCTCTGCCCCGTGCTTGCGCCGGTCGGCTGTGGTTGTGAACCCCGTCAATAGCTTGATGCGTCTGCCGATCGGGCTCGTGCGCCAGGCACGGCCCCGATTCCCGACTCGGCAGTGCGGCCTCAGGTCGATGCCCTGAACCCTTGATGCCGAACGCTCAGGCTTCGTTCTCGCTTGAACATCCTGTGGTTGTTCTGACCGAGCCGTCCTGCGTCCTCTCAAGAACGGTTGGCCGGGTCAGACTTCTGCGACCGCTCGCTCTCATCCAGCACCTGCTCCGCGAGCTCCCTTGCCGCTTCCAGGTAGGACAACGCCCCACTCGACGCGGGGTCGTACGTCATGACCGTCTGACCGTGGCTCGGAGCCTCGGAGATGCGGACCGAACGCGGAACCGTCGTCTTCAGGACCTCGGTGGTGAAGTGTGCCCGAACCTCGTCCGCAACTTGCGACGACAGGCGGGTACGACCGTCGTACATGGTCAGAAGAATCGTCGAGACGTGAAGCTTGGGGTTCAGGTGGCCCTTGATCAAGTCGACGTTGCGCAACAGCTGGGAGAGCCCCTCCAACGCGTAGTACTCGCACTGGATCGGGATCAGCACTTCCTGGGCCGCGACAAACGCGTTGACGGTCAGGAGCCCCAGACTGGGCGGGCAGTCGACCAGGATGTAGTCGAGACGCCCCGGCCCTGCTTCCTGCTCCTCCAGATACGTCTGCACAGCCTTCTGGAGCCGCGACTCGCGAGCGACGAGAGAGACGAGCTCGATCTCGGCGCCGGCCAGATCGATGGTGGCGGGGGCACACCAGAGGTTCTCGACGTCAGGGCACTTCTGCACCACCTCTTTCAGGGGCATGCCTTCAACCAGCACGTCGTAGACGCTGGGAACCTCAGCATGGTGATCGATGCCCAGAGCAGTGGACGCATTGCCCTGAGGGTCGATGTCGAGCACCAGCACGCGCAGCCCGGCCTGAGCCAGAGCTGCGGCCAGATTGACGGTGCTGGTCGTCTTACCGACGCCACCCTTCTGGTTCGACACCGTCAGCACCCGCGTCTCCTTGGGCCGCGGGAACCGCCGACCCGCAAGTGCGATACGGCGGCGGGTGTCCTCCGCGACTTCGAGAGCCAGTGGCGTCGAGTCGTCCAGCAGTGAGATCGACTCGACCAACGGCTGGCTTCCCGTGGCGGGTGAAGTGGTGGCCCCAGCAGTCTCCCGGGCCTCGACGGGGCGCTGAACCGGCTGCCGGGTTCCCGGAGTCGGATCTACGCCCAGCCAGGGACGGGTGACAGACATCGAGTATCCGGCCTCGGTGTCCGAAGTGCTGGGCTCGTTGCTCGCTGACATCCGAACCTCTGGTGATGATGATGGATGACTCGGAGCTTCTGCCCCGGTCCGACTACCGCCTGGTGTGGCGTTGACGTGCTGGTGATCCTTGGCCGGAGCACTTCCGTGTTGCTCGGCCCGGTCCATATCGAACAGGGAACCATTTTCACTATGGGCCCGGCCCGCATACCCCGCTACGGCGTCAAGGGCGTAGGAGGTGGCTACCTGCTGACCAGAAACTCCAACGGGCTTACCACCCCGATCGTATCCCTCCGGGGAGAAAACTCCTCCCCCTGTGTTGAACCGATCTACGGGGGCCGGCGGGAGATCATCGTCTCGGAGATCTACAAGCGCCGGGACTGGCATCTGCGGCTTCAGCGCGCCCGATTCAGTCGCCAGCTCCTTCACGTTCGCGGGGTTCTGTCGTGTTTCGTGCCCGGTTTCACGTGAATCCATGAGCCGACGGCGATCGTCGTCGGACGAGTTCTGTGCTGGCCTGGAAGCATCGGAAAGGTCGATGACCTCGGCCGGCCGGAGCTCCGGATTTCTCCGCAGATCGGAATGCCTCTGATCACCCCGCTCCTCTTCCGCCTGCTGTGAGTCGGGACTGACAGCCTTAAGAGACTCAGTTCCGATGCTGTCTTCACGAGCGTCGGCGTCAAGGGTGTCGGTCCCAACACCAGGCCCGACAGAGCCAGACCTAGAGGGGCCCATCATGGCCATCGGGTGGCCTGGCGCAGCAGGTCCCTCGTTACTCTCACTTACACGATCAAGCTCGCTGCTCAAATCGCCGATTGACTCACTGAAACTGCCTGGCCGAGAAGCGCCCACCTCAACGACCTGTCCCGACGTCACGTCCGGGTCAACCTCTGCGCCGGGCCCCGCAGCCGAAGGCTCTCCGGAACCTGATGCACTCGCCGACGCAGCAGGACCACCGCCAGCCGCATCCTGCGGAGCACTCTCAGCGAGAACCACACCTTCACTGCTGAGATCCTTGCCCGAAGCCGCAGACGCCAGCTGTCCCGCGCGAGACGATTGGCGCAGTGCTGCTCGATCCATTCGATCGCGAAGTGACGGCCTTCGACCAGGCGAAGTAGCTCCGGCAAGCCCACTAGCTCCGCTGCCTTCAAGCGCCCGGGCTCCAGAGGCCGCCTCTTCGACAGCGCCGCCCTGAGATCGCCCCGGCACCCCAATCCGTGCCGATTCTCCCTCTACCGGCTGGAGCGGCTCGCCCTGCGCTGACCTCACTGGGTCAAGGCTTCCCTTTCGACTAGCCCTCTCCACGCCTTCGTTGGGCGCAGCGACGGTTAAGTGCGCTTCGTCAGCTGGCGAGCCAGACATGCCTGCAGTCTGACCTCCGCCCTGAAGCGACTGATCCGGAGGAGATGTTTCACGGGAAACCAAGCGACGATCGGCCTTCGGCCACCCGAGTCCGTTGGCCATTCGCTTCAGTGCAACCGAGGGCCAGCCCAATTCACTCACCAACATCCCTTCCGTCGACTGCTCCGAGCCCACCCCCGCATGACCCAATCAAGGAGCGTTATCCACAGCCTGCGCCGGCTTGTGGATAATCGAGAAGAGCTTGGCCCCCGCCGATGGATCTCGAGATTGCAAACATCAGAGCTGGTCAGAGCCCAGTTCAACACGTGCGCTGCATACGTCGTGCGGTCAGATACTCATCCACTTGTCCACAACCGAACTCGGCCGCTGTGAATAGATCTGATGGCTGTGCGGTCCCCGGACAGGCACCTGCTGTCGCCGAAGGTGCACTACTCGTGACTGGCCTAGTCAATCACGAAGACGAGACGTTACCTACGAGATCACGCAGGGCGCACCGCAAATCCTCGGACCAGCGCCACTCCCCATGGCCGGAAGCCCGCTGGGTCACACGAGCCCGTCTTGAGCCAAGCGCTCCAAAGCTCGGTTCCACGTGAAACGTAGCCTGCACTTCTAAAAGCACCGCGCATGGAGAATCTCAAACCGCGGCAGTCCCGACCCACCTGAGCTGACAGTCCACACATAGTCGATGCGCGGCCCGGCACCTCAGCTCGACATCAGGCACTCCTTCGGATTACTGGACAGCTGTCAGCTCCGCACCTCCGCACCTCCGCACCTCCGCACCTCCGCACCTCCGCACCTCCGCACCTCCGCACCTCCGCACCTCCGCACCTCCGCACCTCCGCACCTCCGCACCTCCGCACCTCCGCACCTCCGCACCGAAGAGCTAACGCCTTCCCCAAGCAATGTTGGCTCACTCCGTGAATCCTCTTCAGAAGGCGCCCATTCGGCATGGTGCCTTACGCTCGCAAGCTCGCAAACCAATGACGCCTCCAGTCCCTGTCCCTCAGACAGCGAATCGCTCAGGACTAAAAGCGCTATCGATCTCATTGCGCTCAGACCGTCGACTGCACTTCCCAGCCCTCCCAAGGCGCCAACTCGCCTCACTAGCCAGCGGGAGAATCGGCCCCCTCACCGCTGCGACGACCATTGCGTCCTCTCGGTATCTCCATGGGGCACCCGCACAACGGAAATCGCCTATCGCGGCAACCCGCTCTTCATCTCCTCCTCGAACTCTCAATCCCCCTCGTCGCAGGCAAGTGCCTTCTCTCTCCCCCAGCCCGCAGATGATCGGTTCGATGGACTGCCGTTCCACGTGAAACCATCCGTTGGTTTCGTTCAAGCTCCCAACCTCAGCATCACTCTTGCCGTGGGACATCGCTTCGGCGGCCATATGCAGCTGCCGCAGCGAGACGCAGACCGCGCACAGCTTGCGGGCCACGCTCTCCAAGATTGCTGGTGCGGCACCCAATTAGGTTTCCCCGCACATGGCCTATCAGGACTAGACCCAATCTCGTCCCAACAAGACAAGACCATTTAGGCCGGCTTCTTACGCCTCTCATCTGTCAGAGGTGCGGTGCGCAATGGCAAGAGTCGCTGACGCCTAAGAGTTCAGCAAGAACGAAGAATGCGGTCGTCTCATACCGCTGGCCAATATGGGCACCGAAAAATCATCCAGCAAGGTGTCGATCATCCCCTGGGTTGACGCTTCGCGGTCGACCGTTCGACATCCGCAGTGCCAATCTGATCGAACCATTCCTCGCCATCGAGTCTCTTTGCCGCCGCTGGGCCCGATGCGGGCCGATCCTCGTCAATCCTTGCAAGCACCACACCAGGCACACGTACCTATTGGCCGTGCACAACATGAAGGTTTGACGGATCCGACCCAAGGATCCTGAGCGGAGCCTTTCCGGACCCAGTTCACGAACCGCTGCGGATGTGCGCTAGACCGCTTCGAGCTACTCCAACCATGTCGTCAGAACTGGCTACCTGTACCAGTGTGGAGCGACCAACATCAACTCGCGCCGACTCGAAGACACGACAGTGCAACCCACGAACGACTCGCCGCATTCGCGTCAGGGAAGTCTGCGCTTGGGGCGACAACGAGGCCAGGCCACCGCTGCGGCCAAGCAGTCATCGCGTACGGTCATCGCGTTAAAGTGCCCAACGGCCTATCGCACTTCATCAACACCGATACCTCGGCCAGAGAGCTCGATTCTCTCTGCGGGCCAAGCGGTACCGAACGTCCTCACGTCTCACCGATTACCGGCGGACGACAGCGCATGGGACAAGAGCCGTGCTGGCAGAGCCTCTGTGTAGATATCGAGCTCTGCTGCCAGCTGACAATGTCCTGTGCCCTTGGGCGGCAGCGGCAAGAATTGCATGCCGGCCTATATCCCTGAGCAAGTGCCAGCGGATGATTCGCCGTAGATCGATCATGAGGAGCTGTCCCATTCAGCAACCGCTGTGCCCGAGCGAGCTCGCGAGGGCGACCTCACCCCATTCCGGTGACCATCAGAGTCTGGCAAATACGTGCGGCTGCCCTCACCCACGCCTGCGGTCGCCGTCAACCACGATGTCCACAGCTTGTGGATGGAGTGGATGGCTGAGCCAAGACTGCACAAGCCGACCTAGTTCGGCATCCTCCTCCCGCTGTGAAGAACCAACAATCCACAAGAGGTCAACTTATGGCCCCGCGTGGAGCCTGGATCGCGTGTCCGTCCACGGGCTGAACTGCTCATTCTTCCTCTTGCGACGCTTGCAGAGGATTCAAGATCGGATATCCACAAGGGTTATGCACTTGGGGAAAATCGCGTTCTGCTCCAGGCGGTAGAGTCGGTGATCGCACTACGGGGCCATTTCTATCCGTCAAGACGCGGTTGTTGTCGGCTGCTGCTGAACCGGCACGGGCAGAACAGCATCGCTCAACCATGGAACTGTCGGGTCCCGAAGTTGAACAATCCGAACGGTGTCGGCCACGGTCGCCCCATTCAGCACCTCACGTCGAGCGGGACCGACGGTCCGGCATCCGAAGCAGCTGAGGCGAGCATCATCCTGGCTCACCAGAGGGCCGCGGAGGATGAGGCCTGTCGGCGCCACAGCAAGGGATGCTTTTAGTCGTTTCACGTGAAACTTTCCTGCTCGCGGCTACACATCGGCGCCGGGACCAGATTGGCGTCCGCAGCAACCAGTTCTGCGTGACTGTCCAGCATTCCCTGCCGCGCGTGTCATGATTCTTGGCAGAGGTAGTTCCTTGTCTTTCTGACCAGCAAGAGAGCATGTCGATCATGCCTCGTCCTCTCGGCCACCGGTCGGGAAGCAACGGAACATCCTGTCGATACGGCCGGTGAGATGAACTGTCGTCCAAGCCGCCCGCCAGGCGAAGGTCTCTGAGCAGTCCGACGGCACGTGCAAACGTTCAGTTCCTCAAGGCCGGCCTGTCGCCGGTATCGAACCAGGCATCGAGCCGATAGCAGCAGCTCGGCGCGGATCGCCGATCTCACCTAAGGTGCTAGACCAGGCGGCGGCGGTGAAGCTGCGGGCCTAGAAGAAGTCAGCTGTGCACCCCCTGGGCCCTTCGAAGAACTCGAGGTGATCTGTTAGCAGGCGGGCATGTCGACCACGAGGTTCACGAGCCTGAATGGGCAGACGCGAACGCGGGCGCCGGTGGCATGTTCGCACCGAAGCCGGTGCGTGGGCCGTGGCCGATGCCGGTCGCCGAGGCTGCGGAGCCGGTCGTGGTCAAGCGTGCGAAGCGCATTCGGCCTCGGGCATCGTAAGGTCTGAGCGATGGCCCGCTACAAAGGTGATGTCTCCCGGGCAGCGACTCATGCACCGCCGAGGGCTGCTGTTGCTGGCCGCCTATAACGTGAACGGCGTCAGTTGGCTGCTGCCCGTATTCCTCAGTTGGCGCGATCTATCATCACGGAGCGAGCCGGAAGCCGTTCGCGAGATGTCGAGTCCAATCAAGTGAGCCGAGCGCCACCGACGGCGCCTATGGTCGGCATCGCCTCGTCATCCTCTGCCGATTGTCTGAGATGCGGAATCAGCTCCGGCGAGGCATCCGAGGCCTACAGGGAAGAGAGCTCACCAATCGATTGGGTCATTCCATTGGAGTGCCCAGCTCAGCTCTGCTGGTATTCGCTCTCTCCTGTTGCACCGCAGCTCCCCGGCTCTAAAAAGGATCACCCGGTAAACGCGGCAGTCTATGCTGCCGGCACGTAATACCTCTTCATCCACCGAAGCAAGCGCAAGCAGGGCCGTCAGCAAATCTTGCCTGGCCAGTCAGTCCCATTAAGCGTCCCCGCCGGTTCCGCTTGATTGCTGACCCGATTGCTCTCGTTCATTGCTTTGTGACGAGGGCTTCGTCGGCTACTCAGCCACCGCTTCCCGTCTCAAGCCTTGGTTAGCGTCAATGAGGGCCCTCATTCGTCGATCAATCATGATTCATCTTGCGGCTCTAAATACCACGGCCCCAGCCAAGCTTGAGGTCCAGTTGCACTTGCTTGGAGGCACCAGCCATGAATGCTTACAGGGCGGGCCGCAGAGTTGGCAGGCCTTGGTAGCCGGCTTCAGGACCACGTACTTTCCGGGAGTTTTTGAGGCGGCGTCGACGTCGGAGGGACCGAACTCGCTCTCCATGAGGCTGGCCCAAGAAGCGTGGTTGGCGCGGTTTGACTGCCTGCGGCCAGTCTTCGCCTCGTCGGGCATCGACGCCGCTCCTTCTAGGCGGATTCATCTGCCATAGGGAGAGACCCTCGTCTAGGAGTCCTTCACGTCGATGCGGAATCAGCCTGTCCGCGACCGTAGATCGGGTCGCGATGCACTGCCTGGTTTCAGATCGTGCCGTGATGGATGGATCGCCAAGAGCCCGATCTGATCAAATCGGGACCGCGGCCAGCAGGCCGGGTCGTGCCATCTCGTCGATCGGGTATAGCTGGCCCTGAACTCGGAGACCCGTAACACTTCCTGATGCTTGTCCCAGAACCTGATCTTGCCGGTTCCTGTCGTGACCTTGTTCAGCAACAGAGAAGCGCAAGATCGGTGAACTGTGGACGCGCGCTTCCCTCGCCAAGGATCCAGGGCGCCTCGGCACAGATCCGCAGAGCCCAAGAATTCGCTTGCCGTCTCCTCCGGCTAATCGAGGGTTGTGAGCCCCGCCGATCGCGCGGGTCACGGCTGGGTCCGGGATCAATCGCCAGTGGCCGTGTAACGAGCGAACGCATTGCCATCATGATTCGGTCACGCACGCAGGCCTCCGACCCGGTGAAGAAGGGTTATGGCCCGTTGATCATCGCCCTCTCGCATGGCGCCCGAGTATCGTGCAAGCTCATCAACCCAGGGTGTGTGGCGGCGGTCTGGGAATCGAACCGTCTTGCCTCCGACCGCTGCAAGTGACAGCGGTGTTCACACGGTCCGCGCTTCCAGCGTCCTGCTCGCGCCCGCCATCAGAAGGGTTGCTTGAGCCACGAGTACGCGGTCTGGAAGGACCTGTCGTGGGATCCGCTTATTGGGCGGCGACCTGAAGTTGCCTTGCATGTCTGTTTCACGTGAATCCTTCGCGAAGGTTCAAGGCTGAAGGACCAGGCCCGTTGTCTTCGATCTCCGGGCACTCAGCTCCAGCGCTATCTCAATCACTGCACTTCGGCTCACCACGACTGTGGCCGTGACATCGCGAACTAATCGTGCTCGATTCGCGCGAGTGACGCGTGGCGAGCGGCATACCTTAATCCAGCAGCGCTGCTAGGGCGTGTTTCACAAGTGGCTCTGCCGGTTTGATGCAGTCGTGATGCAGTAAGGAGTTTCGTTCCCAGGAGACAGGCGAGGTCTCCGTTTGCCTGGTTCAACGGCGAAGAAGAACTGGGACAAACGGAGGCCTCTTGAGCAGGATACCTGTGTCTGGGCGGGCTGATCTCACGGATGCGCAGTGGTGTGTCATGGAACGGGCGTTGAGGCCGTTACTACAGGTCAAGGGCCGTCTGGGCCGGTGGGGGCGACCGCCGAAGTGGACGCGGAGGCAGTTGATCGACGGGATCCGCTGGCGGATCCGGGTCGGAGCGCCGTGGCGTGACGTGCCGGGCGAGTACGGCTCGTGGCAGCGGGTGTATGGCGTGTTCCGGCAGTGGCAGCGGGCTGGGATCTGGGCCCGGCTGCTGGTCACCTTGCAGTCGTGGGGCGATGCGAACGGCAGCATCGTGTGGGAGGTTTCGGTCGACTCCACGATCGTGCGCGCGCATCAGCACGCGGCCGGCGCCCGCCGTGATGCGCAGGCCCAGGCCGAGCCGCCCGGCCCACCCGGTCGGCCGGAACCGGCCGATCATGCGCTGGGACGTTCGCGGGGTGGTTGGACGACGAAGCTGCATCTGGCCGCTAAGCAGGGCCGCAAGGTGATGTCGGTGATCCTGACCGCGGGCCAGCGCGGGGACTCTCCCCAGTTCCAGGCGGTCCTGGAGGCGATCAGGGTGCCCCGGCCGGGAAGGGGCCGGCCGCGTTGCCGCCCTGATGAGGTGCGGGCCGACCGGGCCTACACCAGCCGGGCCAATCGCTCCTACCTGCGCAGACGCGGTATCCGGGCCTGTATCCCGGTCAAGAGGGACCAGGCAGCCAACCGCAGAGCCAAGGGCCGCCACGGTGGACGGCCCCCAGCCTTCGACGCCGAGTCATACAAGAAACGGCATGCGGTCGAGTGCGCCATCAACAAGCTCAAACAGCACCGCGCCCTGGCCACCCGCTACGAAAAGCTGGCTCTGCGCTACGAAGCCGTGGTCCAGATCGCCTGCATCAACATCTGGCTCCGCGACTTACAAAACACGCCCTAGTAGCCGACCGGTAGATGTTGGACGATGGGTCGTGGATTCACCACAGACGCGGCTGGAGCACACGAACCATGTGCGATTCCAGCGCTAATGATCAAGATCAGCAATCATGCACGGGCGAAAGTTCGGCCCCGTCCGACGGTGCGCTACGGCAGGCCGGCCGAGGGGCCCTCGCAGTTGTGATATGCCATGGGGGCTCAGACATATATCGTGCCGCCGATTGATTGACGGCTAGCCGCACCATGATTCATCAGGTTAGGCGTGCGACGAAGTACGCGAGCAGAGCTTCACCTTGCTCGACTTGGCGACTCCGCAGTTTGGGCCTCCGAGTGCGTCCTGATCTGTGCCCGTGCCAGGGTGTCGGAACATTGGCATGTTTCACGTGGAACGTGACGACGCTGACTTCTGCGGCCCCAACCCATGAGCCCGGCTCACTAACATGACCATTGGACTAGGTAAGAGCGTCGGACCATGCTTGGGATCTTTACGCGCCTTGGTCGGGGCCGGATCATCGCGTCGACAACGGTGAATCGAGGCTTCATGACTAGTACAGGCCTTCCGGGGCCTGTTGTATCGAACTGCGGCAGCAGCATGGGCGAACCCTTCGTTTCTCGCCTCTCATGCCTCGTGCTCCGGGCATCGATCAACGCCGCTCGGCGTGGTGCGGTACCAGTTTCACGTGAAACGCCGACGCACTTCTTGTCGATGCGAACAGCATTTGCGCAAGCTCAGTGATTCGCTCTGATTCGCTGGCTGCGATCGTTGACTCGATCAGTCCAACATCTGAATCACGCATACTCTCCTCGTCATGCCTATCTGTTAGTTCCCAAATGCTGCGCATTCAGTTGAACATCGGAACAGAGCCGAATCTGCGTCCAAGACCACCCAGCTTCGCTATGAGACAGAGCGCAGAACGCCGGCTGGCCAACTCGTGGACCCGTGGGACTGCCCGCCTGAGTCTTGCGGGAAGAGAAGCGTCGCTGAGCAGGTCCAACCGCTCGCCGCTTTCCGAGACTGTCCACGATCTTGCAGTCGCTTGGAGCCTGAGTCATGGCGGAATCATGACTGGAGCCGTGGTAATTGGCTAAGACGCCTCTTGGATCAACTGCCACTCGAATGCGAAGTCATGGTTTTGGTCAAGGAGAGAAACCGGCCGGCCTCCACCGACGATGGACTTCTCCAGCAGGAGAACCTCATGTCTTGGATGCTGGCTTCCAGAACGCCCCAGTCAGCCTAAAGATCGCCGGTCATCCTTTCGCTTGGGCAGGCAAGGTGCGTCAGTTGCAAGGACATGAATCGCCCCGGCCAGCGGGTCTCTCGTCGACCAACCCAAATCAATTACTTCATGGACCTCGCCCACATGACTTCAGGATCGGGACACTGGCCAGTCCCCGCGGCATCAGCTAATCCTTGGCCAGTGTTGCGGGTGTCCGGACCCTACCCGTGGGGACTTCAGACACTGTCGTCGGAAGGCTGCTCCGCAGGTGGGAGGGTCGATGGCCCGTCAGCTGAGAGCGCCCAGTCGCGCAGGTGGAGGCCAAGCGCCTGGCGCTCTCTTCAAGGTCCCCTCAGGACCAAGAGATTGGTTAGGCCTAGCTGCAACACCATTCAGGCAGCTTCACTCACGCAGGCGTCACTCAATAAGGAGGGTGCGGACACGCATCATCAGGGCTTCGACTAGCAGGGCACCTGGGTCTTGATTCACGTGAAACGTCAGGATGGCTCATGTACTCGGCATGAGCTCCGCGACCAATGCTGGGCAGGCGTGCCGCCGCGCGGCGCTGAAAAGCTGGTTGCTTGAGAGCCCGGTAGAAGCTTCGAACACCCGGATCGCCAGCTTGAGGGCTTCTTGAACGGGAAACAGGGTGCCTGTCCCAGCGCCGCGCCGGAGCTCGTGATTCACGTGAAACGAAGCCGCATCACCTGAGCGGTCAGCAAGCACTAGGACGAACATCGAAGAGGCACGTCCAAAGATCCAAGACCCTCCCGCATACACACTCCGCTGCCATGCCGTACGTGGTGAAGGGCGCAAGCAAGTCAGGAAGCTTCAGGTGCTCAGGAGTCAGTTAAGCGCATAGGTCGGGCCGGCCCGGGGCGGGATCCCGAGAGCCAGAAAGCCAGAGAGCCCGAAGGCGTATCAGCCCACCGAAGCCCCTCGGTGAGCCCAATCGCGAGATTTAGGTCAACTTCCCCCGACTCGAAGCATCGAGTGCCTCAAATCAGCCGTAGCGGCCCTCTGGAACACTTCTCATGCTCTTCTGCTCACCAAGGTTGACCAAGAGCTGCTGACAAGACATAAGACGCCTGAAACGCCGCTCGCCCGGATAGCACGCAAACCTCGGGGGGATCAGCTCCTCATTCGCGTGCCCGCTCTTCTCTCCAACACCAGACTGAAGCTGGTCGCGGCCGTCCTGGCCCAGGCCGGAGGAGACGCCTTCCTGAAACCGGCTAATGCAACCAAGCGAATTACAGGATCTGCGGCATGCAGATCAGCGCTGTGCAGCTCTGCGTCAGCAGAAGGAAGACTGCGTAAGCAGGCCAGAGCTCGGAGAACTTGTCATTCGTCCACAGGTGAACATCGCAGTTCGTAACAGGTTCGTCCACACAGGGCCTGTGCATAAGCGTCGTCCGTCGACGGCTTCAACCCACCCCACCACAGGTTTTTCCACAGCGCTGTGTAGATACAGGCGCTCTGTGGTCGGCCGCTCAAGCAGTGCCTAGGACACCCGCAGGGTCAGGAAACGCGCAGGTCAAAACCTTGCGCGTCATGGCAAAGGGCTTCACAGCCGCAGAGCTCGACTGTGGGAAGGGCTTTGAAGTACACAACCCAACACGAGTTATCCACACCTCTGCCCACAGGCTTGAGTGAGCTGCGTGAATACTCGAGGGACGACGAACTTTGGCAACGTAAAGTAACGACGACCGGGAACTCGGCGTTATGGGCGCTAACGCAGCGAGGGCAGGGATCAGATTCTGATCCCTGCCCTCGCTGTGGTGCAGCCGGAGCTGAGCTAGCGGCGCTTGCCGGTCGACGAGCCGCCCGCAGGAGATTTCTTCTTCTTAGGCGCGCCTGAAGCCGCAGCGGCCTTCTTCTTGGGCAGCTGTCCCTGGCGCCCCGCCACGATGCGTACAGCAGTGGTAGGCGTCTTCAGCACGGCTTCGCCGCACCGCACGACCTCGGACGAAGAGGCTCCTAGCTCAGCCAGCACATCGCCGGCCGCAGCGAGCTCCTCCGCCGCCGTGTCGCCCTTGATCGCCAGTAGTTGCCCGTCCTTGTTCACCAGTGGCATGGACCAAGCCGCCAGCGTGGGAAGTGCCGCAACAGCGCGTGAGGTGACGACATCGAAGTGCTGCTTGGACTCCGCGACGATGTGAGCCTTGGCGCGGATGATTTCAACGTTGGTGAGGTCCAGTTCGGCGATGATCTCGCGCAGCCACGTGGTGCGGCGCAGCATCGGCTCGATCAGGTAGACCGTCAGGTCGGGGCGGGCGATGGCAACCGGGATACCAGGAAGACCAGCGCCACTACCGACGTCACCGAGTTCAGCGTCGGCCGGAACCAACTCTTGCAGAACGGCGCAGTTCAGGAGGTGACGCTCCCAGATGCGCTCAGCCTCACGCGGACCGATCAATCCACGCTCGACCCCAGCGGTGGAGAGCGCCTGGGCGTACGCATACGCGAGGTCGAGGCGGGGCCCGAACACTGTCCGGGCCGCAGCCGCCTCTTCCTCTGTGGGTTCGATGGACACTGAGGTCAGGACTCGGCCGGCAGGACGACGACGTGCCGGTTGGGGTCGACGCCTTCGGACTCGCTGCTGAGGCCGGCCTCGGCCACCACGTCATGGACGATCTTGCGCTCGAAGGCGCTCATGGGTTCCATCGCGACGGACTTGCCCGAGGTCTTCACCTGCTCGCAGACCTTCGTGGCCTTCTCGGTGAGCTGAGCGCGACGCTGGGCGCGGTAGCCGGCCACGTCGAGCATCAGGCGGCTACGCTCTCCCGTGCTGGCCTGGACCGCCAGGCGGGTGAGCTCCTGGAGAGCCTCAAGCACCTCGCCGTTGGAACCGACGAAGCGACGAAGGGAACGCTCGTTGCCGCCGTCGCTGACGATCGCGACCGAAGCGCGGCCGTTCTCCACGTCGATGTCGATGTCACCGTCGACGTCCACGATGTCGAGGAACTCCTCGAGGTAGTCGGCCGCGACCTCGCCCTCTTCTTCCAGATCCTTGATGGAGGCCCGGGAGCGGGAGGACCGCTTTGAGCCAGCGGCAGCGCCAGCTGTCTCAGCGTCTTCCTCGGAAGCCTCGGCAGAGTCGCCGGGAGCCGTCGTGGGCTCCATGTCGTCCGCGGGACGGTCCTGCACTGTCACTGCTTCGGCCTGTTCGCCGCTCTCCATGAACCGTCTCCTCACATCGCAGCCGGCTCGCCGAACGGCAAGCCTGGCACCGGTCGTCCCCAACGACCGGCCACATGAATTCCATGTTGTCTGACGAACGATTCGCGACTGGAACCCTCCCCGGAGGAAGGGTTCCAGTCGCGACGCCGATTGTTCCCGGCGTTAGTTGCCAGGACTCCCCCGGCCTGAGGGCCAGGAGATGCCCCACCTTACGTTTCGGTCACTTTTCCACGCGCACGGCCCTGCGCCTTGGATGCCTTCTGGTTGCCGTTCTTCTGCCGCCCGGACTTGGGCTTGACCGGTGCAGCCTGCTGCGCGGCCTCTTCCGGCGAACCAGGCTCAGTCGCTGACGAATTCTCGTTCGCCTGCTGCGAGGCAGAAGCCGCCGGGGCACCGGACTTGGATCGCTGGCTCTTGGTCTGCTTCTTCGGCTGGACGCGCTGCGCCGGCTGCGGGGCCGACTCCTCGTCCGTCTCGTCGACCGCGGGTGCGGCGCCGAGGCCCAGGAGCGGCTTTCCACGCTTGGCACGACGCTCGTTCAGGGCCTTCTCGGCGGGTGAACCCGGGGCCGGCATACGCCGGATCACGTAGAACTGCTGCCCCATCGACCAGACGTTCGTGGTGAGCCAGTAGAGCAGCACACCGATCGGGAAGTTCACCCCGGACACCGCGAACACCAGCGGCAGCACGTAGAGCAGGATCTTCTGCTGCTGCGCGAACGGGTTGTCCAGAGCCGACGCCGGCATGTTCTTCATCATCAGCTGGCGCTGCGTGGTGAAGGTGGCGACCGACATCATGATGATCAGGATGACCGTCAGGATCTTGGTGCCGATGTCGGTGGACCCGAGGAAGGTGTCCGACAGAGCCGATCCGAAGAGGGTCGAGTTGTCGAGCTGCTGGCGCAGCTCGGCGCTCAGCGGGCCGATGGCCATGTCGCCGTTCAGCACCCGGAACAGGGCGAAGAAGATCGGCGCCTGGAGCAGGATCGGCAGGCACGAGGCGAACGGGTTGGTGCCCGTCTCCTTGTACAGAGCCATCGTTTCCTGCGTCATCTTCTGACGGGACTCAGGATCCGTCTTGCCCTTGTACTTGTTCTGGATCTTCTTCAGCTCGGGCTGGATCAGCTGGAGCCCGCGGGAAGCCTTGATCTGCTTCACGAACAGCGGGATCAGGACGATCCGGATGACGACCACCAGGCCGACGATCGACAGCGCCCAGGTCCAGCCGGATGCCTCGGGCAGGCCGATCGCGCTCCAGAGGGAGTGCCACGCCACCATGATCCAGGCGACGACGTACTCGAGGGGTCTCAGGATCTGCATCGGCTCCTCGCCGGATCAGGCGGCACGTCGCGGGGTGGACGGCGCGCAGTTCTGGTCAGTGGGAGCCACCCGGCGGTTCGCCCGAGGCTCAGGCGAGTCGGGCTCGGCAGCGGGTGACGCCGGAACGGCAGAAGGAGTGGCTGGAGCAGTCACCCCGTGCTCGCATCCGGCCTTGCTCCTGACCGGTGGAACGTGGTCGACACCACCCGGGTTCCAGGGATGGCAGCGCAGAAGACGCCGGGCGGCCAGCCAGGACCCGCGGAGGGCTCCGTGCCGCTGCACGGCTGTGAGCGCGTACAGCGAGCACGACGGATAGAAACGGCAGGTCTCGCCGTATATCGGGGAGACCAGCCAGCGGTACACGGTCAGAAATCCGATGAGCAGGAGCCTGGGGACGCCGATGAGCCAATGAAGGCCGCGGCCCAGGAGCCCCGCGCCGCGGCGTAAGGCTCTCTTCGCCGGCAACTCAGCCACGAGGGCCCCCGGGCCGGCGCCCTGAGGCACCGCCACCGGACGAGTTGCGTAGGGCGGAGGACAGCGCGCTGTCGAAGTCGGCTGCGAGATTCGGTGAACCTGCGGCAGCCGGATTCGCCCGCACCACGACGAGCGCGCCCGACGGCAAGGCCGCCAGGCGTTCTCTCGTGATGTGACGCAGTTGCCGCTTCACGCGATTCCTCACCACCGCCGGGCCGACCGCTTTCGACACGACGAAACCAACTCGTGCCGGAGAGGCCGGATCCGAACCGGTGCGGTTCAGATGGATGACCAGGGTCTGCCGACCGGCGCGACGGCCTTTGCGCACGGCAGTGGAAAATTCACTGCCGTGACGCATCCGATGAGCGCTGGGAAGCACCCCGAGACCGAGACGGTCGGGTCAGGCGGAGAGTTCCGCGCGACCCTTCCGGCGGCGGGCGGCCAGGATGGCGCGGCCGGCGCGGGTGCTCATACGCAGGCGGAAACCGTGCGTCTTGGAACGGCGCCGGTTGTTCGGCTGAAACGTCCGCTTGCTCACGTGAGGACTCCCAGATAGTCAGTGCTTAAGTAGTCGGCGCGGCCGATGACGGAATGTCATGACGACCGCTGACACCGACCTCCATCGGACGCCCACACGGGTTGTGTGGACATGCGAAGAGAGGTCGCCGTCAAGCCCTCTCACGGTACGGGCGCACACGCCCTCGGTCAAACTCATCCACAGGGCGGGGCTCGGCTACGGCGCTCAGTCGATCAAAGCACCGATCAAAGCCAGGATCAACGCAGCTTTCCTGGCACCACACGGGTGCGGGTCCGATCGGGTGCTTCCCCTGGCTCGGGTCGGGCGGTCGACGGCACCGGGACTGCACCCCGGCCCGTTCTGCCCGGAAGTCGCCGCCACCTGCGGATCAGTGCCTGCTTGCGGGATCGGATCGGATTCCCGAAGTTATCCACAACCTGGCTGGTGGGACCGGGCGTACCGGATTTGGCGGGACACCGCTCGACGCACGGGACGGTTCGTGCCGCACCCATCCGGCGGCCCAACGGGCTATGGTCCTCTCTTGCGCTTCCGTGACCCGCAACGACACGCCGAACTGGCTGGTCATTGACTTCTGGGGGATTCGCAAACCGGGTGCTGCCGCCGACGGTGGAGGGGGTGCCCGGCGGGTTCGACCGGGCTCGAGTGCACACTTGACCGGTCCGGCCTCTCGTTCATACACAGGGTGTGGACAACGCTGTGGACGAACGACCGGATACGGGCGGGTAACGGAGGTGAGCGGCGTGGCAACGCCGAACGAGGACTTTCCCTCAGTCTGGCGCCGGGCCCTCGATTCGCTCGATTCGGTGGGGGTGACCCCGCAGCAGCGTGCCTTCGTGCGGCTCGCCCGGCCGGTCGGTCTGCTCGACGGCACGGCGATCCTGGCGGTCCCCAACGACCTGACCAAGGAAATTCTGGAGCAGCGCGTCCGGGACACCATCACCGGCCTCCTCTCCGAGCATCTCGGCATCCCGATCCGGCTGGCCGTCACGGTCGACTCCTCCCTCGCGGGCAGCGAGCCGGTGCACGTCCGCACCCCGGCCGGTGGCATCCGCATGTTCGACAGCGAGGAGAACGCCACCTACGAGGTGCGTGGCCCGATGTCACGCGAGGCCGGCTTCGGCACGCCGCGTGCGGACTTCCGGGCGGATCCTCCGGCGGACGGTGCGGGTTCCCGGGGCTCCTCGTCGTCCTCACGCCCTGTGCCGGACATGAGGGACCTGCGCCCCGACGGGACCGATCGCGCCGAGCGCAGCCACTTCGACCGCTACCAGGGCGAGTATCAGCCGGAGTTCCCGCCCGGCCAGCCCGAGTACCGGCAGGACTACCCGGGCCAGTTCGGCGCCTACCCCGGTGCCCGCCCGGATGACGACCGCTACGAGACCGACCGGTCCGGACGTTTCGACGACGGCCGGTACGAGGGCGAACGCC
The DNA here is from genome assembly GCF_018499875.1 of Kineosporia corallincola. Classification (GTDB taxonomy): domain Bacteria; phylum Actinomycetota; class Actinomycetes; order Actinomycetales; family Kineosporiaceae; genus Kineosporia; species Kineosporia corallincola. Next base: position 153,486 of record NZ_JAHBAY010000008.1, on the reverse strand, counting down.
CGCGGTACGGCAGCCGGCGCGAGATGCGCCTGAACAACCGGTACGACGGCGACCCGCAGGACGTGCCTCGTCCGGAGTCCGACCTGTCGCAGCCGACCCACGACGAGGACCGGCCCGACACCGACCGCTTCGACGACGGCACCGACCGCTTCTCCACCCCGCGCTACGACGGCCCCCGTCTAGAGCTGGACGGCCGCTCGGAGAGTTCTCGCTACGACCACGGTGCCGACCAGGCGGACCAGCCGTTCGAGCGGCCGGTGCGCGAGCGTGCCCGGTTCGGCGAGAACGAACAGCTTGAGGACGGCGAAACCCCGGACCCGCGTGACGATCAGCGGGAGAACCTGCCCGTCGACGGCGTTCAGGAAGACCTCTTCGGTTACCCGGGTGACTCTTTCGCCCCGGACTCGTTCGGTCCGGACCGTCGTGGCGACGGCCGTTTCCGTCACGAGGTTCCTGGCGCGCCCCTCGGGCGCGAACGAAATCCTCAGGGAGACAACGGTTTCCGGGATGACTCGCGTCGGCCCGGCGACGGGTCGGATTCGATCATCGACATCCGTAACTTCGACCGAGCCAAGCCGCTGGACAGCGCGCCGGGTTCGGCCTTCACTGTGAGCACGGAGCGGTTCGATCCTCGCGAGGGCCGGGACCCGCAGCGGGAACACGGCGGCCAGGGAATCCAGCCGAGCGCGAGCCCGCTGGGCGTGCACAACCCGAACGGTCTGGCCACCGGCCAGCCCCCGGCGTCCTCCGGTGAACCGGTACCGCACCCGGAGGACCGGCCGGCCCGGCACCGTGCCACCGCGAAACCGACCGTGGAACCGGCCCGGCTGAACCCGAAGTACACCTTCGAGACCTTCGTGATCGGTGCCAGCAACCGGTTCGCCCATGCGGCGGCGGTCGCGGTGGCGGAAGCTCCTGCCAAGGCCTACAACCCGTTGTTCGTGTACGGCGAGTCGGGCCTGGGCAAAACCCACCTGCTGCACGCGATCGGGCACTACGCGATGAACCTGTACTCCGGGGTGCGCGTGCGCTACGTGAACTCGGAGGAGTTCACGAACGAGTTCATCAACAGCATCCGCGACGACAAGGCGAGCACCTTTCAGCGGCGCTACCGTGATGTCGACGTGCTGCTGATCGACGACATCCAGTTCCTCCAGAACAAGGTGCAGACGCAGGAGGAGTTCTTCCACACCTTCAACACGCTGCACAACGCGAACAAGCAGGTCGTGATCACCTCCGACCTGCCGCCGAAGCAGCTGTCCGGGTTCGAGGAGCGCATGCGGTCCCGCTTCGAGTGGGGCCTGATCACTGACGTGCAGCCGCCCGACCTGGAGACCCGGATCGCCATCCTGCGCAAGAAGGCGATCGGTGAGCGCCTCGAGGTGCGGGACGACGTGATGGAGTACATCGCCTCGCGGATCTCCACCAACATCCGCGAGCTCGAGGGTGCGCTGATCCGGGTGACGGCGTTCGCCAGCCTGAACCGTCAGCAGGTGGACCTGGCACTGGCCGAGATCGTGCTGAAGGACCTGATCCCCGCTGACGACACCCCGGAGATCACTTCGGCGACGATCATGGCCCAGACCGCGGCGTATTTCAGCGTCACGATGGAGGACCTGTGCGGTCCTTCCCGCTCGCGCACGCTGAGCAACGCCCGCCAGATCGCCATGTACCTGTGCCGCGAACTCACCGACCTTTCACTGCCCAAGATCGGCCAGCTGTTCGGCGGCCGGGACCACACCACGGTGATCCACGCCGATCGTAAGATCCGCACGCAGATGGCCGAGCGGCGCTCCACCTACAACCAGGTCACCGAGCTGACCAACCGCATCAAGCAGACATCGCGCATGGCCTGACCTGCGCTTCACCAGTTATCCCCCGGCCCGATGGCTGTGCCGGGGGATAACTGTTTTGTTTGAGGACGACGCAAGACCGAACCGGCCTCGCCGTAGGCGCTGCGCCGCGGTGGGAACCGCCTGCCCTTCGGCCAGGCGGTCTGAGGTCTCAGGGTTCGTGCCGGTGAGCGGGCATGACGGCAGGACGTGCAGTCCCGGGCAAGTGGTGCTGTCCGGCACCGGATCTGGCGCCGGCCGGGTTCCTCCCCGGTGCAGAAGGCGGTGGGAGCAGGCAGACTGAACGGACGCCCTCAGAGGTCATGCGGATGACGCGAGGGCGGCTCAGTGACAGGTCGACCAGGGCAGCTCCCCGTCTCGCCCAGACAGCACGGATGGCGCATCACCCCGTCGTGGCAGACGGCTGCGGGCCTGCAAAACGTCGGCCTGACCATGCACAGGGTGGTGCCGAGAGCTCGTGAGGACCCGGAAGCGTCCCGAAGTATGAGCCTCACGTCTGTCGAGCGCATTTGCCGCTCAGCTGTCGGCTAGAGGCCCTCGCGAGGAGCTCTGAGGGCACGGGAGCGTCGGAAGGCAGACCCTACTCACGAGTGCCCACAGTATTTTCCACAGACCGGCAGCTGCACCGGGCAGGCGGGTCCGTCCTGTTGGGAAGTCTCTTCTCGCAGCTCACAGGGACAAAGAGGGATGCTGCCGTCCGGAGGTCCGAGGGTTTAGGCAGACCAGCTGTCCACAGTGTGCACAACGTGGGGATGGATTCTGTGGAAAACCGTTGCAGGAGAGGCCATGCCACGGGCGCGTGTCAGCGAAAGCCCTTTGCTGGTCTCGAGTCTGGTACTTATCCACAGGACCGACACGTTGTGCACACCCGTGGATAAAGTCTCCGAATCACGCACAGCTGGGGAAAACTTTGTGGATGGTGGCGAACGGCGCCGGGTTGTCCACAGGCGCTACCAACAGGGCTGCGCTTTTGGAAGCTGGGCTCCGACCGGCCAAAACGACAAAAGTTTGTAGTTCGGTTCTAGTGGCCGACCGGGTTGTTGACACCCCGTGGACAACCTTTTTCCACCCCGTGGACAACTCGAGATGATGCACCGTGAATTTTTGCGTGGATGAAGGGCCAAAACCTGGGGGCAAACTGTGGACAGCTGGGGACGATCGGTGGATAACCGTGGACAACCCTGTGGGAGTCCACGGGTTTATCCACGGGTCATTCACCGATCCGGCGAATTCATCCACCATCCATCTACAGGCCCCTAGCGCGCTGACCAGCAAAAACGAGGGTTACCCACAGAATCCACAAGCGTTACTACAAACACCAAACTGTTTTGCTCGAGAGTTTGATCGATCCACCAACATTTGGGCTGGAGCTTCGAGCGAGCTCGGCCCGCCCTGTGGGTTGGGGAAAGAGACACGGAGATTCGAACACTTGTACTACGAACATATGTTCGAATGACTGTGGCTGTCGAGGCCCTATCGGCAACTGGGTGCGTCGGCGTGAGCCCGTAACGACGGTGGGCATGGATGGAGTGGCCGGCAGCAGGGGCATGGCGGAGCGGGCGTGGTGGTGTGGCGAGGTGAGGCGTGGCGAGGCGTGGCGAGGCGTGGCGAGGTGAGGCGTGGCGAGGCGTGGCGAGGCGTGGCGAGGTGAGGCGAGGTGAGGCGAGGTGAGGCGAGGTGAGGTGAGGCGAGGTGAGGCGAGGTGAGGTGAGGCGAGGTGAGGCGAGGTGAGGTGGTCGCCGGGCGAGGCGTGGCGACCGTGTAGGTCGGGCGTGAGCGGGGTCGGTGCTGGGGCGGGGTCCGTGCCGGGGCGGATTGGGATGAGCCCAGTGAGTTCGGGCGGAAACGGTGACGGAGCGGTCGGGGGTTGGCGCACGCTGATTCCGGGACGGGGTGGGGGCGTGGTTTCTGACGCGCAGACCCGGAACGCACCGGGATGACGCACAGGGATGACCATCCGGCGGCCCGGGACCGACCCGCGTCGTGGCGTCGGCCACGGGTGACGAGTGATGGATTGCCGGTGGCTCAGGGGCTGCTCTGGCGTCTGGCGAAAAACGATTGCGCCACGGGCATTACGTTGCGTGGGCCGGGATGGCGAAAGCGGTCCTGTTCGCCTGGCCGTGAGGCGATGTGGGGCGCTTCGGCGGCACCGTCTGCGATGGCCTGGTGACCACGTGCTCCGGCATGAGGGCTACACCCCCCGGGCGCCCGTTCCGGAGTCGGCCGGTGTTCACGTCCCCCGTGGGGGTGACGCGGAGGCTTCGTCGTCCATGAACCACAAACCCCGCCACCCCGCACGCCCAGATGCCCCACGAAGCCACCAATCCGGCGTCCAGGCCTTCCCGGCCGCCGAATCGCCCCCACGGCCCCCAGCGGCCTTTCAGCAGCCCCGGCAGCCGGGCGCCGGCAACGGGCATGCACACCGCACGGATGGGCGCGACCCGCCGATCGAGTTCCTCTCGCCTCGCCAACTCGCGTAGTGTCGGCGGGCAAGAACTACACATCTCCCAGCCCGGCGCCTCCGCCGGGCTCACGGGTGTGCGTCGTCCATCAGTCATCGGCCAGTTGTGGAGGGGTTACCCGTGAAATTCCGGGTTGAGCGCGACGCGCTGGCGGACGCAGTTGCCTGGGCAGCCCGTGCGCTGCCCAGCCGCCCCCCTGTCCCGGTCCTCGCAGGTCTCCTGCTCGAGGCGGACGAGGTCGGGGTGCTGCGGCTCTCGAGCTTCGACTACGAGGTCTCCGCACGCGTCGAGGTCGCTGCCGAGGTGATGGACGCGGGCACCGCTCTGGTGTCCGGCAAGCTCCTGGCCGACATCTGCCGCTCGCTGCCGGCCAAGCCGGTCGACGTGACCACGGACGGCTCCAAGGTCTCCGTCGTCTGCGGATCGGGCCGTTTTACCCTGTTGACCATGCCGGTGGAGGAGTACCCCACCCTTCCGGTCATGCCGGACGCATCGGGTACGGTCGCGGGCGACATCTTCACCCAGGCGGTGGGGCAGGTCAGCATCGCAGCCAGCCGGGACGAGACGCTCCCGATCCTCACCGGCATCCGGTGCGAGATCGAGGGTGACCAGATCACGCTGCTGGCCACGGACCGGTATCGGCTCGCGATGCGTACTTTGCCCTGGCATCCTGGCGACCCAGGTCAGAGCAGCGTCGCCCTGGTCCGGGCACGCACCCTTTCCGACGTCGCGAAGGCCCTCGGTACCAGCGCCGACGTCACCCTGGCACTCACCACCGGCGGAGCGACCGAGATGATCGGTTTCGAGGCCGGCGGCCGCCGCACCACCTCACTGCTGGTGGAAGGCGACTACCCGAAGGTCCGCGCGTTGTTCCCCGATTCCGTGGCGACCTACGCGCTGGTGGGAACGCAGGCTCTGACGGACGCGGTGAAACGTGTCGCGTTGGTCGCGGAGCGGAACACTCCGGTTCGGCTGACCTTCACGGAGGGACTCCTCACGCTGGAGGCTGGGCAAGGAGAAGATGCTCAGGCGTCGGAGGCAGTTGAGTCGACCCTGGTTGGTGACGAACTATCAATTGCCTTCAACCCGCAGTTCCTGCTCGACGGCCTCGGGGCGCTGAACTCGCCCCTGGTCCGCCTGTCATTCACACAGCCCACCAAGCCCGCGGTGCTGTCGCCGCAAACCGACCCGGAAGGGTCGGACGACAGCAGCTATCGGTACCTCTTGATGCCGGTGCGAATCGCGGGCTAAGCCCGAAGGGAAAGACCCCGTGCACATCGGAATGATCGGCCTCGGCCGCATGGGCGGCAACATGTACAAGCGCCTGACCGAGGCCGGCATCAAGGTGACCGGTTACGACCGTGACCCGGCCGTCAGCGACGTCGCCTCGGTGAAGGAACTGGTCGAAGCCCTGCCCGCGCCTCGCATCGTCTGGGTCATGGTGCCCTCGGGCGACATCACCCGGAACACCGTCGAGGAACTCGGCAACCTGCTGTCCGAAGGTGACCTGGTCATCGAGGGTGGCAACTCGCGCTTCAGTGACGACTTCGAGCACGCCAAGACGCTGGCCGCCAAGGGCGTCGAATACGTCGACTGCGGCGTGTCCGGTGGCGTCTGGGGCCTGAAGAACGGCTACGGCCTGATGGTCGGCGGTGACGCGAAGAACGTCGAGCGCGCCATGCCGGTCTTCGACGCCCTGCGCCCGGAGGGCCCCCGCGAGGAGGGCTTCGTCCACGCCGGTGAGATCGGTGCCGGGCACTACGCCAAGATGGTGCACAACGGCATCGAGTACGGCCTGATGCAGGCCTACGCCGAGGGCTACGAGCTGCTCGCCGCCAAGGACATCGTCAAGGACGTGACCGGCAGCTTCAAGGCCTGGACCCGGGGCACCGTGGTTCGCTCCTGGCTGCTCGACCTGCTGGTCAAGGGCCTGGAGGAAGACCCGGGCTTCTCCCAGATCACCGGCTACGTCAACGATTCCGGTGAGGGTCGCTGGACGATCGAGGAGTGCATCGCCAACGCCGTCCCGGCGCCGGTGATGACGGCCGCGCTGTACGCCCGTTTCACCAGCCGCCAGGAAGACTCCCCGGCGATGAAGGCCGTCGCCGCGCTGCGCAACCAGTTCGGTGGCCACGCCACCACGGCTGCCGGCCCGACGTCGGGCGCCGGTTCCACCCAGAAGTAGTTCGCACCTGAACGACGGCGAGCCGCCGGGCATCAACCCATGCCCGGCGGCTCTGCCTGTTCCGGGGCGGCGCCCCGGTCGCTGGACTCCGCCCGCCCGCCGGACGACCATGGACGACGGCCCCCGCCACCCAGCTCATCCTCCGTCCCGGACTGGAGCCGATCCGACCCGATGCACGTCACCCATCTCTCGTTGGCCGACTTCCGTTCCTACGAGAGCGCCGAGCTTCCGCTGGAGCCGGGGGTGACCGCCTTCGTCGGACCCAACGGGCAGGGCAAGACCAACCTGGTGGAGGCCATCGGCTACGTGGCCTCACACTCCAGCCACCGGGTGAGCTCGGACTTCCCGCTGATCCGCGCCGGCTCCACCCGTGCCGTGGTGCGTACGGCCATCCAGCGGGACGAACGACGGGCCATGGTCGAGCTGGAGATCGTGTCCGGCGGCAGTAACCGCGCCCGGATCAACCGGTCGCCGGTCAGCCGGGCCCGGGACGCGCTCGGCATGTTGCGCACGGTGCTCTTCGCTCCGGAAGACCTGGCCATCGTCAAGGGCGATCCGGACGGCCGCCGCCGGTTCATGGACGACCTGCTGGTGCTGCGGGCCCCCCGGTTCGCCGGAGTGCGGTCCGACTACGACAAGGTGCTGCGCCAGCGGAACGCGCTGCTCAAGACGGCCGGCAAGGCCCGGCGGGCCGGCCGGAAGCCGGATCTGAGCACCCTCGACGTGTGGAACACGCACCTGGCCACCGTCGGCGCGGAGCTGCTGTTCGGCCGGCTGTACCTGGTGCGGGCGCTGACCCCGCTGGTCGCCTCGGCCTACGAGTCGGTCAGCCTGGGGCAGGGCCACGCCACCCTGACCTACCGCAGCACGCTCGGCGAGGACGTCGGCGGCGTTGCCTCGGACACTCCCGTGCAGGTGGACGTGCCCGGCCGGGACGCCCTGCGCGAGCGGCTGCTCTCCGCGATGGACGAGCAGCGCGGCGCCGAGCTGGACCGGGGGATCAGCCTGGTCGGGCCGCACCGCGACGACCTGCTGCTGAACCTCGGGGGTCTGCCGGCCAAGGGGTATGCCAGTCATGGCGAGTCCTGGTCGTTCGCTCTCGCTCTGCGGCTCGCCTCGTACGACCTGCTGCGTGGGGACGGCGACGAGTCGGCCGAGCCCGTCCTGATTCTCGACGACGTGTTCGCCGAGCTCGACGCCGGCCGCCGGGAGCGTCTGGCCGAGCTGGTGGCCGGCGCGGAACAGGTGCTGGTGACGGCCGCGGTGGCGGAGGACGTGCCGAAGGCCCTCAGCGGCGGCCGGGTGGACGTGGTGAAGGGGTCGGTGACGCGTGTCCACTGACGGCAGGGCAGACCGGAACGAACGGCGCAGGCCCGGAGCTCGCAACAACTCGGCCACGAACAAAGAACAGCCTTTATCCACAAGTTCCCCACACCTTGTGGGAAACGCCGCCCAGCCTGTGGAAAGAAGTCGCCGACACGCCGTCCCCACTGTGGAAAACCGTGTGGATACGGAGTCTCGTTCAGGTGTGGACCGCAGCCGTGACGTCATCCTTCCCGCACCCGGTTCTTCAGGTGTCCGCGCAGGTCAAGGCACCGGAGATAATCCACAGGGGGCTGTGGACAACGGCGCCGACGCGGTCCGCGCAGCCCTGGGGAGAGCGCGAGCGGCGGCCGCCGCACGTGGGGATAAACCGGGGGCACCGGGACGGGTGGGAGCGGCCGCCCGGGCCCGGGAACGTCGTGAGGGAGCCAACACCCGCTCCGGTGCACACCCCGACGCCCGTGATCCACAGGGCATCGACAAGGTGATGGGCCGGCTGATCGCGGAGCGCGGCTGGACCGAGACGGTGGCTGTCGGTGGGGTGCTCGGCCGCTGGGACCAGATCGTCGGCCCGGACGTCGCCGGGCACTGTCAGCCGCTCAGCTTCGTCGACGGCGTGCTCACGGTGGGCGCCGACTCATCGGCCTGGGCCACGCAGGTGCGCCTGCTCAGCAACAACCTGCTCGGCCTGCTCGCGCGCGAGGTGGGTGAGGGCACTGTCACGCGGATCGTGGTGCGGGGCCCGTCGGCGCCGTCGTGGCGGCACGGGCCCCGGGTGGCGCCCGGATCCAAGGGCCCAGGAGACACGTACGGGTGACCGTAATCGTCACAAACGGTGCGTTCCGGTCTCCGTCACCGCCCGTCTGCGGGTGATGGCGCGGCGAGCCTGGAGGCCGCTCAGGCTTTACAGCCCCCTCAGAGACGTATCGGGAGTCACGATGGGGCGGGCTGAGGCGGCACAAGTGTGCTCGCGGCCCTTAGGGAAGCAGATACCTGCCGCGTTTGGGCCCGCTGATGAGCGAATTCGGGCAGGGACCAGATATGATGGGGGCGTTCGGCGGCGCCGGGGGAACCGCACTCAGCGGGTCACCCCTCGGGCCCGTACCGTCGGCCGCGCTGGCGTGAGTCACCGGCCCTTGAACCTTCAGGAGTCCCCCCACTCGTGGCCGAACAGACGATACCGAGCGCCCCTGAGACCACCCCCGAGACCGTCGTCGGTGCCGACGGCGTCGCGTACGACGCCAGCGCGATCACCGTGCTGGAAGGTCTGGAAGCGGTCCGCAAACGTCCCGGCATGTACATCGGCTCCACCGGTGAACGCGGTCTGCACCACCTCGTCTACGAGGTGGTCGACAACGCGGTCGACGAGGCGATGGCCGGGTACTGCGACGACATCAAGGTCACGATCCTGGCCGACGGCGGTATCCGCGTCGTTGACAACGGCCGCGGCATCCCGGTCGACATCGTCGCCTCGGAAGGCAAGCCGGCGGTCGAGGTCGTGCTCACCGTTCTGCACGCGGGCGGCAAGTTCGGCGGTGGGGGTTACTCCGTCTCCGGCGGTCTGCACGGCGTCGGCGTCTCCGTGGTGAACGCGCTCTCGACCAAGCTCGATGTCGAGGTGCACCTGAAGAGCTCGGTGTGGCGGCAGTCCTACGAGCTCGGTGTTCCGCAGGCCCCGCTCGCGCAGGGCGAGAGCATTCCGGAGGACGAGACCGGCACCACGGTCACGTTCTGGCCGAGCGCCGACATCTTCGAGACCACCGACTTCGACTACGAGACGCTGCGCACGCGCTTCCAGCAGATGGCCTTCCTCAACAAGGGCCTCCGGATCTCGCTGACCGACGAGCGCGCCGACCACGCGGACGAGGACGGCAAGCAGTTCAGCGTCACGTACAAGTACGACGACGGCCTGATCGACTACGTCAAGCACCTGAACTCGTCCAAGAAGAACGAGAACATCAACCCCGAGGTCATCTACCTCGAGGCTGAAGACAAAGACAAGGGCATGGCGCTCGAGCTGGCCATGCAGTGGACGTCCGCGTACTCGGAGAGCGTGCACACGTACGCCAATGCGATCAACACGCACGAGGGCGGTACCCACGAAGAGGGTTTCCGTGCGGCGATGACCAACCTGATCAACGAGTACGCCCGGGCCAAGGGACTACTCAAGGAGAAGGACCCGAACCTGGCGGGTGAGGACATCCGCGAGGGGCTCACCGCCGTCATCTCGGTGAAGCTGACCGAGCCGCAGTTCGAGGGCCAGACCAAGACCAAGCTGGGCAACACCGAGGCGAAAACCTTTGTGCAGCGCGTGGTCCGGAACGAGCTGACCGACTGGCTGGACTCGCACCCGAACGACGCGCGCGACGTGGTGCGCAAGTCGATCCAGGCATCCGCGGCCCGGATGGCGGCCCGCAAGGCCCGCGAGGCCACGCGCCGCAAGGGCCTGCTCGGTGGCGGTGGCCTGCCCGGCAAGCTGTCCGACTGCCAGAGCACGCACCCGGAGGAGTGCGAGATCTTCATCGTCGAGGGTGACTCGGCCGGTGGCTCGGCGAAGAGTGGCCGTGACCCTCGCACCCAGGCCATCCTGCCGATCCGTGGCAAGATCCTGAACGTCGAGAAGGCGCGCATCGACAAGGTTCTCGCGAACCAAGAGGTGCAGGCGCTGATCAGCGCGTTCGGCACCGGGGTGAGCGAGGACTTCGACCTGTCGAAGCTGCGCTATCACAAGATCATCCTGATGGCCGACGCCGACGTCGACGGCCAGCACATCCGCACGCTGCTGCTCACGCTGCTGTTCCGCTTCATGCGCCCGCTGGTCGAGCACGGTCACGTGTACCTGGCCCAGCCGCCGCTGTACAAGATCAAGTGGGCAGGCAAGGGCAACGAGCCGGAGTACGTGTACTCCGACCGGGAGCGCGACGCGGTGATCGCGGCGGGTCAGCAGGCCGGCCGCCGGCTGCCCAAGGACGACGGTGGCGTGCAGCGCTACAAGGGTCTGGGCGAGATGAACGCCAACGAGCTGTCCGAGACCACGATGGACATCAACCACCGGGTGCTGTTGCAGGTCACGATGGAAGACGCGGCGGCGGCCGACGAGATCTTCGCGATCCTCATGGGTGAGGACGTGGAGTCGCGGCGTTCGTTCATCCAGCGGAACGCCAAGGACGTCCGCTTCCTCGACATCTGAGCTGAGCTCGAACGGAGGACGACGAGGAGCCCGTCCGGGTCTCTCGTCGTCCTCAATCGAAAACCGGCTGCGCAGGCGCCGGGTGAGAACGAAGGATCGATGTGACCGAGCAGCCGCCGACCATCCCGCCACTGCCTGAACCCGGCCGGGTCGAGCCGATCGACCTCCAGCTGGAGATGCAGCGGTCGTACCTCGACTACGCGATGAGCGTGATCGTCGGGCGTGCGTTGCCCGACGTCCGGGACGGCCTGAAACCCGTTCACCGGCGCGTGCTCTACGCGATGTACGACGGTGGGTTCCGGCCCGACCGCAGCTACAACAAGTGTGCCCGCGTCGTGGGTGACGTGATGGGCCAGTACCACCCGCACGGTGACTCGGCGATCTACGACACCCTGGTCCGGCTCGCCCAGCCCTGGGCGCTGCGTTACCCGCTGGTGGACGGGCAGGGCAACTTCGGCTCGCCGGGTAACGACCCGGCGGCCGCCATGCGTTACACCGAGTGCCGCATGGCCCCCCTGGCCATGGAGATGGTCCGGGACATCGACAAGGACACCGTCGACTTCTCCCCGAACTACGACGGCAAGACGCAGGAACCCGACATCCTGCCGTCGCGTTTCCCGAACCTGCTGGTCAACGGCTCGGCCGGGATCGCGGTCGGGATGGCCACCAACATCCCGCCGCACAACCTGCGCGAGGTGGCCGAGGGCGTCCAGTGGTTGCTGGCTCACCCCGAGGCGAACGACGAGGAGCTGCTCAACGCGCTCCTGGTGCGGATCAAGGGCCCGGACTTCCCGACCCACGGCCTGATCATGGGCACGCGCGGGATCGAGGACGCGTACCGCACCGGCCGCGGCTCGATCACGATGCGCGCCATCGTGACGGTCGAGGAGATCCAGAACCGCACCTGCCTGGTCGTCACCGAGCTGCCCTACATGGTCAACCCGGACAACCTGAAGGTGAAGATCGCGGAGCTGGTCGACTCCGGCCGGATCCAGGGCATCGCCGACATGCGCGACGACACGTCGGGCAAGACCGGCCTGCGCATCGTGATCGTGCTCAAGCGCGACGCGGTGGCCAAGGTCGTGCTGAACAACCTGTACAAGCACACGCAGCTGCAAGACAACTTCGGTGCCAACATGCTGGCCCTGGTCGACGGTGTGCCGCGCACGCTGAGCCTGGACAAGTTCATCCGGTTGTGGCTGGAGCACCAGGTCGACGTGATCGTGCGCCGCACCCGGTTCCTGCTGGCGGACGCCGAGCGGCAGGCGCACATCTACCGCGGTTACGTGAAGGCGCTCGACGCCCTCGACGAGGTGATCGCGATGATCCGGTCCTCCGCCACGGTGGAGGACGCGCGTAGCGGCCTGATCTCGCTGCTCGACATCGACGAGGTGCAGGCGGACGCGATCCTGGCGATGCAGCTGCGCCGGCTCGCCGCCCTGGAACGCCAGAAGATCCTGGAAGAACTGGCCCGGCTGGAGACGGTCATCGCCGACCTCGAGGCGATCCTGGCCTCGCCGGAGCGGCAGCGGCAGATCATCTCCGAGGAGCTCCAGGAGATCGTCGACAAGTTCGGCGACGAGCGGCGCACGCAGATCCTGCCGTTCGAGGGCGACATGAACGTGGAAGACCTCATCCCCGAGGAAGAGGTCGTCGTCACCATCACGCGCAGCGGCTACGCCAAGCGCACCCGCTCCGACCAGTACCGGGCCCAGCGCCGCGGTGGCAAGGGCAGCCGCGGGGCGGCCCTGCGCAGCGACGACGTGGTGGAGCACTTCTTCGTCACCTCCACGCACAACTGGCTGCTGTTCTTCACCAACCTGGGCCGGGTGTACCGGGCCAAGGCGTACGAGCTGCCCGAGGGCCAGCGCGACGCCAAGGGGCAGCACGTGGCCAACCTGCTGGCGTTCCAGCCGGGTGAGCAGATCGCCCAGGTGCTCTATCTGCGGACCTACGAGGACGCCGACTTCCTGGTCGTCGCCACACGTGATGGTCTGGTGAAGAAGACGCGCCTGGCGGAGTACGACTCGAACCGGGCCGGCGGCGTGATCGCCGTGAACCTGCGGGAGGGCGACGAGCTGGTCTCCACCCGCCTGGTCGGGCAGAGCGACGACCTGCTGCTGGTGTCGAAGAAGGGTATGTCGGTGCGGTTCACGGCCGACGACACCGCCCTGCGGCCGATGGGGCGCGCGACCTCCGGCGTCACCGGCATGAAGTTCCGCGACGGCGACCAGCTGCTGTCCATGGACGTGGTGAAGGACGGCGCCGACGAGTTCGTCTTCATCGTCACCGAAAACGGTTATGCCAAGCGCACTCCGGTGGACCAGTACCGGGTTCAGGGCCGCGGCGGCCTGGGCATCAAGGTGGCCAAGCTGACCGAGGAGCGCGGCGACCTGGTCGGCGCGATGATCGTCAGCGAGACCGACGAGGCGCTCATCGTGATGGAGCGCGGCAAGGTCGTGCGTTCGTCCGTCGCCGGGGTGCCGGCGAAGGGCCGCGACACGATGGGTGTCGTGTTCGCCAAGCCGGACAAGAACGACCGGATCATCGCGGTGGCGAAGAACACCGAGACCTCGGAACTCGAGGACGACGAGGAGCTGGGTGCGGAAGACGCAGCGCCCAGCGAACTCTCAGCCGACTCTGCCACGGTGATCGCCGACTCCGACGAAAGCCCGGCTGAACAGGCCGAATCGGGCGAAGCCAGCGACGCCGCGACTGAAAGTGCGGTATCGGACGGCGACGAGGACGATTCAGACGCCTGATCGGTTGTCCATCCCGGCCGTCACGTGTGTAACAGCTCCCTCACAAGACGGCCGGGATGACATGCTCTAGGGTCGGGAATCCAACCGTAGAGCGCTAGGATCGGCTTGAAACGGGTGTTGTTGGTGCCCATGTTCGGCATCGCCGATCCTTGTGAATCTGACCAATTTCTGACGGCGTGTACCGCCGGCTGCTGAGCGTGGAGGTGAGACGTGAGTCCGGACAAGGAGAACCGACCGGCGAGCACGTCAGCACCGAAACCGGGTGGGGGAGCCTCTCCGATGACGACCGATGCATCGCCCAGTGTCTCCGGCGGGGGCAACAAGCCCTCGTCGTCCGGGACACCGGCGAAGGGACGACCCACCGGCAACGGTGGGCCCGCGCGTCCGGCGAGCAACGGAAGCTCCTCGTCCGGTTCGTCCAACGCCGCCCCCCGCCAGGTGAGCGGCACCCCGTCCCGCCCCGGTCAGCCGGGCCAGTCCGGTCAGCCGCGGAACAACCAGCCAGGGAGCGGCCCGTCTGCCCGCCCGGCGGGTAGCCCTCCGCCGAACCGTCCGGCCCTCGGCTCGGGTGCGAGCGGCAACAGCGCGCCGCCGGTGAAGCGTCCCGCGGGTTCCGCGCCGTCGTCGGGTTCGTCGGGCAGCCGCCCGTCCTCCTCCAGCGACGCGACCCGCCCGCCGTCGGCGCCGGCCAAGCCGGCCGGCAGCGGCCCGGCCGAGTCGGCCGCGGCCCGCGCCATCGCCGCCGGTGGCAGCAATGCCCGTTCCAGCGTGCCGAGCCGTCCGGGCCAGGGCGGCTCGTCGTCCTCGAACGGTGCGGGTTCCGGTTCCGCGAGCGGCTCCAAGCCGGCCGGTGCGCCCCGCCCCGCGGCGGCGCCCGCGCCCGGTGCGAAGTCGCCCAGCGCGAAGTCGGCCGTTGCGCCGGCTCCCGCCCGCCCGGCGGCCCCGGCCAGTCCGCGTCCCTCCACCACGCCCCGCCCGATGACGCAGCCGCGTCCGGGAGCCGCGGACGCGAGGGACTCGAACTACTCCGGCAGTCGTCCCGAGGCTGGTTCCAGCGGTTTCCAGGCCAACAGCGACGACCGCTCGGGTGACCCGGACGCCCCGCGTGTCGCCCGGCTCACGGTCGCCAGCATCGACGTCTGGTCGGCGCTGAAGGTGTCGTTCCTGCTGTCCGTCGCGGCCGCGATCGCCCTGGTGATCGCCGTCTGCGTGCTGTGGATGGTGCTCAGCGCGATGGGCGTGTTCGACTCGCTCAACGAGATGCTGAACACGCTGGGTCTGGACACGGCCGAGTCGAGCTTCGACATCTACGACTACGTCGGGTTCGGCAAGGTGCTGTCGATCAGCATCGTGCTGGGTGCGGTGAACGCGCTGATCCTCACCGCGCTGTCCACCGTGTCGGTGCTGCTGTACAACCTCAGCTCCGGTCTCGTCGGCGGTGTGCGCGTCACTCTGTCCGACGACTGAGATTCGTCGGGGGCCCGGTTTGGGGGAGCCGGGCCCACTGCGGTAACCTTCTCAGGCGGTCGTCACCACGGGTGACGCACTCGCGGAGGGCCTATAGCTCAGTCGGTTAGAGCGCTTCCCTGATAAGGAAGAGGTCAGTGGTTCAAGTCCACTTAGGCCCACCCAGTCTGACCAGCTGGAACGCTGGCAAGACAGATCGATAGCCCTAACGCTGGCCCTACAGAAGCCCTAGTTTCTGAGGCCACGCAGACCGAACGCCCCGGGAGCCCACCTCCTGGGGCGTTCGCTGTTTGCCCAGGTAGACATGCGAAAACCCCCGAGGCCGCCATGGCTTCGAGGGCTTTCGAGAGTGGGTTTGCTCAGGCGGCAGCTGTTGCTGACTCGTCCGAGGCCACTTGCAGGCGCCCTACCGCTGCGTTCATCGCGACGAGCAGCGCTGACCGGTCTTCGATGAAAAGGTGCCCGTAGATGTTCTTCGTGGTCTCTATCCGCCGGTGCCCCATCTGGTAGGCCACCTGGAGGTCACTGGCTCCAGAAGCGATCAGTAGCGACGCGCAGACGTGGCGCAGCTCGTGAGCCGTGTACTTGACCATCCCGTCCTCATGGCCAGCGGTGAAGCCCTGAGCCAGGGCCAGGAACTTCCGCCAGGTCGCATAGCCCAAGAACCCACCACGATCGCCGTTCACCAAGCGGCTGTAGTGCTTGCCCTCACTCGCCAGCCGTCCGGCTTCCCCCTTCTTTAGAAGACGCCTGACAGCCGGCACAGCAACGTCCGGGATAGTCACCGTCCTGACCCCCGAAGCAGTCTTCATGTCCTCGCGCACATCGCGCCGTCCGCCAGATTCACTCGCGGTCCGGTTGATCAGCATTGTCTGTCGGTCCAGGTCCACCTGATCCGCAGGAACGGCAACGATCTCTTCCCAGCGAAGCCCGACGAAGGCCATGACGACAGCAACGTCACCCAAGCCCGGCTTGAAATGGTCCAGGGCGCTCGCCAAGCGGGTTACCTGCGGGATGCTCGGAACAACCACGCGCCGCCGAGCTGGAGCACCCCAGCCCGTGCGAAGCTCCAGCGCCGGATTCATCGTGATGAGGCGGTCCTCACGAGCCCAGATGAATAGCCGCCTGAGGACAGCCGCTGCGGTTCCCTTCGTACTTGGGGAGGCGTCTGCGCCGTCCTGGAGCTTCAATCTTCGGATGCAGTTGTTCAGGTCCGGAAGATCAAGGTCGCCGATCCAAGCCCGGCCCAAGGTCGGCAGCAAGTAGGCATTGAGAACATTCCGCTCTTTCGCCACCGACGACTTGGGGCGAGGCGTACCGTCACGCTTCGTCTTGTAAGCCACCACGTACCGTGCGGCGACATCGGCGAAACGGATCTTCTCGGCCTGGATCGGTCCCGGCCTCGACTTGGCCGTGCTGAATTCGGCGAGCACCGCTTTGGCTTCGCGCAGGCCGACCACATTTCGCTCAACCTGCTTTTTCAGCACGGCGTCCCAGGCGCGAACCCGGAAGATAGGGGTCCCGTCGGCTGACGTCATCTCAACTTTTTCGCCGTTGACGGTCCGCGTCTTTCGAGTGATGCCACTCGGCAACGCTGATGAGTCCTTGCGGCTCATTTCGATCTCCAATTATTGGGTGCAACTCAACGCCCACCGAAGAGTTGCTGAGAGTGATCCTACCAGGTGGGATGCCTTTGCTCTTGGGAAAAATTCAGTCCAGCAGCGACTTTGGAAGTCGAAGCGGCGCCGAACTGCTGGGTCTTGGGGGACGCTTGACAGGCGTTTCAATGACAATTTGCGGCTCGGTTGCTGGCCTTCTATCCGGCCGAGACCAGGCATCTACCTCGCGGGCGCTGAATCGCAGAAGGTGGCCGATCTTGCGGTATGGAATAGCGTCTCGCTCGACCAGTTTCCGGGCATGGCGCTCGGTAATGTTGAGCCACGCGCAGAGTTCTGTCAGGGTCAGAAGGCGATCCCCATCAGGATTCAGCAGTTCGCCGGCCATGCTCACGTGGCCTCCGACGCGGCATGGTCTGCTCGGGCATCCCGGGCTGCCAAGCGAGAGCTTTCCCGTTCGCCGGCCACTTGCGAGGCAAGCAGTGCCTGGCCGCTGTTGTACCCGTGGCCGACGAGTTGCCAGGACGATCGGACGATCACGTCCGAGCTGACCGTCTGTTCTGCGTCGGTGCCGGCAGAAGCCTGTTGGCGGTAGGTGCCTCGTGCGGCGCGCAGTTCGCCGAGCGTGGTGGAGTACTGCCGCGACTTGGACGAGACGTGCCCTCGGTATCCGAGTTCCTTGCCCCATCTGCGCAGCTTGAGGCCATCCAGTTCGGGAAACTCTGCCAGCGCCCAAGCTGTGTGGACCATCGTCGCGGCGTGGCGTCCGCGAGGAGTTTCTTGCCAGTTCTGCGGGTTCCATCCGGTCTCTTCGCTGCCCTTGGATGCGTACTTGGCCACGTAGGCAGCGACTTTGGCGATGCTCTCTCCGCGTTCGAGGTGTTCGCCGATGTCGCGCACGTCCACCTGCGGACCCCACCGCAGCGACCAGGCCCCAGCGTCACCGGCCTCTTGGGCGATGAGCACAGCGCCAGCGGCCGAGATCACCGCTTCCCTCAGCACCGCCGCGCTTGCCCAGGATGGAGCAGCAGCGATGTCCGAGGAGTCGGTTCGTCCGTCGAGGCGGATTACAGCGTGGACGTGGACCAGGCCGCGCCGCTGGAACTCGATCACCTTGACGTAGGAGGGACGCAGTATCTTCCGCACGATCGGGAGCGAGATGCCGCTGTGCCGGGCGAGGTGACGCGACAGGTAGATGCAGAACCGTTCCCACAGGCGTCCGACGTTTGCTTGCCAGACGACGGCAGCCCGGTAGTCGTAACACTCCGCGCAGAGCGGGGTTCCGACATGAGGGTCAGCGTCGGCGTGCCGGGCGAAGCACGAGGTCGGGCGCCCGTGTTCGCAGTCCGGGCCGCGCCGAGGGTGGCACACCCCCCTGCCGTCACGGTGCCCGCCACGCTTGACCTGTCGTCGGCCGACATCACGGGAGCTGTGGACGGCGCCGAAGGACGGGGCGGTCAGAGTCACGAACACCCGGGGATGAGCACTGACGGATTCGGGAACGCCTTTGCCGCCGGCCAACCCTGCCTTGACCAGTTGGAACAGGTCTCCCTGGTAGATGCGGGCGCAGGAGGGGCAGACGGCCGCGCGGCGGTTGCGGCAGCGCACGAGGATGATGCCGTCCGGGGCGTCGCGGCTGCTGAACTCCCGGTCGACGCGGCCGGTGGCTTTGTCGATGATTCGAGTGGAGCCGCGCATGTGCAGGGGATGGGAGCAGCCGCCGATACGCTGCACCTGATCCAGCCAGGCGCGGTGATCGGGACGGTTGACCTGTTCGATCAGCTCGGCCAGTTCCGGGGCCAGGCCCAGGCCAAGCGTGAGTTGCTGACTATCGTTCTTCTGTTTCCTTGCAGTCTTTTTCGCCATTCAACCACCTACCGGTTCTTGCTTGTTTCACGGTTGCTGCCGGGGTGCCCGGCCCGTCCGAGGTGGGGTGAGCACCTTGGACGGGCCAGCCCGTCATGCTGGTGATGAACACGATGACCTCCCGAGTTTGGCTGTTGGAGTGGCTGTTTAGAGCAGGCCGGTGCCTCGGCAGCGGCGGCATCGTAGTTGCCGGCCGTTCTCGTTCTTGCAGGTGCGGTCCCAGGCCGGGATGGAGGTTTCCCCGATGCCCCGGCAGGCCGGGCAGTCCACGTCCGCGAACCCGCGCAGGAACGACGTCGGGCGCGGCTGGTGGTGGTTCACGCGATGCTCCAGGTGCTGACCCAGTCGAACACGGTCTGAACTGCGGTGGAGATGGATGGGGCGATGGCGGAGCTGGCCAGGAAGAACCCGACCAGCGCGGCGGCCAGGACCTGGAAGCCGCGCAGTTCTCCGGATCGCCAGATCGCCCACAGCACGGCACCGAAGACCAGGAAGCCGAGGGTGGCCAGGTCCATTACCAGCCACCGCCCATCCGCACGGCCTGTACGCCGCCCTCAACCTCGGGCAGATCCAGGCGCAGGCTCGCGTACTGGCCCGCGATCGCGGCTGCTTCGGTGATGTCGAGCGGATCGCTGCGGACCAGGTGCCAGGCCCCGGAGTCGTCCCCGGCCACCGCGACCCCGGCCAGGTCAGCCGGGATCTTCTGCGCCTCGAGCACCGACTCTGCCGGGAGGCCGGCCAGCGTCATCCCGGCCGTTTCGGCATCGGCCACCCGGTGACACACCCGCCCCGCCAACTGCGCCCGCAGGAGCGTTGCGCCCGGGCCGAGATCGGATCCGAAGCGCTGCCCGGACACCCACAGGTGGATCCCCAGCGCTGCCCCGAGCTGCCCGAGCCGGATCAGCCCCTGGATACAGCGAGCCGCTTCCTCCTTGCCAGCCTTGTCGGCAGCGAGCATCAGTTCGGCGACCTCATCGACGACCACGACGATCGGCCACGGCCGGACCGAGGCCGGCAGTTCCCAGATCGATCGGGCTCCGTGATCGCGGCAGGTCATGGAGCGCAGCTCCAGGACTCCGAGCAGGCCCTCGATCGCGGCCACGGCTTCGGCGCGGTTGACGGCCAGGGCCGACAGGCGTGGTCCGAACGGGGACAGTTCCATGCCGTTCTTGGCATCGATCCCGACCAGACCGACGGGGCGTTTCGATAGTTCGGCGATGAGCCGGACTGTCAGTGTTGATTTGCCCGAGCGGGTGGCTCCGCACACCAGGTAGTGCGGGCGCCGCATCAGATCCAGCAGCCAGGCCTGGCTGTCCTCCCGGATACCTACGTTCACCGACAGGTCCTCCGGCGTCGCCTCGAAGGACGTCGGCAGCGCCAGCTCCGAGGGGTACTCGGCGCGTTCCTGCCCGTCCTCGGGACTGGCCGGCATCTCCGCAGCGGCCAGGACCGCCGGCGCATCCCGGCGAGGTTTGGGATGCCGCAACGGGTCGAAGCCCAGCCCGATCAGGCTCACGAATCCCGGCCGAGGGATCTTGACCCGAACCCGATGAACCCGCCAGGCATGAGCGAAACCCTCAGCCGCCCGCTCGAACTGGACCGGAGTCTGCCCCGGCGCCAGGCGCACCCGCACCTCCAGCCCGTTATCCCGGACCCTCAGTCCGACCCGCCGTGGCGCAACGACTTTCAGAGGCGAACCCTTCACGACCAGGCCGCCGGCCGGGCCGTTGATGAGCCCGAACCGCCCGGAGCGAGCCTCCGGAACCGACAGACCGAGTTCCTCGCAGGCTGCCGCCCAGGTCCGCAGCATCCAGAACACCGCAACCGGTGCCCCGAAGGCCGGCCACCACGACCACGGACGAGCCTCCCGCAGCCGCAGCGAGAACTGCCATACCAACACCAGCGTGACCAGCAGAACCAGCCACGCCACCGGAGTCGCCGAACCGAACACCCCCGACATCACACCCCGAACCCGACTGAACAGCCACAGCACGGCCAGCACCGCAGCGACTTTCACCAGGAACGACCTCATCGGGCCTCACCCCGACCCGCAGCACCCGAACCAGCCGGGCTGCCAGGAGCCCCAGCTGTAGCCCGGCCACCCGTCGGAGCCTGGAGCGGAGCCAGAGCCGAGGCCCGCCAAGCCACCCCGGATCGCCCGTCGCGATCCCACGGCGTCGCCTGGAGATCGACCACCTTCACTGGAGCACCCAGGGTCAGGCCCTGGGGTTCCCCGACGACGGTCACCTGAATCACCGAGGAATTGCGTCCCTGGATCGCGCAGACCCCGACCTGGTACATCGTCTGACCGCTCTCCCGGTCCTTCCGCAGCTCCCCCGTGTCGGGGTTCGCCACCCGGGGCTCGGGGAGCATCACGCACAACCACGCCTCGAACGCCGAGACGTCCACCGGAATTGTCCTCATCCAGACCACCAGCCTCCCGTGAAGCAACTCATCAACTCGTTATGACGAGTGCAGGTACGAGTAGACGACGTGGACGCCCCGGAGTCAACTACTTATGATGACGAGTAGATGAGCCGATCATCGCCGGACACAGCCGCACACGCCACCCAGGGCCGGGCTGACACACCAAGGACGATCAGGCGCGACGCCGCAGATCGCAGCAGGGAAGGGGCACCGCCAATGGGCAAGCCGCCCACACACGAGACCACCCCCACCAACGACACCCCGACCCCCGCAACTCAAAGCTTGATCGCCGGCCACGGGGCACCGGATCGAACCACTCGGGCCCTGCGGGCCAGGCTCCCCCGCTACGAGCAGATCGCTCTCACCCTGCGCGAACGCATCGAGACCGGCGAGCTTCCCCCCGGCGAGGCGATCCCCAGCGAGACCGCGATGATCGCCGAGTTCGGCGTCTCCCGAATCACCGTCCGCCACGCCATCGCCGCACTCCGCGCAGCCGGCCTCATCACCACCGAACACGGCCGAGCATCACGCGTCCGCGAAACCCACACGATCGCAGCGGGAAACAGCCTTGAGTTCGACCCGACCATCGTCAAGATCGATGCCACGGACGGGCCCCACTATCGGACCTGGGACACAGACGGCTGGGCTGAGGTCGAGACGCCCTCCCGCTACCGGACGAACGCCGGGATCTACGCCGAAGCACTAGCGATTCCGCCAGCAGAGCCCGTTTTCGTTCTGGAGCGCCAGCTCCTGCACACCAGCGGAGCGCAGGTCATGCACCGCACCTGGCTGCCCTTCGCCATCGTGGACGATCTCCACCTGGAGGACGACCCGTTCCGACTGCCAACTGAGCTATATCAAGCCTTCACCGACGCCGGTCACACGCTCGCATGGACCGACCGAACCCGTGCTGAAATGCCCCGCCCCGACGACGCTGCCACCCTCAACATCAGCCCCGGAGTACCCCTGATAATCCACGTCCGCACAACGCAGGGCCGCGAATCCCGCCCGCTCCTGGTCGAGGAGACCCGTATCCCAGCAGACCGGGCTACGCTTCTCAGCTTCCCCGCTTGAGGCATCGGAATTTTGACAGCGGGCTCAAGTTGGCGCAGCAGCACGCCGACAGACAGAGATGCGGAACGGATGGGTCGCGAGCAGCCTCCTCCTGATGCTCGCCGGATGCTCTGCACCAGAATCGACTGGCGCAGAAGCCACCACAGCATCAACGGCGACGACAGCGGCTACGGACAGTTCAGGAACAACGACGGTCGACTGTGGCTCGCACGTTCACGAGCAAGGCCAACTCTTTCCTGAAGAGGTCTTTTCGTGTCTTCTGGACGCCGTCGCAGCCGACAGACCCGCCACGTTGCGACTGGCAGGCCCATCGGTTGAAGGCGGCAGCGTCTCGCGGACCTACCACGCCGAATCTGATGGGCGAGTACAGGTGATAACGGACACCACCCAAGACCCTGGAGGGTCCCGAGGCGTCCTTTCTCAAGACTGCGTCGGCCCCATCTGGGCTCCGCGATACGCAGATTTCGAATTCCAGCGCTGTACGGAAGAGCGCACGATTACCCCGGCCCCAAGCGTCGCGGCATCCCTGCGATAGCGATAGGTCGGGTCGATCTGTCCAGCGTGTGAGCTGTAGAAAGTTGCCCTTACTTCATCAAGCCGGACCGCTGGCGCGGTCCGGGGCCGCCCGCGCCGCGCATGCGGCGCGGACGCCGGTCACGACGCGGCGGCCAGACCGCGAATCTCAGCCGGGGATGCGCGGAGCCACGTTTCCCCAGCTCCTGACCGTCATGCTGCCCGGCGATCAGATGGCGGCGGACTCGACCGCAGAACCGCTTCCAGCCGCTCGGCAGCGCCGACCGACACCGCCCCCAGCGTGACGATCGCCTTGCCATCGGCATCGACGGAGGCGCCGAGCCCCGGGAACTGATCACCCAGGCCGAGCGCGGTCAGTGCGGCCCGCAATCGCTGGACCAGGGCCCGAGCCTCACGGTAGGCGTCCATCAGAGCGCGAACGTCTCCCACCGTCGTCGACTGCCAAGGCACGATCAGCTCCGCGCTGGGGTCCGACGTACGGTTGCGGGCCAGCTCATCGGCCAGGGCGAACCAGACCGCATCCGCCTTCTCATCTCCAGACCACCAGCGTCCGGCGCGATCACGCCCGGGCCGGCCAGATGCCGAGCCGTCCTCAGGGGAGCCATTTTCCGACTCTGGAACCAATCTCATCTCCCGATAGCCGTGCCTTGCTCAACACGGGATCGGAACCAAGCACGGAGCAGGGACGCGCCCAGAAAAGGACCATCTGCGTATTACGTGCTTACAGCCCGATACCATCTGACATCGGGACGTGACAGCGTTCCAGCCGGATCGCCCTTTGCCCTCCCCAGAGTCGAGGGCGATCCGGCCCATCGCGCTCAGCCGGCGGCATCGCCTCCCCGGCGCCGTTGGCCGGGCGGGGTGACCCTGACCAGCAAGATTGTTGGAGTTGGGACGGATTCAGTGACCGCGATGACGCCGGGGACCGAGGCGATCAAGTCTCGCGCGGTGCCGTTCGCCCACTGTCCGGACGGACCGTTCAGGTACACCGTCAGCACCTCGGGATTAGCCCGGTGCTCACCGACCGCCAGCACCACCAGGCCGCGTTCCTGCAAGGCCGCGTCCAAGCTGGACCGATCGAGGCGGACAGTTTCGAGGTCAGGGGTGTTCTGCTCCGGGATCACGGCGTCAGACCACCGCCGCGAGGTGATGAACGGTTTCGCGCGAGACCAGCTGTGGAGCCCCGTCAAACAGCAACTGAAGACGACCGCGCCGAGTCCGCGACAGCGTGACGTCATCCTGTGGGTAGGCCGACGCTGGATCACGGAGCCATCGGCGCAGGCGGTCCCGATCGAGGACGCACAGCAGCCGCGAACCGTGCCAGATCAGAACATGGTCCAGCCGCGCGACGAGCGAGAGAGCGCCAGTACGGACGTCCCGACGATCGGAGAGCGGAACCTCCAGTCGCCCGGTCCATACGGTTCGGCGTACCTGCGGAACCATGCGCACCAATCGAGGACGCGGGTGATCCCGGTGAGGTGGTGTGGCAGGTGCCCGGACAGGAGTCTGGTCGTCCCCGGTCGGTGCGAGTCCCCCCCTGCGTGGCTCGCCCCCGTCTCTCGGAGATTCCGCTACGTCCACCCGGGCACCTGCCCGTTCGATGAGGCGACGAGTCGCCTGTTGCGTCCACGCTGTTCGTCCCAGGTGCCAGACGTTGGGGACGATGACCACGCGCAGTTCGAGTCGCTTGATGACGTCCACCAGCGCGTTCAGAGCGGCAGTCGGCTTGGTCGGGTCGTTCTCTTCAAAGACCTCGGTGAGCGAGTAGCCCTCACGCCGGGCGAAGGCGGACATCACGCGCCGGCCGTTGACGACCTCTGGTGCCTCGGGTCCGCCCCTTGCGCGCTGGTATCCGACCGCCATGGGCTTGACCGTCATCGCCTGTCCCCCATATCCATGCCCGGTTTCAGGTGCCACGGGCAAATGCCAGTTCCATCCGACGGCGATAAGTCAAGCCGGAAGATCGGCAGGCAGATAGCACCCAGAACACGTCCACGTGTAACCACCCCGCGCTATAGAGAGGACTGGCGGTTACGGTCTTCTCAGCGCGAGGAAGTGTCAGGCGAGGTCCATGGGGCCGAGCGTGAATCCAGGCGACGGAGGATCAGCAATGGCGTCCGGGCAGCGACCACCGAATCGTCAACTTGCCTGGGCACGGCTGCAACGTGGCTGGTCACACGAGGAACTGCGGATTCAGATCGTCCGGGCGATGAAGGCCGAGAACGAGACTGACACTGGCCTTTCGCGCAACACCGTGCGCCGCTGGGAAAGCGGCGAACGAGCCCCCGAACCGCGATACCGCAAGTACCTGGTCATCGTGTTCGGGATGCCGGCGGATCAGCTCGGACTGCTCGATCCGGAAGAACTTGCGATGCGTCCCGTCCAGAACGACGACGGGATAGAAGTGCTGTGGAGGCTGGTCTCTATGTTCAGCGGTCGAGGCGACATGGACCGCGAGACGTTCCTCAAGGGACTACTCGCGTTCGGCGCTACCCCACTACTCCCATCCCTGCTGGAGGAGAAGGCGGAGCTACCTTCCCGCCTGGCTCACCAGATCAACTCATCCGGTGGCTTATCCACGGCAGTGGTCGAGGACTTCGAGGCCATCACCGTCAGCCAGCGACATCTGTACTGGTCAACCGCACCATTGCCGCTCTACACGTCCGTAAAGTCGCACGTCACTCTTGGGCAAGAACTCCTGAAGGCCGGCGGACCTCAGGCCGTAACGCGCCGCCTGGCCGTCGCCCTCAGCGAGTCCGCGATGCTCGCCGGACGTATCGCGTTCTTCGACCTCAAACGCGCCGAGCCTGCCGAGGCTGACCTCACCCTTGCCCTTCAGGCGACCGAGGAGGCAGGAGATCACGCCCTGGCCGCCGCTGTACTGGCCCACGTGAGTTTCCTGGCCGCGCACAACGGCGACGCGTCGGCCGCCCGGGCAACACTGGCCGCAGCCGTCGCCCACTCCCGCCACCACACGGGGCCCATGACCCGGGCATGGCTGAGCTGCGTCGAGGCTGAAGTCATGGCCAGCGTCAACGACCCGGCCACCAGCCTCCGTGCCCTGTCCCGTGCCGAAGGGCTTCTGCCGGACGAGGGCGAGGAGCCTGAGTGGCTGGACTTCTTCGACGCCTCGCGATTCGCGGGGTTCGCCGGTCACGCGCATCACGTACTGGGGCAGCCGGACAAGGCCCGCGCCCACCTGGAAACCTCGCTGGCCCAGCTCGCGCCGGACGCGGCGAAGCAGAAGGCCGTGATCTACGCCGACCTTGCCGCCACACACATCGACGACGATGCCGAGGCCGCCTGCACCTACGCCGGCCAGGCGCTCGACCAGCTCAGCGAGTCCTGGTACGCCACCGGATACGACCGCGTTCAGCAGGTGCGACGCCAGCTCACGAGCTCCCAGCAGAACCGACAGGTGCTGGAACTCGAAGAGCGGATGCGAAGCATGATCGGTAATGACCAATCAAGTTAATGGACCGTGTTCTCACCCCAAGGTTCTGGAGGTGCCCCAGCAACTAAGTG
This sequence comes from Kineosporia corallincola, assembly GCF_018499875.1. Lineage (GTDB taxonomy): Bacteria > Actinomycetota > Actinomycetes > Actinomycetales > Kineosporiaceae > Kineosporia > Kineosporia corallincola. The sequence continues at coordinate 127,202 of NZ_JAHBAY010000008.1, read as the reverse complement.
GCAGGTTCGGTCTAGCACAGTAATGCTGTCAACTAGTCAAGGATGTTCCTACGGCAGACTCTCCGTCACACTCTACGGCAGCGTGGTGATCCAGAGCGCGACAGGTATAGCCTCGGTTCTTGAGCTAGCGACTGGGGGACAAATGCCGACACCTATCAATGCACGAACGAGTGAGATCGACTCCTTGGTTCGTCGTGTGCACATACTTATTCACCTAACGGATCAGGCGATTGAATGGGCCTTGGCTGATCCCAATCGATCTTTCAGTGCCGAAGTTTATAACCAGATGCTCCACGCCTTCGCGACTGTCATTCGGCACCCCGATCTCGCGGAGGGCGATCTTCGTGACCAGTTGATGGATGCTGTGGATCTGTTGCGTAACGGGAAGAGCCATAAAACCCGTCATGCGGCGGTGGTGGACGGCCTTATTTCGCGAATTCGCCAGGTGAGAAACCTTCTTCGGATGGGGGCTCTGCCAGGTTGGAAGCCAGAGGAGTATGTAGGCTTCGCTCCTCGCCTTGACGTGACTGAGAATCGTGGCAGAAGCATCACAAAGCATCCCTATTCTCAGGATGGCGCCCTGTTTATTGTTGATTCAATGGTCCTGCCAGCGGAAGCCCGTGCATTTGTGGCAGCGTTAAAGCATATGGCCGTGGAGGCCGGGCAGGAAGTATCCGAAATTGGTCCAGCCCTGCAGGGTTCCTGGTATCAAAAATTTTGGGTGCGATTGACTGCTGACTACACGCCTGACGAGGCTCAGCGAGCGACTCGAAGGCTTGCGCAGGGCCTAGAAGATGCTCTTGTTCATGAAAGGTCGGCCGCTATCGATCAAACGAGGTCACAGACGACTCTCAATCTGATGAAGGCAGCCGAAGGTATTAACAACTTCGCCGCTGTGCTTGGGGATGTCCTTCTCATAAAGATCACGGACGGCAACGGTCGAAGTCACGTCCAGGTGAAAACGTTAACGGCAACCGAACGGCATGTCTTGGAAAGAAATGATTGGATGGCCCTTCGTGATCCCGAGGCAATGCTCATGAGTTTATCGGGAGCTGTCGAAGCCGCAGCTTCAGATCCATCAATAGAACCCAATAGCCTATCGTCCGAATAATCTTATGAAAGGGGAAATTCCGTGCTTGGGGATCTGGTTATCCGCTAGCAAATGGCCTCCTTCAAGGATGTCCTTTCGATGCTCTGGCCGTAAGTGACATTTCTCAATCATCTTTGTTTCTTGGCTCACCTTCAGGTACCACGTCCCGACTCCCAATCAAGTCCGCAGTCCCAGCCCGGTTCAGGTCTGCACTCCGTGCAGCTGCCGGGAGACGAGGTCGCTGCGGCGAACTTGATTGCGAGCCTCCCGGGACGCGGTACCTGGTGCCCGCAGCGGGACCGGCAAGAACGGCCGGCACCGCGGCGAGACCACCAAAGGGAGGACGGAGCCGATGAACCGCCGACGCACCCCGCACTCCTGGTTTCCCGTTCTGTTGCTGCGTGATGCCCTGGGGCGATTCGCCCGTGTCCGCCGTCCTCTGCCGCCGCGCAAGCCCCGTCCTCGCGTGCGCAAACCCACTCTTCCGGTCTTCATTCAGCTTGAACTGAACCTGGCGTAGCAAGCCCCGGACCTGCCTGGTTTCCCTGCGGGTAGCCGTCCACTTCCTCTAGTCTCGGCCGGTCTTCCAGTGCCGACCTCGGGGGAAGTCGCATGCAGTACATCCGATTGCTTCGCCATCGCCGCGTGCTCGTGCTCTGGCTAGCCGAGCTGCTGAGCGTGTTTGGCGACAGGTTCTTCACTCTCGCACTCGCCTGGACAGCGTGGGAGAAGTCCGGAGCGCTCGCTTTGGGCATCGTCGTCATCGCCGAATCCGTCCCGCACATCCTGATCGGGCTCTTTGGTCGACGAATCATCGCCCGCATAGCTTCTTTTCGGGCCCTGGCCAGGATCGAGGCAGTACAGATCCCTCTCGTCGCTGCCCTGCCCTGGCTATGGGACTCACTCGGCCTGGCCGGCGTCCTCGTGGTCATCGTCGGCATTGGCACAGCTGACGCCCTGAGTGACCCTGCCCGAGCCGCACTGCTGCCCGAGCTGGTCCCCGCCGAGCAGGTCCGCCCGGTCACCGGGCTTATGGACGTCACCGGCCGGGTGACATGGATCGTTGGCCCAGGGGCCGCCGCCGTAATCCTCACCGTGGTCGCCACGGACGTCCTCTTTTACATCGACGCAGCCACGTTCGGCGTATCCGCCCTGGCCCTGGCATGGTTGGCGAGACACGCACCGAGCCTGGCACCCGTCCCTACGACCTCAAGCGATCCCAAGGCCACCGAGGACGCGCCGACCGCGCGCGCAGTGGCCGGCCGGCATCCGGCTCTTGCCTGGTCAGTGCTGATCGACAACATCGGCCAAGCCCTCTACGGGGTGACGACGGTTGGGGTCCCGGTGCTACTGGCCACCCAGCTCGACGCTGGACCGGACGCGTATGCCCTGGTCATCACCTGTCTCGGCATCGGATCGCTGGCTGGGAATCTCTTGGTCGGTAACACCCGGTTGCCCGGACGATGGCTGACCATCCTGGCGTCCTCGTGGATTGTCCGAGGTCTGATCCTGGCCGGGTTCGCTGCTGCCGGGAACCTCCCCGTGCTGCTGATCCTGACCGCAGCGTTCAGCGTGCTTGTCCCCATCGGTGACGTGACGCTGCGAACCCGGTTGTCCCTGTTGGCCGGCCCCGAGCGGCTACGAGCGATGACGCTCTACACCACCGGTATCCACGTCGGCGGCATGCTCGCTATGGCCAGCCTGCCCATCCTTGTCTCTGTCTCACCGCCTGGAGCGTTCGCCGCCTGTGGTCTGTTGATGGCGGCAAGTGCTCTCTTCCTGCTGGTACTGAGCCCGAAAGACGAGCGTCGTGTGACCAGTCGGCCCGGTGACCGCGACCAGGTGTTGCAGGGTGAGGCCATGCCGGTCCAGCAGAGCGGCCCAGGTCTTGGGGCCGTAGACGTAGTGGATCACCGGTAACCGACGTCCGTCCTCTGCTCGGTAGTGATCGACCCGCCGGCCAGGGAGATCCAGTGGACGAGGCGCGCCTACCGAGGCTGCCAGCACCCCGCCCGGACGCAACCGAGCGACGATCGCGGGGAGAAGGACGTCGGGATCCGAGTACCAGAGCGCCCCGAACACGGACAGGACCAGATCGACCGGCGACAGCCCAGGCAGCACGGACTCAGCATCCCCACACATCCAGCGGACACCGGGCAGACCGCCGAACCGCTGCTCCGCGACGGCCAGGCGACCGGGCGAGATATCCACCCCGAGCACAGTCCGCGCACCTTGCACTGCGGACCAGGCGACGTGCTCACCGGTTCCGCACCCAAGCTCGATCACATCGAGGCCGGCGGGATCGCCGAGGATGGAATGGTTCGGTTCGAGATCCGGCCACGCTGTCCACTGAATGTCTTGCGGGATAATGCTTTTACTGTGGGCATCGGTCTCACCGCCGATGATGTCCCAAGCCCTGAGGTTCACGGTTGCGTCCACATGCATCGCTCGTTTCCTTCCAGGTGAGGACGCGGGCCCGTCCGGAGGGAGGACGGACCCGCGCCAGTCTCAGCAGGTCAGGGCCGCATTGCGGCGACGCGTTCGATCCACTCGGCCTTGAGCCCGTTCAGCTCCGACCGGAACCCGTCCAGGTCGGTGCCGTAGGCCAGCACGCACCCGCCGGACATGTCAGCGCTCGCCTGGCACCCGTGCACCAGCCGGCCACCGAGGGCCACGTGAGCCAGGACGGCATCCCGGCGGCGGTTCTCGTTGAACCAGCCCCCGTGATAGATCTCGTCCAGCGCCTCGCCCTCTTCGTGGCTGAAATCGAACACGACCGAAGTGGCCACCGGGAAGAACCAGCAGGAACCCACGTTCGACATGTGCCCGTCCAACTCGACCCGGTTCAGCGCCATGAGCGTCGTCGCTTCGCGCAGCGCCGTCAGCTGCTGCTCAGTCACCTCGACCCCGGGAATGTCGATGTCCCGGTACAGGTACTCGGCCACCTTGTAAGCCGCGACCAGGACGTCGGCCGGCGAGGTGGTCACCCGCCCGTGCTCCTGCACGAACTCCAACGCCCGCTGTTCCAGCGCCTGGCCCGTGCTTTCCTGCGGGTGGTCCAGCAGCTCCCGGCGGACCAGGTCCCAGTCCACCAGCAGCCACGACGGGTTCTCGTAGCGGAAGAAGTAGCGGGCCGGATCCACGGTGACCGTCGGGCCGTCCACGGTGATGCCGTCGATCCGCGACCATTCCGGCGTGAAGGGCACCGGCATGGTGACGCTGACCGGCGCGAGCGTTGAGGTCGTTTCGGTGGTCATGTTGTTCCTCTCATCGAAAACTGATGCAGCGAAGCTGTTTCCGTGATGGGACACCGTGTGCACTCGGTACTTCGAGTGTCGGACGCGACCAGGACGACGAGAAGCCTCAGAGCCGTTGAAACGAGTTGAATACCCGCCGGTCGGCATTGCGCGGGTTGCAACCGGCGGAGGACCCTGTCTGTTGCGGAGGGTTGCTGCGCGACCACGGGGACGGTAGCCATGACGGAACGAAGGCGTCCGATCATCAACGAACGCTGGCAAGCCGCAGTCGAGGCGACCAGCCGCACCCTGGCCGAGATCGCCGCCGAGATCCACGCGGTCAGCATCGAGACCGGCGGCCGGGTGCTGTACCCGGACAAGAGCACGCTCGCACACTGGAGAACGGGGACCACGCCGCGAACCGAGGCAGTCCCGGTGATCGTCGAGGCCATGAGCAGACTCCTGCACAGACCCGACGTCACCGCAGACGACCTCGGGTGGACCTCACGCGACCAGGACGGGCCGGACAATCCCTGGCACGGGGACGCCGTAGCCCGGTTGACCCGACTCGGGAGGCAGGACATGGACCGACGATCCTTCCTGAACGCCGGAAGCCTCTACACCCTGGCCGCTCTGAGCGTCCCAACCAGGCCATGGGAACTCCCCACCCGGGACAACAGCGGCAAGCCGACACGCATAGGCCCGTCCGACATCACCCGCATCCAGGAGATGACCACTCAGTTCTCCCGAGCCGACGACCTCTTCGGCGGCGAACACGCCCTCCCGCCCACAGCGTCCTACCTGGCGCACGCAGTCACACCGCTCCTGGAAGGCACCACCGGTCGGCACCGCCCCGCGCTGTTCGCCGCAGCTGCTCAACTGGCCTACCTCGCCGGCTGGATGTCCTCCGACGCTGGCCGCGCCGGCCAGGCCCAGCGCTACTACATCACCGCTGCCCGCCTGGCCGACGAGGCCAAGGACGGTGCCGCCCGCGCAACCGCCCTACGCGCACTGGCGCTTCAAGCCGTCGAACTCGGCCACACCCACCGCGCCGTGGAGTTGGCCGAAGCCGCATGCTCAGCGCTGCCCCGAGACGCCGACATCCGACGACGAGCATGGATGACCGGCATGCTCGCCGAAGCCCACGCCTCAGTCGGAGACAACTGGTCAGCGCGAACCTGCCTACGCGCCGCAGAGGCAGACCTCGAACGAGCCACATCGGCACAGCACTGGACCGGCGGCTACAACCACGCCGCCCTCGAACACCAGACCGGCGCCGTACTCGTCCACCTCGGCCGCCCTACCCAGGCCATCGACCACCTACAGGCATCCCTGACCCACCGTGGCCCCGATGAACGCCGCTCCCGCGTCCTCATCTCAGCCCGACTCGCCACCGCCCAGATCCTCGCCGGACAACCAGACGCCGCCGCACGAACCGTGCTCAGCGTCGAGGCCGACCTACCACTCGTTACTTCGCACCGGGCCACCTCGCAGTTCGCGGATGTCCGGGAACGACTACCCGTGTCATCAACCGATGACACCATGAGCCGCGCCCGGACTCTCATCGCGGCGGCCAGCTGACCTCAGCCCATTACGCGAACTGCTGGTTGTGCTTCTCCACCAGGCTGGGCAGTTCTGCGAGACCGTCGAGCTGGAAAAGACAACGCGCCAACTCAGGACGGTCCGCCCAGATATGCGCCCACGGCCCGCGCCTGATCACCGCAGCTTCAAGCCCAACCTCCAGAGCCGGCAGCAGGTCGTTGTCCAGCCGGTCACCCACGTACAGGATCTCGCCTGCCTCGCAGTTGGCCTCCTGGACCAGCCGCTCAAAAAAGGCAGTAGAGGGCTTCTCAGCGTTCCAGCTCTCTGAGGTACCCAGAACATCCATCGGCAGATCCAGAGCCCGCAGGATTTCCTCAGCCCTCGCCGTCTGGTTTCCGGCGATCCCGACGACTACCTCCAGTTCTCGCAGAGCCGCCAGGCACGCACGAGCATCCGGGTACAGATCGCCTTCAGCGAAAGTCTCACCATCGCCAGCATCGATGCGCTTCCGTCGTTCCGCCGCTAGGTCGAAGTCAGGACGGAAATGCTGGAATGTCTCGCGGTAGTCCAGGCCCCGGGCGACGACCGCGCCGAACACAGCAGAGAACGTGTGTCGAGGTACACCCAGCCAGTCAGCCCACGTTCCGTACTCCCTGGTCTCGTCAACCAAGGTCTCGCCAACATCGAAGAAGACGGCCCGAATGGGTCGAGGCACGTGATAGCTCCCTAGTTCGCAAGTCGGATATTTGGTCGAGGGTCGGTTGTCAAGCTCAAACCTACCAATGGGTAGATGAAAAGTCTCACCCTCGGCTGAACGACCAAAGAGTCATGCGGCATGAATCTAGATGGGATATCACAAGAGCGTGGTTCGGGGAATGGCTCCCCGAGACTCTGGACTGGTTTGCGAATTGGTTTAATACGCCTGGTTTTGGTGGCGCTGCTGCACTGATTGCCGCAATTGTTGCGTATAAATCAGCGAAACACAAAATTGTCGAAGAAAGAAAAGAGGGCAAGAAAGACCGCGATGCCGCTACTGAACGCCATGGGGCGGATGCCAAAGCAGAGCGGGAGCGTGTTGAGCGGGAGAACTGGTGGAAAATGCTTATATGGGTATATGACAGAAGCATAGGAGACGGAGCTGAGCCCAGACTGAGTCTAGATGTGACGCTGGAGCTGCTGGCGGCCTTGGAGGTGGAGACCAAGAACGACTTCGAGACGGGCCTGCTGGAGGCGGTGATGACCATGTTCTCGATTCAAGAGCAACCCGTGGTTCCTGTAGCGTCGGCTGGTATGCGGACTAAGAGGCGTCTCCGGTTGAGTCTACGAGCCTGGCTTGCGCGGAAGTTCGCCTAGTCATGTACGAAAGAATCCGCTTTTGGAACATATTACCTTTTGTCCGTTTTCGCTATCCGCGACGGGCAGTGGCGGGATGCTTCTGTGTTACTCCGGATGAGTTAAAGCGCATCCAGGGATCTAACTCGGCCAACGAGATACGCAGTATTCTCAAGCTTCGTTTCGTCGAGGAGGTTAACGAGGGCGAGCCTCCTGCCGACATCGATCTGAGGGAAGTGCGGCACATCGACAGTAAGGAGATGATCGACTTGTCGAAGTCCCAAGAGCAGGCAGCGACTGCTGGAGGTCGGTTTCGCAAGATCGTCGTCGACTCAGACGGTCCCATCGTCGTCGGCAACAAGATCATCGTTACCGAGAAGCGGCACATCGAAAAGATCCGCGCACTCAACGCTTCTATCGCCGCTCGTAAGGCCCGTCGCGATCTTGCGGAAGGCGCTGGCGACGGACCGTCTCAGGCGGAGCGCGTTTGAACTATCCGCTCAGCGCTGCTGAGTGGGGAGTTCTGCGAGAGCCTCATGCCAGCCCCGTCCGCCGTGCGGAGGCATGGCGGTGACGTCATTTCTGGCCCTACAACTGGCCCTAGGACGGCCCTAGGAGACAGGGGTAGATCCGGGGGATAGAGGGCAGGCCCCGGCGAACGATCATCGTCCAAGCTCGCAAAGCACAAGGTGAGAGCGGCGTTGACGCTACCGATGCAGGCGAGCGACGCCCTGATAAGGAAGAGGTCAGTGGTTCAAGTCCACTTAGGCCCACTCCGTCTGACCAGCGGAAACGCTGGAAAGACCGAAGATTGTCCCTGCGGACATCCCTAGAGCATGTGGGGATTCGCAGATCGAGCGCCCCGGAGGCCTAGCCTCCGGGGCGCTCACCGTTTGTCGGTCGGCACGAGCTCGGACGGGTCGTGGCGGTCCGGGCGGTGAGGGCGGTGAGGGCTCCGAAACCTCACTGTGATCGCTCACACAACACGCCGGCGCTACCGCCTGGAAGTGGGCAGCCCGGAGGGGAATTCCTCGACCCCCAGCACCCTCAGCAGATCCATCCGCTCCCGGGACTCATCGTCCGCCGGGGTCAGAACCAGCAGCTGCTGCCGCAGGTCGGGAGTCACCAGGGTCTCGCAGTCCATCAACAGGGGCCCGACCCGCGGGTGCAGCAGGGTCTTGCGGTCGGCGCGGCGCACCGCCACCTCGTGCTCGTCCCAGAGGCGGCGAAAATCGCTGCTGCGGGCCGCAAGACGCTGCACCAGGCCGGTGACCTCGGGGTCGCCCGGGCGCCGGCCGAAGGTCGCCCGCAGGTCGGCGACCAGCTGACGGCTGTGGTGTTCCTGATTCTCGCGCGGATGGGTCCCGCGGTTGCCGGGCTCGGTGAACCAGCGCCAGAGCAGGTAGCGCCGGTCACCGGCCAGGTCCATGTGATTGCCGCTGAGCAGCAGCGACGTCCGGTTCTGGGCGAGCACCTGGCCGAGGTCGGAGATCACCATGCCGGAGGCGCCCTCAAGCAGGTGGAGCAGGCGCACCAGCCCGGCCCGGGCCAGCTGGGCCACGCCCTCGGACGGCGGAGGCTGATGCCCGGCCAGATGGAACAGGTGGCTGGTCTCGTCGTCGGTCAGGCGCAGGGCCCGGGCCAGCGAAGCCAGCAGCTGGGTCGAGGGCTGGCTGCTGCGTCCCTGTTCCAGCCGGACGATGTAGTCGACCGACATCCCGGCCAGCTGCGCGACCTCCTCACGTCGCAGTCCTGCGGTGCGGCGCCGTGGGCCGTCGGCCAGGCCCACCTCACCCGGTCGGATCGCCTCGCGGCGACGGCGCAGAAAATCGGCGAGCTGCTCACGTTCCACCGCACCATCGTGCAACCGTCCGCCCCCGGCATCCAGGGAGAGGCCCTCCCACGATGAACGCTCCTCTCCCGTTCCGTCCCCGCGGGGCGCACCGTTGTCGGTGCAAGGGCGAACACCTGTGGACGACGAGGAGCAACACCATGCAGACACGCATCCTGGGCAAGAACGGCCCCACGGTCTCCGCGCTGGGCCTGGGCGCGATGGGCATGTCCGGCGCCTACGGTGTGGCCGACCGCGGCGAGAGCATCGCCACGGTGCACGCCGCCCTCGACGCCGGCGTCACGCTCATCGACACCGGGGACTTCTACGCCGCCGGGCACAACGAACTGCTGCTGGCCGAGGCCCTGCGCGACCGGCCGCGGGACAGCTACCTGCTCAGCGTGAAGACCGGCCTGCTGCTGCGACCGGGTGGCATGCCGGGCGGCAACGACGCCCGGCCGGAGGCGATCCGGAGCAACCTGACCTACTCGCTGACCCGGCTGGGCACGGATCACGTCGACATCTACCGTCCGGCTCGCCTCGACCCGGCGGTGCCGATCGAGGAGACGGTGGGCGCGATCAAGGAGCTCGTCGAGGCCGGCCTGGTGAGGTATGTCGGCCTGTCGGAGATGAACGCGGAGACGATCCGCCGGGCCCACGCCGTCCACCCGATCAGCGACCTCCAGATCGAGTACTCGCTGATCTCCCGGGCGGTGGAGACAGAAGTCCTGCCCACCCTGCGCGAACTGGGCATCGGCCTGACCGCCTACGGCGTGCTGAGCCGGGGCCTGATCTCCGGGCACTGGACGACGGAGCGCACCACCCGCCCGGCCGACAGCGACCACCGTGCGCTCAGCCCGCGCTTCGCCGCGGACAACGTGGAGCACAACCTGGCCCTGGTGGAGGAGCTGCGGAAGATCGCGGCCGCCCGGGACTGCACGGTGGCCCAGCTGGCCATCGCCTGGGTGGCGGCGCAGGACCCGGCCGTGGTGCCGTTGGTGGGTGCCCGCACCCGCACCCGGCTGGCCGAGGCCCTGCCGGCCGCGCAGCTGGAACTCACCGCCGACGAGCTGGCCCTGATCGAGCGGGCGGTGCCGGCCGGATCGGCCCGGGGCGACCGCTACCCGTCGGCCTTCATGGCGAACCTCGGCGTGGGCAACTGAGGCAACTGGAGCAGCGGTGGCGCCCGGCAAAGTGTGGCGGGCGCCACTGAACCGGATCTGCGCTGGGTACGTTGCGAATCCTCAACCAGAGCAACGTTTTGGAAAAACAACGCCGAAAAATGGCTCTTAGCAATTCCTTTGCGGTGCTTTTGCAGGAGGTACCGAGGAAGTGCCTAGCTTGAAGGGCGTTCAGACGTCTCAGCGAAGGACTTCCCGTGCTCACCACTCCCAAGGCGGTCGCCGCCACGGTCGCCGCGGCCGCCCTGCTCGCCCTGGCCGGGCAGACCGTGGCCAGCGCCGCGAACCCCGAGGACTGCATCGCCTCCGGCACCGGGCAGGACATCCAGGACGCGCTGTCCGGAGAGGGCGCGGTGGCCGAGCTGTGCGCCTCCGCCGTCTTCGAGCTGACCACGCCGATCAGGTTCTCGGCCGCGAACCAGGCGATCCAGACCGTCGGGCGGCCCACCGGCGACACCCGCGCCGTTCTGCGGGTCACCGGTGCCGGCCAGGCCACCGCGATCGAGGGCGGTGGGCGTTCCGGCATCGCCGTGCGCAGCATCCAGGTCGACGGCAACCGGCCGGCCCTGGGCCGGATCGAGGGCGGCAGCGGCCTGCTCGAGATCGGCGGTGACGTGACCGGTCTGGTGGTCGAGAACAACCACTTCTACGAGCCGCGCGGCTGGTCGGCACTGCACCTGGCCGAGGGAGTCGTGCGCAGCGGCGTCCCCGGTTGTCAGGGTGCCACGGTGACCGGGAACCAGGTCGGGCCCTCCGGAACACCGGACGGCTGGGCCGACGGCATCTCGCTGGCCTGCGGCACCAGCACGGTGCGGAACAACACGATCACCGATGCCACGGACGGTGCCGTCGTCGTGTTCGGCGCACCCGGTTCGCAGATCACCGACAACACGATCGTCGCGCAGAACCGCACTCTGCTCGGCGGGATCAACATGGTCGATTACGGCCCGATGGACGGCAATTACGAAGGCACCGTGGTCTCGCGCAACACCATCCGCGCCGACGGTGCACTGGTCAAGATCGGTCTGGCCATGGGCCCTGGCGTGTGGTCGTGCACCGACACCGTCGTCACCGGCGGCACGGTCACCGACAACACGCTCGAAGGCTCGACCATGGGCTACGGCTACGCGGTCAACGGGGTCAAGGACTTCACGATCACCGGCAACACCGACCGGTCCACCCACGTCGGCATCCCGAACGGCACCTGCGACGGCACCAACCCCGAGCCGGCCGGTTTCCTGTCCGACACCGTGCAGGGCGGCACCGTGCAGTCCGACTTCCAGCAGACGTCACTGAACTTCCTGCTGGGCATCAGCCACCAGAGCGCCTCCTCGCCGTTGCCGGCCGAGGGTGACACGATCGCGCTGCGCTCGCGCACCACCGGCAAGTGGGTGCAGGCCGACCCGAACGGCAAGACCGCGCTGGTCGCCACCATCACCTCGGCCGGGGTGTGGGAGAAGTTCGACGTCGAAGACGCCGGCGAGGGCCTGGTCGCCCTGCGCGCCCAGGCCAACGACAGCCTGGTCACGGCCGAGAACTCCGGCGCCGAGCCGCTGATCGCCAACCGCACCGCGCTCGGCCCCTGGGAGAAGTTCGCGGTGCTGCGCAACGACGACGGATCGGTCAGTCTCCAGGCCGACGTCGACCACGAGTACGTGCGGGTCCAGAGCGGCACGAGCCGGCTGCTCTCCGACACCACCGAGCGCGGCCAGGCGGAGAAGTTCGACCTGCTGGTGAGCTGACTCTCCGGTGAACCACCCGGTCCAGGCCCGTCAGGGTGGCCTGGACCGGGTCTTTTTCGTCTGGCTGGGCCGGAAGAACCGGTATGCCCCGCGCCGATGATTTTTCGTGACCACGCGCGTCTTCACCCATGACGGAAGGGAAGACGTGATGCGCAAGGTCGTGCTCTACGAACTGGTCTCGCTCGACGGCGTGGCCGAGGCGCCGGAGAACTGGTTCCCGATGGACGACGACGAGGTGTACATCGAGCACCTCGCCGAGGTCATCGGCAGCCAGGACACCGTGCTGCTGGGCCGGGCCATGTACGACGAATGGTCGCGGTTCTGGCCGGGTTCCGATCTGGAGCCGTTCGCCGGTTTCATCAACGGCGTGCAGAAGTACGTGGCCACCAGCTCGCCGCTGACCACCCCGTGGACCAACACCGAGGCGACCGACAAGCCGGCCGACACCGTGCGGCAGCTGAAGGCGCGCAGCGGCGGCGACATCGGTGTGCACGGCAGCATCCGGCTGGCCCAGAGCCTGCTGTCGGCCGGGCTGGTGAACGAACTGCGCCTGGTCATCGCACCCTCGCTGGCCGGTTCCGGGCGCAAGCTGTTCGACACCCCGGACGTTCTGCGGCGACTGACCCTCCAGGACGGTCGCCGCACCCCGAACGGCCTGGTGCTGCTCAGCTACGCGGTGACGAGCCCAGCCAGCCACTGAGCAGGGCGGTCGCGGCCGACCGCACCCGATCGGCCCCTGATACCCGGTCACCGGCTCCCGATGTTTCAGGGGACGTGGCCAGCCGACCGGGACGAGGTTCGAACGTGGGCGAAAAGCACGCGAAGCTCGATCTGCCCACCAAACTCGTCATCGCCGCCGTCGCCGGGGCGGCCGTGCTCACCGCGCTGCCGGGCAGCGCCGAGCAGAGTGACGCCTCGGCCGGGAGCACCTACCGGGCCCAGGTCGTCGGCACCGCGGACCCGGAGGCGATCCCCGGGCAGTACATCGTGGTGCTCAAAGCCCCGGCCACCGGCGAGGACAACGCCGCCCTGGAGCAGGCCGTCGACCATGCCGAGGACCTCGGCGCCGACGTCACCCAGGAGTACGGCGAGGCGATCAACGGCTACGCGGCCACGATGAGCGCCACCGAGCTGGCCCAGGCCCGGCAGGACCCGGCGGTCGCCTACATCGCCGCCGACCAGGTGGTCGACATCAGTGGCAGCCGCTCGGTCACGTCCTGGGGCCAGGACCGCGTCGACCAGCGCTCGGGACTCAACGGCAAGCTCACCACCAGCGGCGACGGCAGTGGGGTGACCGCCTATGTGATCGACACCGGCATCCGCTCCACCCAGTCCGACCTGGGCGGCCGGGTCAGTTCCGGCTACACCGCCGTCTCCGACGGCCGGGGCACCGAGGACTGCAACGGCCACGGCACGCACGTGGCCGGCACGGTCGGCGGCTCCAGATACGGTGTCGCGCCGGCTGTGAACCTGGTCGCCGTGCGGGTGCTCGGCTGTGACGGCTCCGGCACCTCGTCCGGGGTGATCGCCGGGATCAACTGGGTCACGGCCAACCACGTGAGTCCCGCCGTGGTGAACATGAGCCTGGGCGGCGACGGCTACGCCCCGCTCGACAACGCCGTCGCGGCCTCCGTCGCCTCCGGCGTGACCTACGCGATCGCCGCCGGCAACGACGCGTCAGACGCCTGCGCCGACTCCCCCGCCCGGGTGCCGTCCGCGATCACCGTTGCCGCGTCGAACAACTCGGACGCCAACGCGAGCTTCAGCAACTACGGCTCCTGCGTGGACCTCTACGCCCCCGGCGCCGGGATCGTCTCCGACTGGTACACCTCCGACACCGCCACGGCCACGCTCAGCGGAACCTCGATGGCGACCCCGCACGTGGCCGGCGCGGTGGCGCTGTACCTCCAGGCCAACCCGTCCGCGGCCCCGGCCGACGTGACCTCGGCGCTGACCACCGCCGCCACCTCGGGCGCGCTCAGTGGCGTTCCCGCCGGCACCCCGAACCTGCTGCTCTACGTGGGCGCCGACGACACCTCCACGCCGACGCCGACCACCACGACACCCGACCCGGCCACCACCACGACGCCCACCACGTCACCGACCACCCCGGCAACGTCCCCCACCACCGCACCGACCACCGCACCGACCACGGCACCGACCACCGCACCCACGAGCGTCCCGACCACCACGACCACAGCAGCCCCCATCGCAACCCCGACCGCGACGCCGACCAAGACGCCGACCTGCACCAGCACGGTCAGGGGCAAGATGCGGCTGAGGGCCCGGGCCGTCACCGCGGTGGCCTACACCAGCAAGCACTCCGGCGTTCACACCGGCTGCCTGACCGGCACGAAGAACACCAACTTCGACCTGACGCTGGCCCGGTGGAACGGCAGGCGCTGGGTCGAGGTGGCCGACAGCACCCGCTCCGGATCGAGCGAGTCGATCAGCTACACCGGCGCCGCGGGCAGATACCGCTGGCAGGTGGAGCGGGTGAAGGGCAGCGGAACCTACATGCTCAAGGTGTCCCGCCCGTCCTGACCTGCTCCATGATCCGGTCGAGCCCCTCGCCGTGCGCGCCGCGCCAGTACGGCCGGCCGCAGTCCTGGCAGCGGAAGAACTCCTCGTAGGTCTGGAGCGTGCCGGGCTCGACCAGCGGCGCGATCTCGTCCACCGGGGCCGGGCGCAGCAGGCCGTTGCAGCCCGGGCACCTGGTCCACGGCGCCGGCTCCGGCCGGAACCGGTCGAGCACGTCGAGCAGCTGCGCATCCGGATCCTGCCCGCGCACGAAGGCGCCGTGCGGCAGGGCCTTACGGCGCAGCAGGCCGCGGTCGCGGCTGAGCATCACCCGGTTCTCCCGGGCCGCCTTCTCGACCAGTGCGGCGTCCCCGATGTCCTCGCTGTCGTAGGCCGTGTCCAGCCCGAGCAGCCGCATGCGCCGGGCCAGCGTGCCCAGGTGCACGTCGAGCTGGTAACGGTGGGCGGGCACCCGCTGCGGCCGCTCGATCGCGTGCACCGTCACCGATTCGCCCGGCACCGGCCGGTGGTCCCCCGCCACCTCCCGCCCGTCGACCTCCAGCCGGCCGAACTCGGTGCGCGACACCCCCAGCGATTCGATCTCGTGCAGAAGGGAATTCGTGCCGTCGACCGGCACCGCGACGATCCCGTCCCGATGCCGCACCGGCAGCATGAACCGCAGTTCCTCGGCGATCGTGAAGCGTGCCGTTCCGTGGTTGGTCACCATGATCAAATTTTGGACGACGCAAGCTTCTCGCGGGCTCCTCGTCGTCCAAAATTTTTGGGTCAGAAGGCGTAACGCACGGTCAGCCAGGGAGCGCGCTCGCCGATCAGGTCGAGCAGGCGCTGCTTCCAGACCGACTTCCAGGCCGCCCGGTATCGCACGTTGCGCATGCGGTTCTGCGAGATCTTGAACTCCTGGATGTCGGGGCGCCACAACAGGTCCTCGGCCTGCGGGTGCCAGCCCAGGTTGAGATCGTGCAACCCCTCGTTGTGGGTCAGAAAGATCACCTCGGCCGCGGCCTGGGCCTTCGCTGCCGGTGACAGCACGTCGTTCAGCTGCTCCAGCAGCTCGGCCCAGTCGGTCAGCCACTCCTCGTGCACCACCACCGGCGACAGATTCAGGTGCACCTCGTAGCCGGCGGCCAGAAAATCGTCCACCGCCGCGATCCGCTCGGCCACCGAAGACGTCCGGATGTCGAGCAGTTTCGCCGTGCGTGCGGGCATCACCGAGAATCGGATCCGGGTTCTTTGCCGGGGGTCGTAGGCGAGCAGGTCCCGGTTCACCTGCTTGGTCGCGAATGAGGCCTTGGCGGTGGGCAGATCGCGGAAGGCGGCGACCAGGTCGGCGACGTTGTCGCTGATCATCGCGTCGACCGAGCAGTCACTGTTCTCGCCCAGGTCGTACACCCAGGCGCTCGGGTCGCACTGGTTCGGCTCGGTCTTCGGGCCCTGCCGGGCCACGTGGCGGGTCAGGTAGCCGATCATCTGCTCGATGTTGGCGTACACCGTGACCGGATTCGCATAACCTTTGTGCCGCGGCACATAACAGTAGGCGCAGGCCATCGCGCAGCCGTTCGCGGCGCTCGGCGCGATCCAGTCCGCCGACCGCCCGTTCACCCGGGCCGTCATCGTCTTGCGCACGCCCAGCGCCAGCACCTCGGTCTTCACCCGCACCCAGCGCTGCACGTTCTGCTCGTCACCGTGCACCGCGTCGATCCGGTTGGCCGAGGCCACCTCGATCACCTCGGCACCCGGCCAGCGTTCCACCACCTGCCGCCCGCGCTCGAGCTGGAGGGCGGCGGGCTCGGCGTAGATGGTCCGGACGTCCAGCAGCATCCGGCGATGGTCCCGCAATGGTGGACGGCGGGCACCTCGGACACCGATTCGGGCGGTTGTCCCTTCAACGTGCAGAACGGCCCATTAAGGGCAATGATCATGGTTCAGCGGAGCGGCTGAGACCCGTATCGGACCTGATCAAGCACGTGATCGAGCCAGGAGGCCCAGAATGACGGATCCGGCCACCAGCCCGGCGGCCTTCGGTGTGTGGCCGGGCAAGCCGTACCCGCTCGGAGCCAGCTTCGACGGCTACGGAACCAATTTCGCGATCTTCAGCGAGGTGGCCGAGAAGGTCGAGCTGTGCCTGTTCGACGAGGCCGGCAACGAGACCCGGGTGGAGCTGCCCGAGGTGGACGCCTTCATCTGGCACGTCTTCCTGCCCGGCATCCAGCCCGGCCAGCGGTACGGCTATCGGGTGTACGGGCCGTGGGACCCGGCCCAGGGGCACCGCTGCAACCCGAACAAGCTGCTGCTCGACCCCTACGCCAAGGCGATCGACGGCGTGTTCGACTGGAACGAGGCGGTGTTCGGCTACCCGTTCGGTGAACCGGACGCCCGCAACGACCAGGACTCGGCGGTCCACATGCCCAAGTCCGTGGTGATCAACCCCTACTTCGACTGGGGGACCGACCGGCCGCCCCGGCACGAGTACGCCGACACCGTGATCTACGAGGCGCACGTCAAGGGCCTGACCCAGAGGCACCCGGACATCCCCGAGGCGATGCGCGGAACCTACTCCGGCATCGCGCACCCGGCGATCATCGAGCACCTGACCGCGCTCGGCGTCACCGCTCTGGAACTCATGCCGGTGCACCACTTCGCCAACGACTCCACGCTGATCGACAAGGGTCTGTCGAACTACTGGGGCTACAACACGATCGGGTTCTTCGCGCCCGACCCGAAGTACGGCTCGACCGTCGTGCCCGGTGGCCAGGTGCAGGAGTTCAAGGCGATGGTGAGGGCCCTGCACGAGGCCGGCATCGAGGTGATCCTCGACGTGGTCTACAACCACACCGCCGAGGGCAACCACCTCGGCCCGACGCTGTCGATGCGCGGCATCGACAACCGGGCCTACTACCGCACGGTCGAGGACGACCCCCGCTACTACATGGACTACACCGGCACCGGGAACACGCTGAACGTGCGGCACCCGCACGCGTTGCAGCTGATCATGGACTCGCTGCGGTACTGGGTCACCGAGATGCACGTCGACGGCTTCCGTTTCGACCTGGCCTCCACCCTGGCCCGGGAGTTCTACGACGTTGACCGGCTGTCGAGCTTTTTTGAACTGGTGCAGCAAGATCCCACGATCAGCCAGGTCAAACTGATCGCCGAACCGTGGGACGTCGGTCCCGGCGGCTACCAGGTCGGTAACTTTCCGCCGCAGTGGACGGAATGGAACGGCAAGTACCGCGACACCGTGCGCGACTTCTGGCGCAGCGAGCCGGCCACGCTCGGCGAGTTCGCCTCCCGGATCACCGGCTCGGCGGACCTGTACGAGCACTCGGCGCGCCGCCCGGTGGCCTCGGTCAACTTCGTCACCGCACATGACGGGTTCACCCTGCGCGACCTGGTTTCGTACAACGAGAAGCACAACGAGGCCAACGGCGAGGACAACAACGACGGCGAGAGCCACAACCGGTCGTGGAACTGCGGCGTCGAGGGGGAGACCGACGACCCGGGTGTGCTGGAGGTGCGCTCGCGGCAGCAGCGCAACTTCCTGGCCACCCTGCTGCTGTCGCAGGGCGTGCCGATGATCGCGCACGGCGACGAGCTGGGCCGCACGCAGGGCGGCAACAACAACGTCTACTGCCAGGACAACGAGCTGAGCTGGGTGGACTGGTCGGCCGTCGACGACGACCTGCTCCAGTTCACCCGGGCCGCGGCCGCGCTGCGCCTGCACCATCCGGTCTTCCGCCGGCGTCGCTTCTTCAGCGGCCTGCCGGTGCGGGCGCAGGGGCAGGAGACCCAGCCGGACATCGCCTGGTTCCGCCCCGACGGCTCCGAGATGACCGACCAGGACTGGGGTTCCGGATTCGGCCGGGCCATCGCCGTGTATCTGAACGGCAACGGCATCACCGACCTCAGCACCCGGGGTGAGCGGGTGGTCGACGACTCGTTCGTGGTCTGCTACAACGCCCACGACGAGGCGATCGAGTTCGCCATGCCGCCCGAAACCTTCGGCGGTTCCTGGGAACTCGTGCTGAGCACGGAGCCCGGCCGGTTGGAGATCAGTGCCCCGGCCGTGCAGTTGCAGGGCGGTTCGCCGATCTCGGTGGCGGTGGTCAACTCCGAGCAGGGCCCGATGATCGACGCGGGCAAGACCATCACCGTGGCCGGCCGTGCTCTGGCGGTGCTTCAGCTGCGCCCGGCCTGAGCCGGTTCCCGGCCTGGCTCTGAGCTTTTCGTCGCTGGGCCCTCGCCTCGTAGAACCCCGAGGCCGAGGCGCCCAGCGACACCAGCCCCACCACCAGCTCGCCGGTCGAGCCGTCGACCACACCCCGCACCACCTGCGGCAGCCCGATGCACAGGAACAGCACCGCCACGACCTGCCACGCCCGAGAGTTCCCCACACCCACCCCTTGGCTTAGATCCGCACTTGCTATCTGAACACGGGGAACCGGTTCCAGGGAGTGGTGAGTCGCCTGCTTTGTGTCACATTTGCTGGGCGAACGGCTCCATCCAGGCCTTGAAGGACGCCGCGTGGCGGTGCTGGGCGGTCTCGACGAGCCGGTCCGCGTCGTCCACCGGTTCGAGCCCGAGGGTGCCGCGTAGCCACGTGACGTACGCGTCGTGGTCGTCGCTCGGCTCGTCCTCGTCGCTCTTGAAGTAGTACGCCCGGTCCCAGTCGACCATCGGTTCCACGTCGAAGGTCAGGATGCGCAGCAGATCGCGCACGCCGGTGGCCACGACATGGATGCCGCCCTCGTCGCCGAACACCACGACCGGCCGCGCCCCGTCGTCTGCCTGCCACAAGGCGTAGATCGACCCGCCGGCCGTGGCCTGCGCGAAGGACTTGAGGCGGGCATGAAAGGCGTCGTCGTCGCTCCAGCCCGGAGCCAGGTCGTCCCGGTTCCCGAAGGTCTCGTACAGCTCGAACCCCTGGGCGTAGTAGTAGTGCCGGTGGGCCGTGTCGAACTCGTGCAGGGCATCGAGCTCGGGGATCTGCGAGTAGGGCACGATCGGGACTCCCTCTGCGGCACGGATCTTGGGGTCATGATCACATACCGGAGCGGGGCTCCTCCGGGTTGCTGTGTGGCGGCATGAAGGTTTTCCACAGGCGACCCTTGAATCCTGGGTCGAAGGAATGCGGCCTGCCATCGTCCTGTGCTTCGGGCGTCCGCTCGACTCCTAGAGACGGCAGCCGGTGGGAAGTGGCCGGCCTGCTCATCCGACAGTGAGTGAACCATGACAGCACGAAAACGCATTCGGAGTGCGAAACCTCGTGGATGACGGTTCTTGCACGAAACGGTGATCCAGTACCGCAGGGCCGTGGCTCCCGTACTGGCTGGCCTCGCCGCGATCATCCGACGAAGCCAACGGGGACGCCCGAGCGAGGGGAGTCTGAGGGTTAGGGTCCCAGCAAGCAGAAGGGCCGGTTCCGATCACTCGGAAACCGGCCCTTGACCTGCGGTGGAGACGATGGGACTCGAACCCACAACCCCCTGCTTGCAAAGCAGGTGCGCTACCAATTGCGCCACGTCCCCGAGCCTCGCGAGTGATTCTGCCACTCGCGGGACGGGAGGAATCAGATCTTGTCGGTCGCCGATGCCCAGGGCTGGCTGGGCTTGCCGGCTCCGACCTTGCGCCACACGGCGACGCCGGCTGCGGACGCGACCGCGACCATCAGCAGCTTCTTCATCAGGAATTCCTCCCCGTCCAGGAAGGGCGACAGCTCTGCCGACCCCTTGAGCACGACCGAGATTATCACCGCCGCAGGGCACTCCGCCCCCGGCGTGACGACTCACCGCTTCCGGGCCCCGGTCAGCCAGCTGGTCACCGCCCGCGCCAGATCCTCCTGCGATCCGCCGGGTTCGGGCTTCATCGCCCCGCTGAGCAGCAGCGTGGCCATCCCGTGCACCAGCGACCAGGCCGCCAGCGCGGGCACCCGCTCCCCCTCCGGGGTGGCGAAAGCTCCTGCCGCACCCTCGTGCAGCTGGACCATGGTGCGCTCGGCGGCGGCCTGGAACTCCTCGTCCTCCGCGTGTGTCGCGTCGGGGCGGAACATCACCGCGAAATGCCCCGGATGCCGCAGCGCGAACTGCACGTACCGCAGGCCCATGTCGGAGAAGTTCCCGGCCCGGTCCAGATCGTCGGCCAGCATCCGGAAGCCCTCGGTGGCCACCGCCGTCATCAGCCCCGCCCGATCGCCGAAATGGTGCCCGGGCGCGGCGTGCGAGACGCCCGCCCGGCGGGCCAGGTCGCGCAGGCTGAGGGTGTCGGTGCCGTTCTCGGCGATCACCTCGGCGGCCGCCTCGATCAGGGCGCGTCGCAGGTCACCGTGGTGGTAGGGCTTCTCGGCGCTCACCGGACCGACGCTAGGCCAGCAACTTGCCATTGACAAGTTCCCTCGGTGCGCCTACAACTTGTCAGTGTCAAGTTAGCCCGAGCGAGAGGGAGCCCGTCATGCCGACCATCCCCTGGCAGCAACTGGACCGCACGATCGCCGCCGACACCGAAGTGGTGCTCATGGCCTCACGTTTCGAGCTCCACCGGCTGTCCCAGGTGCCGCGCTTCCTCATCGACGCCCTGCGCATCCACCGGCAGGTCGGGCGCAGCCCGGGCGCGGTCGGCGTCTCGCTGGTCGCCCATCCGCTGAAGCGCGAGTTCTTCACCCTGAGCGCCTGGCGTGACCAGGCCTCGATCGACCAGCTCGTGCGCACCGAGCCGCACCGTTCCGCGATGTCGCGCCATCGCACGGCGATGGCGTCGTCCGCCTTCACCTTCTATGCCAAGCCCGCCGCCCAGTTGCCGGCCGACTGGCCCGAGGCCCGTGGGCGGCTCGCCGCCGAGCAGTCCTGAAGATCCATGTGAGGACGACGAAGAGCTCCGCAACGTCGCAGGTCACGCCCGGGGCATGAGGTGATAACGCCTAGTCACCGGGCGGGTGACAATTCACCGCACCGAGACCGGCCTGACGGTGTCCGTCGCGAGGGATTGGCGGTTACGATCGACCCCAGCAATCGATCAGCCCCCGAGGCGCGAGCTTTTCAGCAGGCGAAGTAGTTCCTCGGCCGCACAGACGCAACTTCGAGGGGTCTTACATGCTCGCTTCTCCCACCCGCGCCATGGCCGTTCTTCTGGTGGACGACGATCCGGGTGACGTCCTGATGATCGAAGAGGCCCTGGAGTCGATCGGCGCCCCGCGCAACGTCTACGTCGCCAACGACGGTGAAGAGGCCGTGGCCTTCCTCCGTCGCGAGGGCGAGCACGAAGACGCCCCGCGGCCCGACGTCATCCTGCTCGACCTGAACATGCCGCGCATGGACGGCCGTCAGGTGCTGGCCGAGATCAAGAACGACCCGGAGCTGCGCAGCATCCCGATCGTCGTGCTCACCACCTCGCAGGCCCCCACCGACATCCTCAGCAGCTACTCGCTGCACGCCAACGCCTACGTCACCAAGCCGATGAACCTCGACGGCCTGACCGAGGTGGTGCGGCGCATCGACCACTTCTACGCCAAGATCGCCGCACTCCCCGGTCGCCGGCCCAGCAACGAAGACTGAACGCCTAGGCCGCAGGGCTTTTCGCGGGTGAACGGCTCACTGCGAGGCGGCCTCAGCGCTTCGCAGCGAGCGCAGCACGAGCAGCGTCCCGATCCCGGGGATCACTGACAACGCCCGCACCGCAACAGTTTTCGTCAGCTGCCAGGTCAGCACAATGCCGATCAGGTAGGCGCATCCGTGCACCGGGCCGAGCACCGAGGCCGGCGCGGCCAGGTGCACGGTGGCCAGATTCAGCACGAGCAGCAGCAGGCTGCCGGCCTCGACCGCGGCCGAGATCCGCAGGGCACGCATCGGCATCGCTCACACCCCCGTCGACGAGCCGGGTCGCACGATCATCAGCACCACGACGATCGCCCAGAGCAGGCCGAAGATGCCGGTCACCATGCCCAGCCGCGGCAGCAGCGGCGTCACCGAGCCGATGCCGCCCGGCGTGCCGAGCAGTTCCATGATGCGCCGCTGGGCCGGCACGACCGAGTAGGCGAACAGCACGGCTGCGGCCAGGGTGATGGCCATCGACAGCCAGATCCAGTAGTCGCCGAGAACGCCCATGGACGACGCGGTCGCGATGCCGAACACCGGTACGGCGATCCCGGCCACGGCGTAGCCGGTGCTGATCCGGTGCAGGGCCTTGAGCACGGAGAACGGGCCGGCATGGTCTTCACCTGCGGCGACGGCCTCTCGGGCATAACGGGGGAACAGGCTGGCGGCGGTCGTGAGCGGCCCGATCAGGATGATCGCCAGCACCAGGTGGACGGAGAGCAGGACGGCACTCATGAGCGCGCCGCCCGGGGTCGGGGAGACGTCATGCGGGTAGGTTACAGTCAGACTTAAACCACTCCGCAAGATGCGGGACAGATGTCAGGATGAGCCGGTGACGCACGCCCCGAAGCCACCCGAGCCCAGCCCCGGCTTCCTGCTGATGACGCTGGGTCGCTCGATGCGGACCGAGGTCGAGGCGCGCCTGAAGCAGCACGGCACATCCCTGCGCCACTTCTCCGCCCTGGGCCACCTTTCGCGCGAACCCGGGCTGTCGTACAGCGAACTCGGCCGGCGGGCCGGCGTCACGGCACAGAGCATGCAGGCAACGCTGCGTCAGCTCGAAGAACTCGGGGCGGTCGAGCGGCGCACCCTGCCGGGCCGGGGGCGCACCGCCGAGCTGGTCGTCACGCCGTCGGGCGCCGAGCTGATCGCGACCGGGCACCGGACCGTGCGGGAGGTGGAGGCCGCCTTCCTGAAAACTCTGGACGACGAACAGCGCCGCTCCCTCACCGGAATCCTGCTCTCGGTGCTGACCGGCCGTTAGACCCGGCGGAAGCCAGGTGCTCCGACCCGCTCAACCTGCTCAGCCGCGGGCCCAGAGGCGCTCGAACGCGGCCCGCAGCCGGTCCGGCTCGGGCGCCTCGCCGGTCACCGTGGCCTGGAGGAACACCCCGTCGACGACGGTGGCCAGGGCATATCCGGTGGTCTTGTCGGAGATCCCGGTGAGAATGTCACGCAGCCCGACCAGCCAGCGGGTGGCCAGGGGGCGCAGCTCGGGCGTGTGCCCCGCCGCCAGATACAGCTCGCACTCCAGCCGGGCGCGGGGCTGGTCGGCCAGATACTCCAGAACCAGGTGCGTGAGGACGACGGGGAGCCGGGTCGCGGGCTCCTCGTCGTCCTCAATTGACTGCTGGACCGCGCGCAGCTGCGACTGCCAGCGTTCGAGGTCGGCGTCCCAGGCCTCCCCGGCCTGCTCCAGAGCGGCGGCGATCAGGTCGTGCAGCGTGGGGAAGTAGTAGGTGGTGGCACCGAGCGGCACGCCGGCGCGGGCCGCGATCGCCCGGTGCGTGGTGCGGGCGACGCCGACCTCCGCCACCACTTCGACGGTGGCCGCGAGCAGAGCACGGCGCCGGCCTTCGGGATCGCGTGGGCTGGTCACCCGGGCTAGTGAACCCCAGCGACGTTGAGCACCACCACACCACCGATGATCATCGCGGCTCCGGCGATCTTCGCCGGGCTCAGCGGCTCGCCCAGGAAAGTGGCTCCGATCAGCATGATCGCGGCGATCCCGAGCCCCGACCAGGTGGCGTAGACCACCCCGACCGGCAGGTGCTCCACGATGCGGCCGAGCAGCACGAACACCACCGCGTAGGCCCCGAGGCAGAGCACGCTGGGCAGCGGTCTGGTGAATCCCTGCGTGGAGGGCAGAAGGCTGGTGCCGAGCACCTCTAGACCGATCGCCGCGATCAGCATGATGTACGCCATGGGGACTCCTGTACGTCTGTACTAGTACGTTCGTACAAGTCAATGCGTGTGGCCATTGTTCCCCGTGAAACCAAAGTTGATCCGGAGGGCCTAACCTCCGCAGATGAAGATCGACGTCCTCCCCGAGAATCTGCACGACGCCGCGGTCAAGCTCTGGCACGAGACCGGCCTGACCCGCCCCTGGAACGACCCGGCCGCCGACCTGCGCAGGGCCGTGGAGGGGGACGACTCGGCGGTGCTGGGTGCGGTGGACGACGGGACGCTGGTGGCCACGGCGATGGTCGGTCACGACGGGCATCGTGGCTGGGTGTACTACCTGGCGGTGGCGCCGGACCGGCAGGGTGCGGGGGTCGGGCGGCTGATGATGGCGGCCTGCGAGGACTGGGTGGCGGGCCGCCGCATTCCGAAGATCCAGCTCATGGTGCGGGCGGACAACACCGCGGCGGCCGGGTTCTACGAGCGCCTGGGCTATACGGACGCCGAGGTGGTGGTGCTGGGTAAGCGGCTCGGGTGAGGCGACTCGACGTCGCTGCTCAGCCGGCCTCCCGCCCCGCCAGGAATCCGGTCAGCGTGTCTCGCGTGCGCTCCAGATGGACGACACGCTCCGCCATCTCGTCGCGGATCTGCCGCACCCGCTCGGTCACGCCCTCGCAGACCACCTGATCCTTGTTCTCACCCGTGGTGCAGGGCAGGACGGTGCGGATCAGGTCCATGGGGAAGCCCAGGTCGAGCAGGGACCGCACGGTCAGCACGGTGCTCATGACCTCCGCGTCGTAGTCCCGGTAGCCGTTGGGCAGACGCACGGCCTCGAACAGGCCCTGCTGCTCGTAATAGCGCAGGGAACGGGGGCTGACACCGGTCTTCGCGCTCAGTTCGCTGATCTTCATCGTCGGCTGATCCTCAGGCTTGACCTTGACACGATGTCAAAGTTTAGCGTCGCCCACATGACAGAGCACAGCGTCCATGTCGGTGACCGGAAGAGGACTTTCACGCTCGTGGGTGATGCCGGGCCCGACCTCGTCCTGATCTTCCACGGTTCCACGCAGACCGGGGCCGGGCACCGGAAGTTCACCGGTCGCGCCTTCGACCGACTGGCCGAGAAGGGGGCGCTGGTGGCCTATCTCGACGGGCACCGGCACAACTGGAACGACGCGCGGCGGGAGAGTTTCTTCCCGGCCCGCACCGAGAACATCGACGACGTGGGCTTCGTGCGTGCCGTGATCGCGCAGCTGGTGGCCGGTCACGGCGTCGACCGGCGCCGGGTGTTCGCCGTCGGGTACTCCAACGGTGGGCAGATGGTGATGCGGCTGATCCATGAGGTACCGGAGCTGATCGCCGGCGCGGCGGTGTTCGCCGCCACCATGCCGGTTCCCGAGAGCTTCCTGCTCCCGTCCCCCGCGGTCGGCCCCGTCCCGATGCCCGTTCTGCTGGTCCACGGCACCGCCGACCCGGTCGTTCCCTACCAGGGCGGCACGATGCAGCGCTGGAAGCAGAAGTTCTTCAAGGTGGGTGGAACGGCGCTCTCGATGCCCGCGACCGCTCGTTACTTCGCCGCCCACAACGGCATCGAGACCGAACCGGTCACCACCCGCCTGCCCGCCCGCTCGACCACGACGTCAGTGGAACGCACCGAGTTCCGGGAGGGGGAGCGTCCACACGTGGTGCTCTACACCGTGCACGGCGGCGGCCACACCGTGCCGCACCCGGGCAAGGCGTCGCGGTTCTTCATCGGCCGGACCTCCGCGGACGTGAACGCCGCCGAGCTCGTGGCGACGGAGATCATGGACCGCTGAACACGCCCGGGCGACGAGTCCCCCAAGTTTGCCGGGACGCCCCAGTGATCATCCCCCTCTTCGGTTCATTGTCTGCCCTCGATCGCCCCGGCTACGGTTGCTGGCTGTTGGGCGAACGACAACCAACGGGGGGAATCCATGGCACTTTTCGCTTTCAAGCAGGCCAGCGGCGGGGGCGAGTTCATCTTCGAGCTGACCGACGAGGGAAAGATCAACAAGGCCCGGAAGATTCTCTCGGGCGAGGAGACCAGCGAGGTCCACGTGATGGGGCGCTTCCGCAAGGAGAGCAAGCCCTACAACCCGGGGTACAGCTACCACCTCGACCCCGACACGGTGGTGTTCTTCTCGTTCGCCATCGAGGTGTGCGACGCGAACATGCAGTACCTGGAGGACCACCTGGACGAGGCGGGCGGTGCCTTCCTGCCGGGAGCCTACTGGTGCCCCTGGGACTCGCGGCTCAGTCGTGAGGTTTCCGCCTGATCGGTGAATCACCGTTTCAGGGGCTGTTTTCGGACGACGGGAGCAGCCCCTGACGGAGTCCGGTGCGACCGGTCGCATCTGCGCCACAGGCCCGGGCGGCGATCCACCCGTGGCCAGAACGCCGCGACGGCATCCCGACCCCAGCGGGGCGGATGCCATCGAGAGGCGGATCAGGCGGCAGCCAGTTCGCGAGCCTGCGTGCGGCTGCGCAGCTGCACCCTGCGGAGCACCACCAGGAACACGATCAGGCAACTGAGCAGGGCGAACAGGGTGGCCTCCGGGCCGAAGTCGCCACCCGTGACCACGGTCGGGCCGTCGTCGAGCACGCTCGTCAGCAGGCCGCTGCCGCGGTTCTCGGAGCCGGACACCGCGACCCCGAACAAGCCGGCCTGGGCGAAGTTCCAGCCGAAGTGGAAACCGATCGGCAACCAGACGTTGCGGGTGACGGCGTAGATCGCGCCCAGCATCAGGCCACCCTGCACCGCGATCGACACCGCGCCCCACAGCGTGGCGTTCGGGTTGATCAGGTGCATGGCGCCGAAGATCAGGGCCGAGCCGACGAGAGCGCCGACGGTGCCGGTCATCTGCTCGAGCAGGCGGAACAGGATGGCGCGGAACACCAGCTCCTCGATCACCGCGACGGCCACCATCAGCCCGGCGAACGAGAGCATCGGCCAGACCGAACCCCAGCCCAGCGACTCGTACCCGCCGAACATCGCGATCAGCAGCATCACCAGGGTGAGCAGGGCGATACCGATGTAGGTACCCTTCCGGACTGCCCGGCCGGCTCCCTCGGGAGCGATCTCGTCGGGCTCCCGCAGCTCCAGCTGGTTGATCACGTAGCGATACAGCCGCAGGGTGCCCCAGGCGGCCAGCCCACCGAGCACCAGCACCAGCAGCGCCTGGAACGGGTTGGTGGTGTCGACCATCCTGGACAGCCCGCCGGCCACGACCGAGTCGACCAGCATGAACAGGACGATCAGCGCGATCATCCGGGTCAGAACGCTTTTGCGCAGGTGGGCCAGCATCTGGAATGCCTCCTCGTTCGTGGTCCGTGGCCCTCCTGGCCACATCCAGAACACTAGGAACGGGAGGCATTCCCCCGAATCCCACCGCGGAGCACACTTCGTGTAGCTCTCACGGGGGACAGAGCCGGATCAGGCCGACCCGACCAGACCGTTACGGTGAGCGAACACCACGGCCTGCACCCGGTCGCGGAGGTCGAGCTTGGTCAGGATGCGTGACACGTAGGTCTTCACCGTCTCCCGGCTCACCACCATCGCCTCGGCGATCTCGGCGTTGGACATGCCCTCGGCGATCAGCTTCAGCACCTCCACCTCGCGCGGGGCCAGGGCGTCCAGAGCCTGCGACGCCGGGCCGCTCGGCCGCACACGCTCGCCGAATCGGCCCACCAGCCGCCGGGTGACGGCGGGGGCGAGCAGGGATTCACCGGCGGCGATCACCCGGATGCCGTTCAGCAGCTCGGCCGGCGGGGAATCCTTCAGCAGGAACCCGCTGGCTCCGGCGCGCAACGCCTCATAGACGTACTCGTCCAACTGAAAAGTGGTCACCACCAGCACTTTCGCCGGATTCTCCACGCCCGGCCCGGCCAGTTCCCGGGTGGCGGAGATGCCGTCGAGCACGGGCATGCGCACATCCATGACCACCACGTCGGGGGTCAGGCGGCGCGCCAGGTCGACCGCGGTGCGTCCGTCCGGTGCCTCACCGACGACGTCGATGTCTGGCTGCGCCGACAGAATCGTCACGTAGCCCGTCCGGACCAGTTCCTGGTCGTCGGCCACCAGCACTCGCAGCGTCACGAGAGCCGAGGGTATCGGCCCCATGGTGGACGACGAGGGGCCCGGTCACGCCCGGCCCGGCTCGGACGGACGTGGATCAGGGGTGGATCAGGGCTCGCTGCGCAGCTTGCTCTCCAGCCAGTGCCGGGGCTCGACGCCGATCTTGCCGATCAGCTTGTCCACGCCCAGCCAGGCGAGCTGTCCTCCCGCGATCGAGCCACTGATCAGGATGCCGGTGTTGACGAGGTCTGCCAGCGTGCCCACGGTTCTCCCTGACGGTCTCGGCGTGCGCGTTCGGATTTTGCGGTGTATCGCCGCGCCGAGACTACGGCATGAATAACGTCGGACGCTGGGACGGACGGGGTGGTTCGTGGGTTCTCGCCCGGTCGGCTGGACGTTCCGGGGATGCCGTCAAGATCATGTTTTGCCGCTCAGGGTCGGCCTTTTCGCAGGTCAGGAAAAAATCGGCGGTGCTGAGGGCCGGATCTGGCCGTCGTGCGGGCCGGGGAGAGGACTCGGGACACAAATCACGGACCGGCCGGACGGCCCGGGAGCCGATCTTGCGCGGGGCCGCCGGGAATCGTTCCGGAGATCGGCCGGGAACCGTTCGGGAGCGTTTCGTCGTCCCCAAAACGTTCGTGATCATGCACGTCCCGCCTCGGGTGGAGGCGAAACGCGCATGATCACGAGGGGATTGGATCAGCCGGCCGCGGTCGTGGTGGTGGCCGTGGCCGTCAGGTCGTACACCGTGGTGCTGCCGATCGTGGTGGCGGTGTAGTTGGCCTCGACCCACTCGGTGATCTGCTGGGCCACGTCACTGCCGCCCGAGTCGGTGCCGCTGCTGGTCGAGCCGCTGTCGATGAAGTAGTGGATCTGGCCGTCGGCCACGTACTCCTTGAACTGTTCCAGCGACGGGTAGGCGTCGGTTCCGTTGTAGCCGCCGATGGCCATCACCGGTTCCTCCGTGGCCAGCTGGTAGCCGGCCGCGTTGTTCGAGCCGACCGTCGCAGCCACCCAGGTGTAGCTGTCGGCGCCGGCCTCCAGCGCCGCGACCATCTCGTCGCTCGGGGTGGTGGCGTTGAGCAGGCCGCCCATGCCCCCGCCCCCGCCCATGCCACCCATGCCACCCATGCCACCGGTGGTGCCGCCGTCCTGGGACTGGGTGCCGCCCTGTGACTGGCCGGTGGTGCCGCCCTGCGACTGGGTGCCGCCCTGGGCCTGGCCCTGCCCCTGGCTCTGGCCCTGCCCCTGGCTCTGGCCCTGCCCCTGTGTCTGGCCCTGGCTCTGGCCCGGGCCACCGAAGCCGCCACCGCCACCGCCGCCCGGGCCGCCTGTGCCGCCGCGGCCTCCGCCACCACCGAAACCGCCCGTGCCGGTGCTCGGGCCGGCCGTGGGGATGGCGCCGGTGTGCGACGAGGTGGCCGTGTTCATCGAGTACCCGACCGGGCCGAGCAGGGCCGAGACCACCGCGATCGCGCCGATGACCAGCATCGTGCGCTGCCGGGTGCGGCCGGACAGCCGCCCGGCCAGCCAGCCCGACGCCGCCAGGCCGATGGCCGCGATCACACCGGTGAGCAGCACGACGTAGCGCAGCCACGGGTGCCAGTCCGAGCTCTCGGCCAGCAGTGTGAACGTCCAGAGGGCGGTGACCAGCACCGTCGCGGCCAGCACGAACATGCCGAGCACCGAGCGGGTGCGGTAGAGCGTGGCCACGCCGATGCCGGCGAGGGCGGCGATCGCCGGGGAAAGGGCCACGGTGTAGTACGAGTGGAAGATGCCCTGCATGAAGCTGAAGGTCAGGAAGGTGACCACCAGCCAGCCGCCCCAGACGATGAACTGGGCGCGAACGGCGCTGGTGCGCGCCAGCTTCCGGGTGGCGACCAGGCCGGCCACCAGCAGGATCAGCGCGGCCGGCAGCAGCCAGCCGATCTGGCTGGCGAACTCGGTGGTGAACAGCCGGGTGATGCCGGTCTCGCCCCAGTTGCCGTTGGTGCCGACGCTGCCGGTCTCGTTGCCGGTCAGTCGGCCGAAACCATTGTAGCCGAAGGTCAGTTCG
This sequence comes from Kineosporia corallincola, assembly GCF_018499875.1. Classification (GTDB taxonomy): domain Bacteria; phylum Actinomycetota; class Actinomycetes; order Actinomycetales; family Kineosporiaceae; genus Kineosporia; species Kineosporia corallincola. The sequence continues at coordinate 96,791 of NZ_JAHBAY010000008.1, read as the reverse complement.
AGGATCGAGTTGGTCTGCGTGCCGCCGATGTACGGCCGTGACGAGGCGGGCCAGAACTCGACGATCGCGATGTACCAGCCGGCCGACACGATCATCACCACGAAGGCGGCCAGCAGGTGGCCGATCCGCTTGAGGAACGTGGTCGGCGCGGCCCACAGGTAGGTCAGGCCGAAGGCCGGCACCACCAGCAGGGCCTGGAGCTGCTTGGTCAGGAAGCCCAGGCCGATCATCACGCCGGCCAGCAGCAGCCAGCGCATCTTCGCGTGCTCCACGGCCCGCATCACGAAGTAGACGCCCGCGGTCATCAACAGCACCAGCAGCGCGTCTGGGTTGTTGAACCGGAACATCAGCGTGGCCACCGGGGTGAACGCCAGCGCCGCACCGGCCAGCAGGCCGGCGCCCGGGCCGAAGTGCCGCCGCACGATGGTGAAGAGCAGACCCACCGATGCCACGCCCATCAGGGCCTGCGGCATCAGGATGGCCCAGGAGTGCAACCCGAAGATCCGCACGGACAGGTCCATCGGCCACAGGGCCAGCGGGGTCTTGTCCACGGTGATCGCGTTGGAGGCGTCGGACGAGCCGAAGAAGAACGCCTTCCAGCTCTCCGAACCGGCCTGCACCGCGGCGGAGTAGAAGGAGTTCGCCCAGCCGGACACGCTGAGGTTCCACAGGTAGAGCACGGCCGTGACCACCAGCAGGGTGAGCAGCGCGGGGCGCACCCAGGCCGGGTCCTGCTCACGGCCCCTGACGATGCGACGGCCCAGGCCGCTCACCCGGCCCCGCCCGGCCGGAGGGTTGCCGGGCGGCTCACCGTTCGGGTGCCCGGTCGGGCTGTCCACGGTCGCAGTCATCAGTTCTCGTCCTTCGTCGTCAGGAACGGTGGGGATCAGGAAAGGGTGGAGGCGGGGGTGTCGGGCAGGGTGTGGGCCGACCAGTTCCCGCAGAACAGCTCGTCGTCGTCCACTGTTATGAGGCGGGCCGGCACCCAGAGCTGGGTGAGCCAGTTGCGCGCGCGGATGCCGCGCACAAGTGATGCCGTGGAGTAGGCCGAGGCCTCCAGACAGCTGAAGCCGATCGCGCTGACCATGCGCCACACCGGGAGCGGCAGGTCACCGGTGTGCGGGTCGATCAGGTAGCTGACCGGGGCGTCGCGGTGGCGCGGGGGCACCCCGATCTGCGAGCTGGACAGGGCGGCGTTGGCGGTCAGGAACACCTCGCTGTCCAGGTGCCCGGCGCGGTCGGTGATCGGCACCCGCCAGCCCTGATCGGGGGCCGGGCCGGACGAGACGGCGTTGCCGCCGAGGCGCACCAGTACGCCGGCGTCGACCCGCTCGCGCACCCGGGCGGCGGCCATGTCGCAGATCGCGGCCTTGGCGGTGGCGCTGAGGTCGAGGGTGGTGCCGGCCGGGACCTGGAGCTTGCGGCCCTCCAGCCGGACCTGCTCCCAGCCCGGCGCCGGGCGGCTGCCGGTGGGGCGGGAGCCGCAGACCGGCACGATCGAGATGTCCTGGCCCCGTCGTGCGGCGTTCGCGGTCATCGCCGCGCCCACGGTCGGGTCGACGTCGCCGTCGGTGCGCTCGGCCACGGCCAGGGCGGCCGAGACCAGCTCGGCCAGCAGCGGGCTGATCGTGACCGGCCGGCCACCGGCCTTGTAGAGCTTGTGCAGTTCGGCGTCGGCGCGGAAGCGGGCCGCTGCCTTCTCGGCCGCCAGGAACTGCCGGGAGACGATCCGGCGGGCCACGTTCAGGGCGCTCGGGTCGTCGACGGTGACGGACGCGGTGGTTCCCCAGACGTGCCAGGTGGCGGTGAGGGTGGGTGCCTGCTGGTGCTGGGTCGGCAGACCGGTGCGGCGCCGGCCCGGCGCGACGATGTCGGTGATGGCCATGGCTCCTCCTCGATGTCCTCGGGGGTACGGGATTACAGAGTCGAGGGCCGAGCTGGACCGATCGGTGGAGAAGTCTGAAAGCCACCTGTGGGATTGATCTAAGGGATACCTGTGAAAACTGTGATTCAACTGTGGCGCAAGTGAAGTAATGACGGCTTTGGGGCGACCACCTCCGAAATGAGCTTCGGATTAACGCAATTTCGTGGCGGCGTTCCGGGTTTACCTACTCCGCAGTCAGTTTCGCTATACAGTTCAAGCGAATTGATCGTCATCCGGATCTGGGGGATTTCGTGGCTTGGCTGGCTCTGGCAGGAGCTATCGCATTGGAGGTCATTGCAACGGTCAGCCTGAAAACAGCTGACGGCTTCACCCGGCTCTGGCCGAGCCTGATCGTGGTGGTGGGGTACGTCGGGTGTTTCACGCTTCTCGGGTACGCGCTGAAAACATTTGACGTGGGCCTGGTTTACGCCATCTGGTCGGCGATCGGCACAGCTGCGATCACGATCATCGGCATCCTGCTCTTCGGCGAGACGCTGACCCTGCCCCGGCTGTCCGGGGTGGTGCTGATCGTGGTCGGGGTGATCGTGCTGAATCTCAGCGGGGGTGAGGCGCACGGCGCCGCGAAACCGAAACCGGTGCCGAAACCCGCACCGAAACCGGCGCCGAAGAGAATCAAATTCGAGATCCGGCCGGACGCCACGATCAGTTCGCCGTCGTTCAGCGGCCCGATCAGCCTGGACCGGGTGAAGCTGGCCCAGAAAACGGCTCTGCCGCAACCACGAAGACCGGGGTCGGAATCCGGTGAGGTCCCTATGCTCACCCCACGCAACGGCCTTGTTCCCCGGCAGATGCGACCCCGGCACGACATGGAGACCGACCCGGATTCCGACCTGGGACCGATCTTTCCCGATCTGGGACGACGGGAGACCTGACCTTCGGTCCTGAAACTTCGGCCGTTCGTCCTGACATCGGGCCGGATCCGGCGACCTGCGGCCGATCCGGCCCGGCCCCATGACAGACTTTGGTCCATGCGTACACCGTTCGGCCTGCTCGAGCCCTACATCCGGCTGAATCCCCGAGCGGTGCGCTGGGCCACCACGTTCGCTCTGCTGTGCAGCATCGGGATCATCCTCACCGGCGGCATCGTCCGGCTGAGCGGTTCCGGTCTGGGCTGTACCACCTGGCCCAAGTGCACGGAGTACTCCTTCATCGCGCCGGCCCAGATGGGCTACCACGGCGTCATCGAGTTCACGAACCGCACGCTGACCGGCGTCATCTCGGTCGCGGTCGGGCTGGTCATCATCAGTGCCCGGTTCCAGAAGGTGCCCAACCGCTGGCTGGTGCGCACCGCCTGGGCGCAGTTCTGGATCATCGTGCTGAACGCGGTGCTGGGCGGGATCACGGTCTGGATGGACCTGAACCCCTACATCGTCGCCGTGCACTTCATGGCCGCCACGCTGCTGCTGACCACCACCACGCTGAGCTACGACTTCGCCCACAGCCACGCCTTCGAGGTGTGGAACCGCCGCACCGTCAGCGGTTCCGGCCGGCGTTACGGGCGCGGCGCGGTGATCTCGCTGGAAGACGGCGAGGGCGTGCCGAGCACGGCCAGGGCCACCGACGGCTCCGTGGTGCTGGGGCAGCCGTCCGACGACCCGACACGTCCCGTGCGCACCCGGCTGGCCTGGATCCTGGTCGTCGTCGGGGCGGTGCTGGTGGCGGTGGGCACCCTGGTCACCGGCTCCGGCCCGCACCCGGGCGACTCCAGCGAGGTGCCGCGCATCCAGCTCGACTGGACCGGCCTGACCTGGTTCCACGGTGTGCTCGGCACCACCGTTCTGCTGCTGGCCGTGGGCTGCACCTGGGCCGCTCACCACGCCGGCGACCGAAAGACCTTCCTGCGCGGCCTGATCCTGACCGGCCTGGTGATCGCCCAGTCGACGATCGGCCTGTACCAGAGCCTCGACGGCCTGCCCCGGGTGTCGGTGGCGCTGCACATGCTCGGCGCCGCGATGACCTGGGTCGGCGTGCTGCGGGTGCTGCTGGCCACCATCCACCCCGACCCGGTCACCGCCGCCCCCAGCCCTTCGCAGGACGCCCCGGCACCGGCCGCGGTTTGACCTGGAGCGCGGTTCACTTCCTACGGTGGCGGTGTCCCGTCACCGCACCGCAGGAGGTTTCGCCGTGTCGATCACCGAGTACCCGGCCGAGCAGGTGGGTGCCCAGCCCATCGGCTACTGGAGCGGCGCCGCCTACCGGGCCGTGGTCGGGCGGATCCGCGCCGAGCTGGCGTTCGAGCAGCTCACCCAGCCGCACTGGTGGACGCTGAACCACGTGGGCGGCGCCCCCGGCACCTGGAACCGCGCCGATCTGGCCGACCGGCTCCAGCCCTACGACGACCTGGGCATCGAGCTGGAAGACGTGTTCGACGACCTGATCGAGCGCGGCTGGCTGAGCGAGGACGACGACGCGTTCAGCCTGACCCCGGCCGGTGAGGCGGGGCTGGCCCGGGCCCGTGAGCGCAATGCGGGTGCTCATGCCGAGACCCTCGACGGCATCGATCCCGCCGACTACGTCACCACGATCAACACGCTGCGCCGGATGATCGCGAACCTGGGCGGAGACAGCGACCTCACCTCCTGAGCAGCTCGCGCAGCGCCGCCGTCACCCCCGCCGGGTCCTCCTCGGCCATGAAGTGCCCGCAGTTCACGGTGCGGTGGTCCAGGTCGTCGGCCCAGGCCTGCCAGCGGGTCATGGCCTGGCCGGTCATGGCCGGCCCCCAGTCCTGCTGGAGCACGGTCACCGGCATCCGCAGCCGGTTGCCCCGCCGCCGGTCCTCCTCGTCGTGATCCACGTCGACGCCGGCCGAGGCGCGGTAGTCGGCGACGATCGAGGTCACGGCCCGGCGCGACTTCTCCAGGTAGACCTGCCGGGCGGTATCGGGCAGCGGTGTCCTGGCCCAGATGTCGAGGAAGTGCCCGAAGAACTCGTCCGGCACGGCGCTGATCATGGTCTCGGCCAGGCCTGGCGGCTGCGCCATCAGGTACAGGTGGAAGCCGACGGCGGCGTCCCGGCCCCGCATGACGTCCCACATGTCCAGCGTGGTGAACACGTCGAGCACGGCGAGACGGCTGACGACGTGCGGGTGGTCGAGGCCGGCCCGGATCGCGACCAGCGCACCCCGGTCGTGCCCGGCCAGCGCGAACCGGTCGAAGCCCAGATGCTTCGCGACGGCCACGACGTCGGCCGCCATGGCGCGCTTGGAGTAGGTCTCGCCGGTGTCGGCGGGCTTGTCGCTGTCGCCGTAGCCACGCAGGTCGGGGCAGATGACGGTGTGGTCGCGGGCGAGGTCCGTGGCGACGTCGCGCCAGCACAGGTGGGTCTGCGGGAAGCCGTGCAGCAGCACGACCGGGCTGCCGGAGCCGCCGACGGCCACCTGGAGCCGCACACCGCCGGTGCCTTCGACGCGCTGCTGCTCGAACCCGGGGATCGTGGTGTCGTTCATGGGGATCACCGTGGCCGGGCCGAATCAGCAACCGATCAGCAACGGGCCGAGGGTGGCTGGACAGGGGAGGCCATTTCGTTTTTGACACCGGCCTGGAGCCGATGGCGGTGTCAAAATTCAGAACCATCTCCCGGCCGGTCGCCGGAACTCGGTGCTTAGGGTGGCCGCGTGCTGCGATTCGGTGTGCTGGGCCCGCTGGAGGTCACCCGGCAGGGAGATCCGGTGCGGCTGGGCGGTCCGCGGCAGCGCGCCGTGCTGGCCCGGTTGCTGATCGCGGCGCCGCGGGTGGTGCCGGTGCCGTGGCTGATCGACGATCTTTGGCCCGACGACCCGCCGCCCGGCGCGCTCGGCGCCGTGCAGACGTTCGTCGGGGCCCTGCGCAAGACGCTGGAGCCCGACCGCCCGCCGCGCACCGCCTCCCGCTTGCTGGTCACCCAGGCGCCCGGCTATCTGCTGCGTCCGGCCGAGGTGGACGCGTGGCAGGTCACCCGCGAAATTGAGGACGGCGAAAACCTGCTCAGCGCAGGATATTACGTTCAGGCGCAGGACCAGCTGGACCGTGCTCTGGGGCGGTGGCGCGGCCCGGCCTGGGCCGAGTTCGGCGAGCAGCCCTGGGCCCGGGCCGAGGCCCGGAGGCTGGAGGAACTGCGCGCGCTGGCCGTGGAACGGCGGGCCGATGCCGCGCTCGCCCTGGGGCGCGCGGAATCGGCGGTGCCGGGCCTGGAGGCCCACGTCGAACGGCATCCCCGGCGGGAGAACGGGTGGCGGTTGCTGGCCCTCGCGCTGTACCGGTCCGGTCGGCCGGACGATGCGCTGACCGTTCTGCGCCGGGCGCGGCACCTGCTCGGCCGACCGGGCGGGGTGCATGCCGGGGCGCCGGGTGGGGTGCCGGGTGGGGTGCCGGGTGGGGTGCCGGGTGGGGTGCAGCACCGGGGCGATCTGTGGCGACTGGAGGAGGACATCCTGGCCCGGGCGGAGCACCTGGACCCGGCGGGGAGACCCGCGACGGCGGGCGGGACCGGGCTGTCGGGCGGGACCAGGCTGTCGGGTGGATCCGGGCTCTGGCGGGTGGCGATCCGGGGGCAGGATCCGACCACCACGAGCCCGGCCGGGCGGCGGGAACGGCTCGACGCGCTGATGGGACTGGTGCGGGCGCTCGCGGTCAGCGGTGAGTTGGCGCAGGCCCGGCAGTATCGGGCCGAGGCCGTTCGGGCGGCCGCCGAGCTGGCCGACCCGCTGCTGTTCGCCCAGGTGGTGGGGGCTTTCGAGGTTCCGGCGATCTGGACGGCGAACGACGACGAGGAGCTGTCGGCGTTCCTGGCCGGCGCGGCGGAGCAGGCCCTGGCCGGACTCCGGGCCGTGGACGGCGAGCACAGGGCCGAGCGCGCCCGGTTACTGATCACCATCGCCCTGGAACGGCGTGCCGATCCCGGGCCACGCGGGTCGGAGGCTGCCAGGGAGGCCGAGCAACTGGCCCGGTCGCTGGGTGACGCCAACCTGCTCGCCCTGGCGCTGAACGGGCGCTTCCTCCAGACCTTCGACCGGGCCGGGCTGGCCGGGCAGCGAGCCCTGATCGGCCACGAGATCCTGGAGATCGCCGCGGCCCGGCCCGCCGGTCAGGAACTGCCGGCGGTCGCTGTGCTGGGGCACCTGATGCTGATGCAGTCGTACGCCGCGCTGGCCGACCTGAACGCGGCCGACCGGCACGCCACGGCGGCCGACGACCTGGCCGGGCAGCACGGAATTCCGCTGATCGGCGTGTTCACGGCCTGGTACCGGGCCCTGCGGCTGGTCGTCATCGGGGCCCTCGACGAGGCCCGAGCCGCCTACCGGGCCGCCGCGGCGAAACTGTCCGGATCGGGTATGCCCGGCGTCGAGCGCGGGATCCTGCCGCTGGCCCTGCTCTGCCTGGAACTGGTCCGGGGCGGGGAGATCGACCGGAAAGCCTTCGAGGGCGACGATTTCGGCCCGTACCAGCCGTGGGCCGATGCGCTGCTCGGGCGTGGCCCGGCGCCCTCGTCGTCCCCACATGATCTGCTGCTGGAGGCCCGACTGTGCCTGCAAGCCGAGGCGGCCCTGCGCGACGACGACCGGTCGGCCATGAAAAGCCTCTATGCGCAGCTGCTTCCGGCGCGGGAGGAGCTGGCCGGGGCGGGCAGCGGGATGGTCACGCTGGGCCCGGTGGCCGGATATCTGGAGCGGCTGGCCGAGGCGCTGGGGGAGCCGCCCCCGGCCCGGCCGAAGGCCGATCGTGCATGATCACGGGTGGTTTCGCCGGATGTGATCATGCACGACCGGTCGGTGCTCAGCGTTCGGTCTTGGCCTCACCGATGACCGGGTCGTCGGTGATCTTGCCGTCCGACTCCTCGACCGGGGTGGTCAGCGGAGTGCCGTTGGAGGCGCCGTTGATCGTGGTGACCCCGGGGTCGGGCGTCCACGGGTCGGGGTTGGCGCTGCGCGACTTCCAGGCCACGACCCCGGCGCCGGCGGCGGCCGTGATCACCGAGAAGACCAGGAAGCGACGGCGACGCTGACGGCGGCGCGCCTTCTTCTGGGCCTTCTTGTTGGCCGGGAGGTTCTCCACGGCGTGCAGGGTGCGCTCCTGCGCGTTCTCCACCGCGCTGTCGCGGGCCGCGATGGCCGCCGCGGACGCCGCGGCGATCGCCTCGGCCAGCTTCGGCAGCAGGTCGTCGACCGCCTTGTCGCGGCCCTGGGCCACCACCGGGGCGGCCTTCACCTTGGCCTGGGCGTAGCCCTTGGCCAGCACCGGGCCCGCGTGGTCGGCGGCGTTGCGCACGGCGGGGACCACGTGTTCCTTGGTCACCACGGTGACCCGGTCCTTGGTGGCGGCGGCGACCGGCGTGACCCGCTCGGCGACGACGGCGCCGCCGGTGCGGGCACTGTCCAGCGCGGACCGCAGCTGAGCCTGGGCCTCCTGAGTCGCCGTGGCCCTCTTGCTTCGCGCTCTCACATCGTCCTCCTGTTCATGCGGCTCACTCGGGAAGCAACTGGGTGGTGCCGCGTTGGGTCCCATGGTTCCGCGATCTGAGCAATATGCCACCCGAGCTCCATCGTCTGATCCACTATGTGATCTTTAACGGCAACCACCAACCCGACATGCCACGGGCGGATCGATCCGGGTGTTCCGTGCGTTGGAACCAGCAACCTGTCCGCGGAGGGCGAACCGCGAAGGTCGGGTGGCACGGTCCGTGACAGACTTCGAGAGCATCGAGCAGCATCCGCAATCCTGAAGGGGAATCACCCGTTGACCGAGCAGCTTCCTTCGAACCTGTACGCCGACATGCTGACCAACCACGGCATGATCCGCATTCAGCTGTTCCCCAACCACGCCCCCAAGACGGTGCGTAACTTCGTCGAGCTGGCGGAGGGCACGCAGGAGGGGCCGAACAACGGCAAGCACTTCTACGACGGCATCATCTTCCACCGCATCATCGCCGGCTTCATGATCCAGGGCGGCGACCCGACGGGCACCGGAACCGGCGGCCCGGGCTACAACTTCGACGACGAGATCCACCCGGAGCTCACGTTCACGCAGCCCTACCTGCTGGCCATGGCCAACGCCGGCGTCCGGGGCGGCCGGGGCACCAACGGCTCGCAGTTCTTCATCACCGTGAGCACCCCGACCCACCTCCAGGGCAAGCACACGATCTTCGGTCAGGTGGCCGACCAGGCCAGCCGTGACGTGGTCGACAGCATCGCCAACACGCCGGTCGACCGTCGCGACCGTCCGGAGAAGGACGTCGTGATCGAGCGGGTCACGATCTCGCGCGGGTGACCACTCAGCCCACCCCGGGTGGCGCGGCGGCCGAACCGGTCTGTCCGCGCCACCCGGACCGCGTGTCCTACGTCCGGTGCCAGCGCTGCGAGCGGCCGGTCTGCCCGGAGTGCCAGCGGGCGGCTGCGGTCGGAGTGCAGTGCGTGGACTGCGTGCGCGACCAGAACAAGGGCGTGCGCACGGCCCGCACCCCGTTCGGTGCCGCCCTGACCGCCGGAGCCCAGCCGCGCGTCACCCAGGCGATCATCGGCCTGTGCGTGGTGGTCTGGCTGCTGCAACAGATCAGCACACAGGTCACCATCGACTTCTCGTTCTTCCCGCCGTACGCGCTGTCCGAGCCCTGGCGGCTGCTCACCGCGGCGTTCCTGCACTCGCCGTCCAGCCCGCTGCACATCCTGTTCAACATGTACGCCCTGTGGATGACCGGGCCGTACCTGGAACAGCTGTTCGGCCGGGCCCGTTTCATCGCGCTCTACCTGGTCAGTGCGGTCGGTGGCTCGATCGGCTACCTGCTGCTGGCCACGCCCGCCTACGACGGCACCTGGACCACCACCACCGTCGGTGCCTCGGGCGCCGTGTTCGGCATGTTCGGTGCGTTCTTCGTGGTGCAGCGCCGGCTGAACCGCGACGCCACGCAGATCCTCGTGCTGATCGTGATCAACTTCGCGCTGGGGCTGTTCATGAACGGCATCGCCTGGCAGGCGCACCTGGGCGGTCTGGTCACCGGAGTGCTGACGGCGGCGGTGCTGGCCTACGCGCCGCGCACCAACCGCACGGCGCTCCAGGTCACCGGTATCGCGCTGGTGGTGCTGCTGCTGGCGGCGGCCTATGCGATCAAGCTCAGCACCGTGCCGTCAGGCTCCGGCCTGCTGGCCTAGGCCGAGCGCGAAAAGCACGTCCTGGCAGGCCTCCTGGGTGGTGAACAGGTGGGCCTGCCAGCCCAGCTCCAGCGCGGCCCGCACGTTCGGCGGCCGGTCGTCGAAGAACACCAGCTCGGGGCCGGGCCGGTCGAGGGCCTCCTCCACCGCCCGGTAGATCTTCGGGTCGGGCTTGATCAGGCCCAGGTCGCAGGAGAAGATCCGCCGGTCGAAACGGGCCGACCACGCGCTCTCCTTCACCACCCGCGCCATCGACGACGGCGCGTTCGACAGCAGCGCCGTGGTCACCCCGGCGTCGTGCAGAGTGGTGAGCAGTTCCACGCGGCCGGGGGCCGGCTCGGACCAGCGCCGCGCGTCGAAGAGGTCGATGCGCTCGATCTCCTCCGCGCTCCACTCCAGGCCCAGATCGGCGGCGACCAGCGCCCAGTACTCGCCCGGGGCACTGCCCTCGTCGTAGGGCGGTCGGTGGTCCCAGTAGGGGACGGCGAAACGCTCCGGCTCCACGCCGATCATGCGGGACAGCTCGGGCACCCCGCCCTCGGACGTGGTGAGCACGCCACCGATGTCGAACACCACAGCGGGCCGGGCGGGGGACCGTTCCATGCCGGTCACCCTACCCAGGCGTGCGGCACCGCCCGGAAACGCCCGAACCGGGTCGGGCGGTCGGGTTTTGCCGGGTTCTCTGGCGATCTTGCCCGCCCTGTCCGGGTTTTCACTCCCGGACCAGCGGTTTTACACACCTGTGGAAAAACCTGGGGACAAGTTCCACCGGTGTAATTCCTGGGAGCGGGCTGTGCTCGGTTGCGTGACTCAGCGCCAGCGGGTGAGCATGCCGAAGCCGACCAGCGCGATGCCGATCCCGATCAGCAGGTTCCAGTTGGTCAGGCCGGGGATCGGGTAGTCGCCCTGGGTCAGGTAGTAGGCCACGATGTAGGCCAGGCCGATGATCAGGAAGCCGACCATGACGGGCGCGAAGAAGCGACCGTTCGGCTTCGGGGCGGCCGTCTTCGCGCGGGGGGCTTCGTACCCACCCTTGTTCCGCTGCTTGGACTCGGGCATCGGCGGTCTCCTCGGGGACAGAAATGGCACAGGCTGCTGGCACACGCAGACGGGCGGCCGTGAGCGTGTGCGACGTCCTCTAGCGTAGTGCCGTGGCACCCGCATCGGACGATCCAGGCGAGAGCGGTATCGCACGCCCCCGCGCGAGTGCCCCGCCCGACCCGCACATCCCCCTCGGCGGCACCGCCACGCCGGTCGTCCGGCAGCCCCGGCGCAGCCGCACCGGGGCGGTGGGCGTCGGCGGTGTGCTGATCGCGGCCGGCCTGCTGTTCACCACCAGCGCCCACACCTCGCACGGCACCCAGCTGCGCTCCGAACGGGCCGACCTGGCAGACCTGGTGCAGGCCGAGAACGCCCGGGTGCAGGAGCGCTCGCAGCGAGTGGCCGAGCTGAACGACCAGGTCAAGGCCGACAGCGCGGCGGCGGCGCGCAGCGACAGCACGATCCGCGAGCTGGAGCAGGGGTCGGTCGGTGTGGAGGCGCAGGCCGGGCTGGTCGCGGTGACCGGGCCCGGGCTGACCGTCACGCTCGACGACGCCCCGCGCGACTCCTCGGTGCCCGCCCAGGCCGGGCCGGACGACCTGGTGGTGCACCAGCAGGACGTGCAGGCCGTGGTGAACGCGCTGTGGGCCGGGGGTGCCGAGGCGATGATGCTGATGGACCAGCGGGTGATCTCGACCAGCGCCGTGCGCTGTGTCGGCAACACACTCATCCTTCAGGGCCGGGTGTACTCGCCGCCCTACGTGATCCGGGCGATCGGCGACACCGACCGGATGCGGGCCGCGATGGACAGCTCCCCGCAGATCGACATCTACCTCCAGTACGTGGCGTCGCTACGGCTGGGCTGGAAGGTCGAGACGTCGGGCAACCTGAACTTCCCGGCCTACCAGGGGTCGCTCACCCTCAGCCATGCCCGGGTGGCGGGCGAGGAGACCGCGTCCCCCACCCCGAAGAGCTCGACCACCGACACGGATCAGGAGTCCTGAGTGAAGCCCGTCAGAGTGCTCGTCGTCGACAACTACGACAGCTTCGTCTACACGATCGCCGGTTACCTGACCCAGCTCGGTGCCGAGTGCGACGTGCGGCGCAACGACGAAGTGAAAATTGAGGACGCCGACGGCTACGACGGGATCCTCCTGTCTCCCGGCCCCGGCGCCCCGAAGGACGCGGGGGTCTGCCCCGAGATGGTGCTGCACTGCGCCGAGCGCGAGCAGCCGATGATCGGCGTGTGCCTCGGCCACCAGGCGCTCGGTGAGGCTTTCGGTGCCACCGTGACCCACGCCAGCGAGCTGATGCACGGCAAGACCAGCGAGGTGCAGCACGACGGTGCGGGAGTGCTGGAAGGGCTGCCCACACCGTTCACGGCCACCCGCTACCACTCGCTCGCGGTGGTCTCCGACACCGTGCCGGCCGAGCTCGAGGTCACCGGCCGCACCGAGGGCGGGGTGGTGATGGCCCTCCAGCACCGTGAGCTGCCGCTGTTCGGTGTGCAGTTCCACCCGGAGAGCGTGCTGACGCAGGGCGGGCACCGGCTGCTGGCCAACTGGCTCAAGGTGTGCGGCGACGAGGACGCGGTGGAGCGCTCGGCCGGGATGGCGCCGCTGGTGCGCCGGTAGGACCTGGACGTGAGAAGGGCCCGAGCTGAACAGCTCGGGCCCTTCTCACGTGTGGATCAGCCGGCTCTGATCAGCCGAGGCCGCCCAGGCCGTCGTCCTCGCCGTCGTCGCCACCGTCGTCGTCACCGGAGTCGTCGGTCGCGGTCGCGGTGGGCGCGTCCGTGGTCGCCGTCGGGTCTGTCGTCGGTGCGACGGTCTCGGTCGGGTCGGTGCTGGGCTCGGTGGTCTCGGTGGCGGTCGGGGCCTTGGCCACGGTCAGCCCCACGGTGCTGCCTCGTGCCACCGAATCGCCGACGTTGTAGGCGGCCTCGATGACGGTGTTCGGGCTGAGAGCCGTGGTCTCGCTGTAGGTGCGGGAAGCCTTCAGACCGACTGCGGCCAGGGCACTCTTGGCCTTGTTGTAGGTCATGTCCGAGACATCGGGCATGGTCACGTTCGACGAGGTGTATTTGAAGCTGACCGAGCTGCCCGGCTTCACGCTCTCACCCGAGGCGGGGTCACTGCTGACCACGATGCCGGGCGAGGTGGACTTGCTCTGCGTGATCTCTTGCGGGCTGGCGGTCAGGCCCTCGTCTTCCAGGGCCTGGGTGGCCTCGGAGACCGACATGTTGCTCAGGTCCGGGACGGTGGCGGTGTTGGCGTTCTTGCCGACGGTGAGCGTGATGGTGTCTTCGGTGGACACCGTCTCGCCCTCGCCCGGGTCGGACTTGGTCACCTTGCCGACCTCGTCGGCGTTGTCGGTCTCGACCTTGGTGATCTTGATGTTGTCTTCGGGGAACTGCCGGTCGGTGAGAGCCTTGATCGCCACGGCCTGGGCCGAGCCGACCACCTCGGGGACGGTGATCTCCGAGACCGTGGTGCCGTCGCCGTTCGCGTTGCTGGAGGGATCGTCGCCGCCGCCGAAGACGGTCTGGCTCAGGATGATGGCGATCACCACGATGAGCGCCAGCACCGCCGCACCGATCACCAGCGGCCTGCGGTTGTCCGACTCGGGCTCGTGGGAGCGCCGGCCGTACTGGTCCTGCTGGTACGGGTCGTACTGGTTCTGGCCGCCGACCGTGGTGGCCTGGTCACCGTACAGCGATGCGCCCTGCTGGGCCGCGTTCGGCACCGGCGGCATCGCCCGGGTGCCGTCGGCCGCCGGCATGAACTGGGTGGTGGCCTGCGAGCCGGTCATCGCCGGCATCGGCGCGTAGATCTGCTGGCCCCCGCGGGCGGCCTCGACGTCGGCGCGGAAGTCCTGGGCGGTCTGGTAGCGCTCGTCGCGGCCCTTGGCCAGCGAGTGCAGCACGATCCGGTCGACCGACTCAGGGATGCCGCCGACCAGGTGGCTCGGCGGGATCGGCTGCTCCCGCACGTGCTGGTAGGCCACCGAGACCGGGGAGTCACCCATGAACGGCGGGCGCCCGGTGAGAAGTTCGTAGAGCAGGCAGCCCGCGGAGTAGAGGTCGCTGCGGGTGTCGACCTGCTCACCGCGCGCCTGCTCGGGGGAGAGGTACTGCGCGGTGCCGATGACGGCCTGCGTCTGCGTCATGGTGGACGACGAGTCGGACATCGCCCGGGCGATGCCGAAGTCCATCACCTTGACGTCGCCGACCGGGGTCAGCATGACGTTGGCCGGCTTGATGTCACGGTGCACGATGCCGATGCGGTGGCTGTATTCCAGCGCCGTGAGCACCCCGGTGGTGATCTCCAGGGCGGCGTCGACGTCGAGGTGGTGGCCCTCGCCGAGCACCTCGCGCAGCGTGCGGCCCTCGATGTGCTCCATCACGATGTAGGGCAGGTTCACCACCGCACCGCTGGCCTCGACCATCGTGTCTTCGCCGGTGTCGTACACGGCGACGATGGACGGGTGGTTCAGGGCAGCGGCGGACTGCGCCTCGCGCCGGAACCGGGCCTGGAACGTGGCATCCCGGGCCAGATCGGTGCGCAGCAGCTTGATGGCGACGGTGCGGCCGAGACGAGCGTCGCGGCCGGCGTGCACCTCGGCCATGCCGCCGCGTCCGAGCAGCTCGCCGATCTCGTAGCGGTTGCCGAGCACCCGCACGTTGTCGTTCACCGGTTCCATCCTCGCGTCGTCCTGGCCGCGTCCATCATCCCCTGATCCCGACGCCCGTGACCATGCTCGCGTTGCTGTCTGCGAGTACGGACGAGGAGACGTGACCGGATCGCAACCCGGAGGTGTGCTGCGACCGGGTGGCGGCGTCGCCCCGCGATGCGAACAGCGCCACGATCACGACCAGCGCCACCAGGGCGATCAGTGCCGCCAGTGGCATCGACAGCCGACGCCGGCCGCCCCGCCCGGACGACGAGCTCTCCGCCGGGTAGCCACCGGACTGCTGCGACCGGCCGTGGCTGGCGCGCGACCGGCTGTTGCCCCGGGCCGCGCTGCGCGACGGGTAGTCGCCGGTGGAGCCCAGCGAGGAGAACGGGTCGTCTTCCTGCTGCCGGTCGTAACGGTCCTGCCGGTCGTAGGAGTCCTGGCGGTCGTACGAGTCCTGCCGGTCGTACGAATCCTGCCGGTCGTAGGAGTCGCCGCCGTACGCCGACCGCTGGTCGGAACGAGGCCGGCGGCTGTCGTCGTAGCCGGCGTACTCGTCGTCGTAAGCACCCTGCTGCTGCCGGTATCCACCCTGCTGCGGCGGCTGCTGACGGGCCTCCCGGCGGTAGCTGTGGTCCGGCGCCGGGGCGTAGCCGGAGTCGGCCAGCGGCCGGCCACCGCCGTCCCGGTCCTGCTCGCGCTGCCGCTGGTTGCGCGACTCCCACGCGGACGGGCGTCCACCGTTGCCCGGGCCACCGGCCCGGTCGATCGCGGCGTTGCGGCGCCCGGACTGCCCGTGCGTCTGGGTGTCGGCGCCGGGCGGCCAGTCCCCGCCGCCCCGGGGGGCCGGGGCCAGGTCGGGGTCGTGCTCCAGGTCGATGTCGGACGGGCGGCCGCCCGCCAGACCGCGCAGCCGGGCGTCTTCCATCAGCGAGGCCAGCACGTTGGCGCCCTGCGGACGCTTGGCCGGGTTCTTCGCCATCGCCGACATCACGATGCCGCGGATGTTCGCGGGGATGGTCTCGGGCAGCGGCGGCGGCTCGTCCTGGAGGTGGGCGGTGGCGACGGCGACCTGGTTGTCACCCTCGAACGGCCGCCAGCCGGTGAGACATTCGTAGGCCACCACGCCGAGCGCGTACACGTCGGACAGCGGTGAGGCGACCTCGCCGCGCGCCAGCTCCGGCGCCAGGTAGTGGGCCGTGCCCATCACCTGGCCGGTGGCGGTCAGCGGCTCGTGGTCACGCGGCCGGGCGATGCCGAAGTCGGTGACCTTGACCCGTAGCTCCGGCGTGATCATCAGGTTGGCCGGCTTGATGTCGCGGTGGATCACGCCGTGCCGGTGCGCCGCGTGCAGCGCGCGGGCGGCCTGCGCCACGATCGACAAAGTGCGTTCCGAACCCAGCGCGCCCTCGTCGGCGATCATCGCCGACAGCGGGTCACCGGGCACGAGTTCCATCACCAGGAACGCCGACCCGAGGGCCTCGCCGTAGTCGTAGACCGCGGCGATACCGCCGTGACTGAGTGCGGCGGCGGTGCGCGCCTCGGCCCGGAACCGGGCCTGGAAGTTGGCGTCCGGCGCCAGATCGGTGCGCAGCACCTTGACCGCGACCGGCCGGTTGAGCACCTCGTCGACGGCGGCCCAGACCTCGCCCATGCCACCGACGGCGATGCGCTCCTTCAGCACATACCGCTCACCGAACCGCTGACCCACGTTGGTGATCACTTGATCACCGCCTCCATCACAGCCTTGGCGATCGGTGCGGCGACCGTTCCGCCCCAGGCCTCGTTGCCGGCTTTACCACCGCTCTCGACGACCACCGCGACCGCCACCTGGGGGTCGTCCGCCGGGGCGAACGAGGTGAACCAGGCGTGCGGTGCGGCACCCTCGGCATTCTGTGCGGTACCCGTCTTACCTGCCACTTCGACCCCGCTGATCTGCGCGTTGGTGCCGGTGCCGTTCTGCACGACAGCCTTCATCATCTCGGTCAGCTCCTCGGCCACCTCGGGGGTGACCGCCTCGGACAGTTCCTCGGCGCCGGGCTCGGAGACGGTCTTGCCGTCTGCGCTGGTGACCTTCTTGACCAGGTTCGGGCGCATCACGACCCCGTCGTTGGCGATCCCGGCCGCGATCATCGCGACCTGCAACGGCGTGGTGCGGACGTTGTACTGGCCGATCGAGGACTGACCCAGGTAGGAATCGGCGAGTGCACCGTCGCTGAAGATGCTTTCGGTCACCCGCTGCGGGATGGTCAGGTCCTGGCCGAACCCGAACTTCGAGGCCTGCTCGGACATCGCCTCTTCGCCCAGATCGATTCCCAGCTGCGCGTAAGTAGTGTTGCACGACTCGACAAGTGCCTCGGTCAGCGTCGGGGAGCCGTCGGCGCACGGGGCGTTGGTGTCGTTCTTCAGCGTGGTCGAGGTGCCCGGCAGGGTGATGATCGCGTCGCCGATCAGGCCGTCGCTGGAGTCCGCGCTGTACTCGCCGCTCGACAGCGCCGCCGCCGAGGTGACCAGCTTGAAGGTGGAACCCGGCGGGTAGAGCTGGTTGATCGTGCGGTTGAGCAGCGGTTCCAGGTCGTCGGCGTTCAGCTTGGCGTACGAGTCCAGAGCCTTGTCGGTGTCGTGCTCGGCCAGGCTGTTCGGGTTGTACGAGGGACGGCTGACCATCGCCAGGATCTCGCCGGTCTTCGGGTTCAGGGCGATCACCGCGCCGCGCTGGTCACCCAGCGCGTCCCAGGCCGCCTTCTGCGCCTTCGGGTTGATCGTGGTCTGCACCGTGGCGCCGGACGGTTGTTCACCGGTCAGCAGATTGGTGAGGTTGCGGATGAACAGCTCGTCCGAGGAACCGGACAGGTACTCGTTCTCCGCGCCCTCCAGACCGGTGGAGTTGCCACGCACCGAGTAGTACCCGGTCACCGGGGCGTACATCGCGCCGCTGGAGTAGCTGCGCAGGTACTTGTACACGTCGTCGCTGGGCTCGGAGCTGGCGATCACCTTGCTGCCGGCCAGGATCTGACCGCGCTGACGGCTGCGTTCCTTCGTCAGCGACCGGGTGTTCCTCGCGTTGTCTTCCAGCGACGCCGCCGAGACCACCTGGATGTAGGTGACGCTGATGAACAGCGACGCGAAGAGCACGGTGATCACCGCGGCGAGCCGCCGGATCGGGCTGTTCACCGGACCACCACCGTTTCCTGATTGTCACCCGGACCGAAGCCGTCGCGGCGGTCGCCGTGGCGCTCCGGGCCGTCGTTCAGTTCGTCTTTCAGCTCGTCGGGCAGTTCGTCGAACGGAAGGTCGAAGAGCGGCCCGTCGCCGTCCACCTCACTGGCCGGACGCCGCGCCGAGTCCGAGATCCGCATCAGGATCGCGATGATCACCCAGTTCGCCAGCAGCGACGAACCACCGGCGGCCATGAACGGCAGGGTCAGACCGGTCAGCGGGATCACCCGGGTGACACCGCCGACGACGATGAAGACCTGCATCGCCACTGTGAAGGACAAACCTGTGGCCAGCAGTTTTCCGAAGCCGTCGCGGGCCCCGATGGCCGTGCGGATGCCGCGCTCCACGATCAGCGCGTAGATCAGCAGGAGGGCGAACAACCCGGTCAGGCCCAGCTCCTCGCCGAGCGAGGCGAAGATCATGTCGCTCTCGGCGTAGTAGTTGGTCTGCGGGCTGCCCTCGCCCCAGCCGGTGCCGAGCAGACCGCCGCTGGCCATGCCGAAGATGCCCTGCACGATCTGGGTGGCGTTGTCGATCATGTCCGGGTCGAACGGGTGCAGCCAGTAGTTGACCCGGTTCTGCACGTGCGTGAACACCTTGAAGGCGGCCAGGGCGCCACCGACGAACAGCAGCAGGCCGATGAGGGCCCAGCTGCCGCGCTCGGTGGCCACGTAGAGCAGACCGACGAACATGCCGAAGAACAGCAGCGAGGTGCCCAGGTCGCGCTCGAAGACGAGCACGGCCAGGGTGACGCCCCAGGCAGTGAGCAACGGGCCCAGGTCTTTGGCCCGGGGCAGCTGCACGCCGATCACCTTGCGGCCGGCCAGGGACAGCGAGTCCCGGGCGGTGACCAGGTATCCGGCGAAGAAGATGGTCAGCAGGATCTTGGCGATCTCGGCCGGCTGGAACGAGAACGGGCCGAGGCCGATCCAGATGCGGGCGCCGTTCAGGTTCTTGCCCAGGAACGGCACCAGCGGCAGCAGCAGCATGAACAGACCGCCGGCCATGGCCACGTAGGTGTAGCGGCTGAGCAGCCGGTGATCACGCAGCCAGACCACGATGACGATGGCCGCGACCACCCCGAGCGTGCTCCACAGCAGCTGCCGGAACGCCTGCGACTCGCTGAACGACAACCCCTTGGCCAGGTCGAGCCGGTGGATCATCACCAGGCCCAGGCCGTTGAGGAGCATCGCCATCGGCAGCAGCGTGGGGTCGGCATAGGGCGCGAACCTGCGCACCGCCAGGTGCAGCACCAGGGCCAGCCCGCCCAGACCCGCGCCGTAGCCGAGCATCCCCGGCGGGAGCGAGCCGTCGATGGCCAGGCCGACCAGGGCGTAGGAGCCGATGGCCAGGCCGATCGCCACGGCGATCAGCAGGGCCTCCATGTTGCGGCCGGTGCGCGGTGCCGCAGTTGTCGCGGCCGCCATCAGCTGTCCTCCCCGCAGTCCGACGTGGTGTTCCCACCACCCGGCGTGGACGTCGTCGTCGGGGTCGGTGTCCCCGTCGAGGTGCCGGTTCCGGTGGTGTTGCCGACCAGCTCGATACCGGCCTCGGTGTCGCTGACGGTGCCGTCGGCGTTGGCCGACTTGTCGGTCGACTTCTCGGTGGCCTTCTTGCCGGCCGCCTTGGTGGTGGTCGGGTCGGGCGTCGGCGTCTCGGTCGGCGTGGGGTTGGCCTGAGCCTCTTCCTCGGCCGCGGCGGCTGCCTCGGCGTTGGCGATGCACTGGGCCTCGGCCCGCAGGCCGTTCACGGTGGACTCGGCGGCGGCCTTGTCGTCGGCCGGGATGCCGGCCTTGACCTTGGCCTGGCTGCTCTCCGACAGGCCGCTCACCGGTACGTCGGAGGCGCGCGAGTCGACGCTCTTCAGGTCGATCGGGCCGACCTTCGTCTTCAGGCCCTTGAAGACGGCCACCGAACCGGAGTCGGCACCGACGAAGTACTGCCCCTGGCTCCAGCGGTAGGCACCGAACCCGCCACCGCCCAGCAGGATGAGCAGGACCAGCGTGAACACCCCGATGCGCAGGCCGCGCTTCGGGTTGTCCTTGCGGCCCCGGCCGCCGCGCCGGCGATCGCCCGGCGGCGGCTCCTCCTCCTGGCGCGACCCGTTCTCGTACCGGTCGTACTGGTCGCCGTACTCCCCGTACTGGTCGCGGTAACCGTCGCGGTACGGCTGGCCGTACTCGTCGCGGTACTCGTCCTGGTAGTCGTCGGCGTACAGCTGCTCGGCCGGGTGATCACGCTGGTCGTAGTCGCGGACCACCGGAATCGGTGCCGTGGAGGTCAGCTCGGCCGCTCGTTCAGCCGCGGATCCGCCGAATCCGACCCGCGGCTGGGGATGAAGAGAGGCGGCTCCGACGATCACCGGCTCGATGCTCACGGGAGAGCTCACGGAGTCGACCACGTCGGCCACGATGCAGGTGACGTTGTCGGGGGCACCGCTGCGCAGGGCCAGCTGGACCAGCTGGTCGCAGGTGCTCGCCGGGTCTTTCCCGAATGCCAGGGTCTCTTCGATGGTCTCGAAACTGACCACGCCGGAGAGCCCGTCGGAGCACAGCAGGTACCGGTCACCGATGCGCGCGTCGAGCGTGGTGAGGTCGGGTTCGACGTCGTCCATCACGTCGCTCAGCACCCGCATCAGCACCGAGCGCTGAGGATGCTGCTCGGCCTCGGCCAGCGTGATCCGCCCGTCGTCCACCAACCGCTGGACGAACGTGTGGTCGCGCGTGATCTGGTCGAGCCGGCCGTTGTGCAGCACGTAGGCCCGCGAGTCACCGATGTGCGCCAGGGCCAGCTGACCGCTGCCGGCCCGCAGGATCGCGGTGACCGTGGTGCCCATGCCGGACAGTGCCGGCTCGTCCACCACGCGTGCTTCCAGCTCGTGCTGGACGTGCCGCAACGACTCGGTCAGCTCGTCCAGCGCGGCCTCGAGCCCGTGCTCCAGGTCGTTCAGCGCCGCCATGTTCCCGATGGCCAGGGACGACGCGATGTCACCGCCCGCGTGCCCGCCCATACCGTCCGCGATGATCAGCAGGCTGGGTCCGGCGAAGCCGGAGTCCTGGTTGTTGGACCGGACCAGGCCGACATCGGAGCGCGCCGCGTACCGCAACGCGATCGCCATGTCTTACCTCCGCAGCTCTAGGACGGTACGCCCGATCCGGACCTGTGCTCCGGGGGCGATCGGTACCGGATCCTGAACGCGGTTGCGTCCCAGAAAGGTCCCGTTGGTTGATCCGAGATCCTCGACCATCCACTGCCCGTGCCGCAACGACAGCCGGGCATGACGGCCCGAGGCATAGTCGTCGTCGAGCACCAGCGTGCTCTCCGGGGCGCGTCCGATCAGGATCGGAGCCTGCCCCAGCGGGATGGTCGTGCCCTTCAGTGATCCCGCCGTGACGACCAGTGTGGTCGGCATCGGTGGGGCCTCCGGCTGATGGGACGGCTGGGATCTGCCGCCCGGTATCGGACCACCGCCCCCGGCCATCGCCGGTTGCCGGCGGCTGACCCTGGCGCTGTTGAACAGGTCGCGGCGCAGAACCGCCACGACCGAGAGAACCAGCAGCCAGAGGATTGCGAGAAAACCCAGCCGGAGCAGGGTCAGCGTGAGCTCGCTCATCGCGGTTTCATCACCATGATCCGAAGCGGACGACGAGGGTGCTGCGGCCGATCTTGATCTGGCTGCCGTCGACGACCTCGGCGGTACTGATCCGCTCGCCGTCGACGAAGGTGCCGTTCGTTGATCCCAGATCGGCAGCGACCAGGCGGCCGTGTTCGACGCGGACCTCGGCATGTCGCCGGGACACACCGATGTCGTCGACGATCACGTCTGCCTCGGTGCCGCGGCCGATCACGGTGACCGCCGCGGTAATCGGGTACACCCGGCCGTCCACTACCAGGGACGGGTGATCGGGCTGCTGCTGTTGATGCTGCACGGGCGGGGGCCCGTAACCCGCTGACTGCTGCTGCGGGCGGGACATCGCCTGCTGCTGCGGGTGCGGCTGCTGGGGGCGGGTGCCCCGGGTGGTGCTGCTCCGGACCAGGAAACGGCCGGTGTCGAGGTCGTGCGCCTGCTCGAACCGGACCGTGATCGGCCCGACGAAGGAGTACTCCTGGCTGTCCGCGTGCTCGGCGATCACGTCGCGCAGTTCTTCGCTGAGCGTGGCTTCCCACTCGCCGAGGCGTTCGTAGTCACTCGTGCCGAGGTCGACCACGAAGGTGTTCGGCGCGAGGGTGCGGCCCCGTGCGACCACGGTGGCGCGGTCGTCGAGCTCGCGGCGGAGGACGCTGGCGATCTCGACCGGCTGCACCTCACTTCTGAAGGCCTTGGCGAAGGCGCCGTTGACGGCGCGCTCGATGCCCTTCTCCATCCGGTCGAACATTCCCACGGCTACCTCCTCCCGGTCCGGTGGATGACTGCTGATCCTCACAGATCCTGCCGCAGTCACGGTCGCTTCACGACCGGTCCGGTGCTCGGGCTCCGTGACAGCCCCCCGTCGCGGACAACGGCTGAGAGGCGCGCCACGATCCTCGGCACGGGTCCAGTCACCTCCAGCGTATCCGCGAGCCGGTCCGGCCCGTGGATGTGACGGGGGCCGGAGATCGACACCGATTATCCCCAGATGCCCGGCTCGTCACCGACGGCGGCCCCGGGCGCGGGGGCGGTGGTCAAGGGGGCCCCGCAAATCGTGCTAGCGTTTGGACCGCACCAAGGAGCAACACCAAGAAACACCAGCAGTACCAGCAACAAGCGCGAGTGGCGGAATAGGCAGACGCGCACGGTTCAGGTCCGTGTGCCCGAAAGGGCATGGGGGTTCAACTCCCCCCTCGCGCACCGTCGAACGAAGACCCCCGGAGATCATCCGGGGGTCTTCGTCTTGTCGTGTCAGCTGTGCCCGCCGGGGCACAATTTTCTTCCCGGCCGAGAGGAACGTCACGCCGGCCGACCGGTCATGAGAAATCGTGATGCCGGACAGGATGCCCGCGAGCCAAGGTGATGTCGGCGGCGGGCAGGTCGTGGAAGCGGTCGAGGTCTCAGGTCGACCGGTCCCGGATCCCGGGTAATAGGCGGGCGACCCGGTGCAGGACGGAGGCTGGTGGCCGGGACGAAACGCTGCCCGGGGTGACCCAGGTCGGCTGTCAGAACCGGGTCCGTGCCCGGTCCTGCCGCCGGGTCTGGAGATGGGCGTGGGCGGAGCGAAGCTGCCGCACCACCTGGGGATCCAGGCCCAGGGTGCGGCTGAGCAGTGCGTCGTCCACCAATTGGGTCGCCTCGGGCAGCCGGAACCGGGCCAGGGCCGAGGCCACCTGGGGCCGGATCGCCTCCAGGGCCGGCGCGGCGTCGCGCAGCAGGTCCGGCGAGGGCAGCGGCAACTGCTTGGCCTCGCTCGGCTCCAGCTTGAGAAGTCCACCTCCGTAGGATCTTCCGACCGTCTCGGCGCCGAGCAGGGTGACCGAGCTGAGGGCGGCCAGCGGCAGCAGCCGGGCCAGGGACGGGTCGTGCAGGTAGATCCCGTGCACCGAGTTCAGGTGGTGCGCCCGGGCGGTGTTGGCGACCAGTCGCGGCGCGTCGGCGTTCATGTAGGTGAGCAGCAGGTCGGGCGGCTCGGGCAGCCGCACCTGCCACCACGGCGTGCGGATGCGGCACTTGTAGGCCTCGTGCACGCCCTGCGCCTCGCCGGAGCGGACGTAGGCGACGGCGGCCGGGGAACGCTTGAGGTCCGGCCGGAACAGCAGGGTGGCGGCGCCGTCCGAGCCCAGGTCGGCCAGGGCCTCGGCGGTGAACTCCAGATCCCGCAGGTGCGAGCTGCCGGGCGGGGAGAGCGGCAACAGGTCGGCCGGGCCCAGCCCGAGGCCGGCCGCGCGCTCCGGGGTCAGGGCGAAGTAGCCGTTGTTGCCCGTGACGATGCCGAGCGTGACCTTGCCCCAGTCGTCGAGCACCCCGAACGCCGGGCCACGCAGTAACTGGTCGAAGGCCCGCAGCGGCTCGGCCGGGATCAGCGCGGGCGTCCACTTACGGTCCGGGGCGGTCACCGTGAACGACTCGAAAATCGGCTCGGTGGGCAGGGTCTCGAGCTCAGCGGCATTGTGCACCTGAAGCGTCTCGAGATGTCCCGAGCCGGACCGGTAGCCGTCGGCCAGCAGCAGCACGATCTCGGCCACCACCTCGGGGAAGACCCGCTCGGTGAAGGCGACCAGCCGCACCTGGGCGAAGTTCTCCAGCAGGAACCGGCGCACCGGCGCGGCGTAGTTCACGCTGAGCAACTCGGCCGGCAGCACCAGGCCGAGCCGCCCACCGGGGCGCAGGAATCCGGCGGCGTGCACGGTGAACGCCGCCCACGACGAGGCCAGGCCACTCAGCGCCACCCCGGCCCGGCGGGCCGCGGCCTGGGCCCGCATCCGGTCGGCCCCGGTGAAGTCGTGGTAGCGCACGTACGGCGGGTTGCCGATCACCGCGTCGTAGTCGCCGGTCGGGTTCAGCGTGAAGAAGTCGGCGGTGGTGACGCCGGCCTGGATACCGGTCGCGGCCAGCGCCGAGCGAGCGGCGTCGGCCGAGGCGGGATGCAGCTCGACGCCGTCCAGAAGCCACTCCGGACCACCGAACTCGGCTGCCGCGAGCAGAAAGGCGGCCTCTCCGGAAGCCGGCTCGAGCACGCGGCCGGCGGGTCCGCGCAGGGCCCACCGGGTGACGTAACCGGCGATCGGGGCGGGGGTGAAGAAGGCGCCGCGGGCCTTGCGGGCGGGTGCGGTCACCGGCCGGCTCGCTGGGCCCGCGCGCAGGACGCGCCGCCGGAGCAGGCCTCGGCCCGGCGCAGCACGGCCTTGAGCCGCCGCAGCCGCTTCTTCGACACCGAACCGGCAATGTTGTTCAGCTGGTGCGGATCCCGGGTCATGTCGTAGTACTCCTGCTCGCCGCCCCGGTAGAGCACGTAGAGCCAGTCCTTGCCCCGCATCGCCTCGTAGTCCGGTGGATTGCCGCCGGCCGGCAGCGGGTAGTCCGGGTCCTTCCGGTTCGTCACCGGCCCGTGGTGCTCGACCAGCACGAACTGCCGGCGGGACGAGCCGCCCCGCCACAACGGGGCCAGGTTCTGCCCCTCCACGTGGGCCGGTACCCGTGCCCCGGCGAGAGCGCCGAAGGTGGGCCGGACGTCGATGTTCGAGGCCAGGGCGTTTACCGTCTGCCCGGCCGGCACGTCCGGCCCGACCACCACGAACGGCACCCGGATGTCGGTGTCGAAGGCCGTGGTCTTGCCGCTGGTCAGCGCGTGTTCGCCCATGTGGTAACCGTTGTCGGAACTGAACACGAGGTAGGTGTTGCCGGCCGTGCCGGTGGCCTCCAGCTGCTGGCGCAGGGCCGCGACCATCTCGTCCACTGCCTGCACCGCCTGGGCCCGCAGCCGGAAGTCGCGGTCCATGCCCGCCCGGTCGCGTGCCGTCAGCCGGTACCGCTTCAGCCACGACGGCGCGTTCCGGGTGGTCGCGCCGTAGGCCCGGGTGCGGGGCGCTTTCAGCCCGGCGAACTCGTTGGCGTGCCGCGGCGCCGGGATGTACGGCGCGTGCGGCATGAACGGCGCGATCTCCAGCATGAACGGCTGGTTCTCGGCGGCGGCGCGGCGGATGAAGTCCTGGCCCAGCCCGGAGAGCACGTCGGTGATGTAGTCGCCCGGGCCGGTGCCGTGGTGCACCACCTGGCCGGTCTGGTTCAGGTTGTAGTCGAACCCGTTGTAGCCGTAACCCGCGACCGCCCACTCGTTCCACCCGGGTGGCACCGGACGCGGCCTGCGCGGGGTGCCGGGCTGGTACTGGTTCAGATACTTGCCCATCATCGCGGTGCGGTAGCCGGCCTTCTGGAGATCGGCCGCCATCGTGTCACGCTCCAGGCCGCGCGCCTTGAAGGTGAGGTATCCGCCGTCGTCACCGACGTTCCGGTAGATGCCGGTGCTGTGCGGGTAGCGGCCGCTGAAGATGGAGACGCGGGACGGGCAGCAGAGCGAGTCGGTGGCGAAGTACCGGGAGAACGTGGTGCCCTCACGCTGCATCTGCCGCACCGCGGGCAGGTATTTCAGCAGGTTCATCGACAGGTCGTCGGTGAGCACGAACACCAGGTTGGGCCGGTTCGGGTCCTGCGCGGTCCGGGTGGGGCGGGCATCGGCGTCCGGGGCCGGGGCGGAACAGGCCGGCAGCCCGGCCAGCAGCACCGTCAGCAGCACAGCCGGTGCGATCGTCACGACCCTGAGGCATCCCACGCGCAGTAGTTTCCCGGTTGCCGGCGTTCCCGCGCGGCTGGGCCGTAGTGTCGGCGGGGTGAGTCGTGGCCGCACCTGCGACACCGGTGCCTCGGTGGTCGAGTACGGGCTGATCGTCTGCGGGGCGGTGGCCGCGTTCCTGGCGGCCTTCATCGGGTTGCAGGCGCTCTTCGCGGGTGTTTTCGGCCGCGTGGTGTCGTCGGTCGAACCCGTCGCCCCGACCGAGTCCGTGCGGATGACCCCGCTGGGCACGACCCCACCCTGAACCCGTGAGGAACCTGTGCATTCGCGCACTCGTTCGACATGGGGCAGCGTCACTGCGTGAGGTCGTGACGACAAGACGGAGGAGTGTGACCTGTCGTGGGCTTCCTGGACAGGCTTCTGGGCCGTGACAAGCAGCAGGGATACCAGCAGGGATACCAGCAGCAGGGGTATCAGCAGAACTGGGGCGGGCAGCAGCAGCAACCGGCCTGGGGCTCGCCCACCGGCCGCCCGGGCGGCTACCCGCAGCCGTCTCGTCCGGGGGCCGAGCCGGGCAGCGACGCGCAGGCCGACCAGGCCGCCATCGCGCGCTATCGCTACATGCTGAAGACGGCACCTCCCGAGCGCATCGAGGAGGCGCACGCCGAGGCGTTCGCCAAGCTCTCGCCCGACCAGCGGCGTCAGGTGCTGGCCGAGCTCTCCAGCGAGGTGCCACCGGCCGAGCGGGCCCGCACCGACAGTCCGCGTGACCTGGCCCGCATGGCCACCCGCGCGGAGATGCGCAGCCCGGGCACCCTGGAGCGCAGCTTCGGCCGCGGCGGCGGCATGAGCGGCGGCATGGGTGGCATGGGCGGCGGCATGGGCATGGGCGGCATGCTCGCCGGTGGTCTGCTCGCCGGTGTGGCCGGCGCGTTCGTCGGCACCGCCATCGCCGACGCGATGTTCGACGGGTTCGACGAGAGCGAGTTCCAGGAAGGCTACGAGGCCGCGGCCGACGACTTCACCCAGCAGGCCGAAAACGGCCAGGCCGAGCTGGAAGAGGCCGGTGGCGACTTCGGTGACTTCGGCGGCGGTGACTTCGGCGGCGGCGAGTTCGAGATGTGACGACCCGCTGTCAGGCGCAGTGACAGCGCCTGACAGCGAGCCGTGCGCGGCCTGACAGCGCGCCGGGCCACCGTGGACGGGTCAGCAAGTACCCATCCAAGGAGCCCACTCATGGCATACGCCTTCGAGGCCGAGGGCCTGGTCAAGCGCTTCGGCGCGACCACCGCCCTGGCCGGCGTCGACCTGGCGGCCTCCGAGGGCACTGTCCTCGGGGTCCTCGGGCCGAACGGCGCCGGCAAGACGACAGCCGTCCGGGTCCTCGCCACACTGCTGCGACCCGACGCGGGGCGCGCGACCGTGGCGGGCCTGGACGTCGTGCGCCAGGCGCCGCAGGTCCGCCGCCAGATCGGCCTCACCGGCCAGTACGCCTCCGTCGACGAAGACCTGACCGGCACCGAGAACCTGGTGCTCATCGGCCGTCTGCTCGACCTGACCAAGCGCGACGCGCTGGCCCGGGCCCGGCACCTGCTCGGCCAGTTCGACCTGGCCGAGGCCGCCGACCGCCCGGCCAAGCACTACTCGGGCGGCATGCGCCGCCGCCTCGACCTCGCGGCCAGTCTGGTCGGCCGCCCGGCCGTGATCTACCTCGACGAGCCCACCACCGGCCTCGACCCGGCCAAGCGCGACGACGTCTGGCGCCTGGTGCGCGGTCTGGTCGCCGACGGCACCACCGTGCTGCTGACCACGCAGTACCTGGAGGAGGCCGACGCGCTCGCCGACGACATCACCGTGATCGACCACGGCCGGGTGATCGCCCACGGCACGCCGGCCGAGCTCAAGCAGGTGGTCGGCGGCCAGACCCTGGTGGTGCGGCCCACCGACCCGGCCCACCTCGACACCGTGCGCGACCTGCTGGGCCAGGTGTCGGCCAAGGCCGTCGACTCACCCGCCCGCGGCGTGCTCAGCGTGCCGGTCGACAACGACGGCGCGCTGACCGCCCTGGTGCGCCGGCTCGACGAGGCCCGCATCCCCGTCACCGAACTCTCCCTGCGACTGCCCAGCCTGGACGAGGTCTTCTACAGCCTGACCGGCGTCCGCGAAGAGGAGCGTGCGGCATGACCGCCCCCACCCTGATGACCGAGGCGCCGGACGTCCCCTCCGCGCCCACCTCCGAGACCCCCGCCAAACCCTTTCCCCTGGTGCGGCATTCGCTGATCCTGGCGGGCCGGTCGATCCTCAAGATCCGGCGCACGCCGGAACAGCTGATCGACGTCACCGTGCAGCCGATCATCTTCACCGTGCTGTTCGTGTACCTGTTCGGCGGCGCGATCTCCGGTTCCCAGCACGCCTACCTGCAATTCGTGCTGCCCGCCCTGATGGTGCAGACCGTGCTGTTCGCGACCCTGGCGATCGGGGTGAACCTCAACACCGACATGGGAAAAGGCGTGTTCGACCGGTTCCGCAGCCTGCCGATACCCCGGGCGGCGCCGCTGGTCGGGGCGGTGCTGGGTGACGTCGTGCGGTTCGTGACCTCGATCGCCGTGCTGCTCGGATTCGGCTACGCCATCGGATTCCGGGTGGAGACCAACGTCCTCCAGGCGCTCGGGGCCTGCCTGCTGGTGCTGTTCTTCGCCTTCTCGCTGACCTGGGTGTCGGTGTTCCTCGGCACCACCGTGCGCAACTCCGGCACGGTGCAGGGCATCGGGTTCCTGGTGATGTTCCCGCTGACCTTCGGCTCGTCGATGTTCGTGCCGACCGACACGCTGCCGGGCTGGCTCCAGGCCTGGGTGAAGGTCAACCCGATCACGCACCTCACCGAGGCCTGCCGCGGCCTGATGCTCGGCGGCGAGATCCTCAGCCCCGCACTTCAGTCGATCGCCTGGTCGGTGGGCATCATGGCGGTGTTCGCCCCGCTCGCCGTGCGGATGTACCGCTCCCGTACCTGAAAAACCTAAATTGAGGACGCCGCTGGGCCCGGACCGGGCTCGGCGGCGTCCTTGATCGTGTCGTTCAGGAACTCCAGGGCGACGGGCCTTTCCATCTGTTCGCCCTTCTCGAAAGCCGCGGTGAACCGCGCCGGTTCGAGAACCTCGTGCAGCTTGCGCGTGATCCGGGCGAAGTCCGGGTCGGCCAGGCCACTGTGGCCACGCACCGCGGCGGCGGCGCCGAGCATCTGCGCGGCGGTGCCGGCCTGGCCGGTGGCCAGCAGGTACTGCACCACGTTCACCATCACCCGGCTCACCACCGGCATGTCGCGGCTGCGCACGGCGTCCGACACGGCCTCGCCGAGATGCTTCAGAGCAGACGGCATCTCGCCGTTGTCCATCTCGAAGCCGGCCAGGTCGGCAAGCAGCATCCCGCGCAGCTGGGGAACCGACTCGGGCGTCTCCTGAGACTTCTCCAGTGCCCTCTCAGCGAGTCGCCGGGCCGGCACCAGGTTGCCCTCGGCCGCCTCCAGTGAGGCCTCGCCGGAGAGCACCAGGGCCTCCGACATCGCCGAGCCGGTGCCCACGGTGATCTGCCGGGCCGTCTCCAGATCGCGCCGGGCCCCGTCCAGGTCGCCCAGCTCGCGGCGCATCCGGGCGATCCGGACCAGCGCGTGCGCCTCGTCGTCGGTCACCAGCAGTTCCATCATCATCTGCCGGGCCTGGGCGAGCAGCTCGATCGCCCCGTCCAGATCGCCCAGTGTGCGCCGCACCTCGGCGAGCTGGCTGCTCGCGGTGCCGATGCCCCAGCGGTCGCCGATCGCCTGGAACTCGGCCAGGGCCTGCGGGACCAGCTTCGCGGTGAGGTCGAACTCGCCCTCGTTCTCGGCGAGCAGCGCCGTCATCATCTTGAGCATGGTGCGGGCCCACGGATCCGGGTGCTGGACCATCAGCCGCTCGGCGATCACCCGGCCCGCCTCCATACCCTCACGCAGGGCGGCCAGAGAGGGTTCGACGAAGCTCAGCAGTGGGTGTGCCTGGAACACGTCCACCAGGGCGAACTGCTCCTCGATCTCGGCGAGCTGTTCCTCCGAGGGCATCCGCTCACCCTCCATCGAGGTGCTCAGAACCCGCAGCACCAGGGCGAACAGCCGGTGTGCCGGGTCGGTCCCGCCGGGCACCCGCAGGGCCTGCTCGGCCCAGTTGCCGGCCTCCTCGTGCCGGCTGGTCATCGCCCAGAACCAGCACAGCGCGCCGGCCAGGCGCACGGCGTGGTCGGCGTCCTCGGTCTCCACCGCGAAGCGCAGCGAGGCCAGCAGGTTGTCGCGCTCGGCGGTGAGCCGGGCCAGCCAGACGAGCTGTTCCGACCCGCGCAGGTGCGGGTCCGCGGTCTCCGCCAGGTTCAGGAAGTACACCGCGTGGGCCCGGCGCATGCTCGCCATCCCACCGCGCTCGGAGAGCCGTTCCAGCGCGTACTCCCGGATCGTCTCCAGCAACCGGTAACGCGGCTGCGCCCCGTCGGTGTTCGCCACCAGCAGCGACTTGTCGGCCAGCGAGATGAGCAGATCGGTGACGTCGTCCTCGTCGAAGTCGGGCTTTCCACCGATCGCGGCGGTGCAGACGGCCGAGCCGGTCTCCGCGGTGACTCCGCCGGGGAACACCGACAGCCGCTCGATCAGGTCGCGCTCGGTGTCGGTCAGCAGCTCCCAGCTCCAGGCCACCACCGCGCGCAGCGTCTGGTGCCGCGGCATGGCCGTGCGGTTGCCGCCGGTGAGCAGCCGGAACCGGTTGTCCAGCCGGCCGGCCAGCGCCTCCGGCCCGAGGGTGCGCAGACGGGCGGCGGCCAGCTCGATCGCCAGGGGCAGGCCGTCGAGGCGGCGGCAGATCTCGGTGACCGCGCCGGTGTTCTCCGGGGTGAGCCGGAACCCCGGGCGCACCAGGGCGGCGCGGTCGATGAAAAGCTCGACCGCAGGCGAGTTCTGGCTGTCGGAGTGCTGGGTCGACAGTGGGCGTACCGGCCAGATCGACTCGCCCACGATGCCCAGGGGCTCCCGGCTGGTGGCCAGCACGGTCAGCTGGGGGCAGCGGGCGAGCAGGAACCCGGCCAGCTCGGCGCAGGCCTCGATCAGGTGCTCGCAGTTGTCCAGCACGATCACCGTGTCGTGCGGGGCCAGGGCCTCGACCAGCCGGGTGCGGGCCTCCCGCACCGGCTGCGGGGTGGTCACCGAGACGTCGAGCTGCGACCGGTCGATCGTGCCGATGCTGCCCAGTACGGTGGAGGGCACGTCGTCCGGGTTCATCACCGGGGCCAGCTCCACCATCCACACCGCGTCGTGACCGGTGAGACGGCTGGCCACCTCGCCGACCAGGCGGGTCTTTCCGGCACCACCGGTGCCGACCAGGGTGACCAGCCGGGCCAGCCGGAGCTGGCCGGTGATCCCGGCCAGCTCGGCCTCCCGGCCGACGAAGCTGGTCAGCGGCACCCGCAGGTTGGTGCGGCGTGGCGGGGTCTGGCGGGGGGACGACGAACGCAGGGCGGAGTCGTCACGCAGTACCCGAGCCTGGAGCTCCTGGAGAGCCGTGGGCGGATCGAGCCCGAGCTCGTCGGCCATCGCCCGGCGCAGCCGCTCGTACACGGCCAGCGCCTCGCCCTGCCGGCCGTCCGCGGCCAGAGCCCGGATCAGCAGCTCGTGGGTGCGCTCGCGCAGCGTGTGCTGCGCGGCCACCTCCTCCAGCTCGGTCACCGTCTCGCCGGGCCGGCCGAGGTCGATCAGCGCGGCCGCGCGCTCGTCGACGGCGGTGAGCCGCAGCCGGTCGAGCCGCTCGGTCCAGGCCTCGGCGTAGGGGGCGTCGGCCACCTCGGTCAGCGGGTTGCCACGCCACAGCCGCAGGGCCCGGCCGAGCAGGTCCACGGTCTCCTGCGGCGTGGTCGCCCGACGGCCCTGGCTGACCATCTGCTCGAAGGCCAGGGCGTCCACGTCGTCGGTGGTGATCACCAGCCGGTACCCGGCCGGTCCGGACTCCACCAGGTCGGGCCGGGGCAGTGCCCGGCGCAGCCGGGAGACCAGCGACTGCAACGCGTTGACCTCGTCGGCCGGTGGGTCGAGCAGCCACAGCGACTGCACCAGCCGGCTCACCGGCACCCAGGAGCCGGCGTCGGCCGCCAGCCTGACCAGGAGTGCACGCAACCGGGCACCGCCGATGTCGACCGGCCCACCCTCGGCCTCGATCGTCAACGGCCCCAGCACGCATACCTGCACGGGCCCTAGTGTCTAGTGCAGGTCACGCCGGTTCAAAGCGGTCAGCCCGGCTCCGGCCAGGAGGGCAGTGATCGTGAGCAGCCAGAGCCAGGGTGTGACGGACGGATCGCCGCCGGGCAGGGCGGGCAGATGCGTGAACGGGCTCACGTCCAGCACCGCCTGCGGCAGGTTCAGGGCGTCCCCGAGCAGATACAGCACGGCCGCCCCGGCGATCGCGGCCCAGGCCCCCGGCGCCGCCGAGGGCAGCAGCCCGAACAGCAGCAGGCCGAGCCCGGCGAACACCCAGGCGGCGATGATCTGGCCGATCGCGGCCCGCACCGCGTCGGGCAGCGCGCCGCCCAGGTCACCGGCGGCCAGACCGTAGGTGAGGCCGGTGGTCAGTGCGGCCGCGAGCAGCATCACGGCGACGCCGCCCAGGGCGATCGCCAGGTGGCCCGCGGCCCAGGGCAGGTGGCCGACCGGGGTGGCGAGCAGCGCCTCGGCCCGGCCCTCCGTCTCCTCGGCGCGCAGCCGCAGCAGCGCGGACACGGCGTAGGCCCCCGCCAGCAGCCCGTAGATGCCGAACACGGTGGCCAGGTAGGAGTCGACCACCGACTGCTCCCCGCCCAGTGCGGAGAGCACGTCGGCCAGCTGGGGCGAGTCGTCGACCAGCCCGCCCACGCCCTCGGCCAGGCCGCCGGACACCAGGCCGAACCCGGCCAGCCCGAGCGTCCAGGCCAGCAGGGTGCCGCGCTGGAGTCGCCAGGCCAGGGCGAACGAGGAGCCGAGCCGGGTGGCCCGCGCCGGACCCGGCCGGGAGGCCACGATTCCCCCGCCGAAGTC
Source organism: Kineosporia corallincola (assembly GCF_018499875.1). Lineage (GTDB taxonomy): Bacteria > Actinomycetota > Actinomycetes > Actinomycetales > Kineosporiaceae > Kineosporia > Kineosporia corallincola. The sequence continues at coordinate 63,519 of NZ_JAHBAY010000008.1, read as the reverse complement.
GCGCCGGGCCTCCAGGCGGCGGGCGGCCAGCGCGAGGAGCCCGGCCGCGAGCAGCGCGGCCGGCGTCGTCCACCATGGGCCACCACCGAAGGCCCCGGACCGCTGGGCCCAGCCGATCGGCGACAGCCAGGCCAGCCAGTGCGGGCCGGACGAGTCCCCGACCGCCCTTAACAGGTAGGCCGTGGCCAGCCCGGCGGCGGCGACACCGGTTGCCGGGCGGGTGAATTCGGTGAGCTGGGCGGTCACCGCCGCGAGCCCGGCGAAGAACAGGCCGCAGGCGGCCGTGGCGAGCCCGAACCGTAGCGACCCGCCGGCGGGCAGCCCGGCACCGATCAGGCCGGCGGCGATCAGCAGGGCCAGCACCAGGTCGGCGATCAGGGCGGTGAGCAGGGCGGCGTCGAGCGGGGCCGACCGGCGCACCGGGGCGGAGCGCAGCAGCTCCAGACGGCCGGACTCCTCGTCGGCCCGGGTGTGCCGCAGCACCAGCAGGAAGTTCATGATCGCGGCGAGGATGCAGGTGGTGCCCATGCCGCGCCAGACCACGAGGCCGCCGAGGCTGAGCAGGTTGTCGGCCGGACCGGTGAAGGCCAGCAGGCCGGGGTTGTGCGCCAGATCGGCGGAGAGCGGCCGGCGCGACGCCACGTCGGGGTAGAGATCGGCCAGGGTGGTCGCGACACCGCTCGGGACGCAGGCGATCCCGAGCAGCCAGACGGTCAGCCTCACCCGGTCCCGGCGCAGGGCGAAGCGGGTCAGCGTGATCATGACGCCGCCGCCCCGGTGCGGTAGTGACGCAGAAAGAGCTCTTCCAACGTGGGTTTACGGCTCACCAGGCTGCGGGTGCCGGCCTGGCCGAGCAGCCGCACCACCCCGGCCAGGGCCTCCGGCTCGATCTCGGCGTGCAGGTGCACCGGCCCGGAGCCGTGCACGCTGACCCCGTGGACGCCCGGAAGTGCCTCCAGGCCAACCGGTTCGGAGTCCAGTTCGGCCTCGATCGTGGTGCGGGTGAGCTGGCGCAGGTCGTCGAGCGTGCCGGTGTCGACCGTGCGCCCGGCCCGCACGATACTCACCCGGTCGCACAGCTGCTCCACCTCGCTGAGGATGTGGCTGGACAGCAGCACGGTGCGGCCGTTCTCCCGGGTCTGCTGCACGCACTCCCGAAAGACGTTCTCCATCAGCGGGTCCAGCCCGGAGGTCGGCTCGTCGAGCAGCAGTAGCTCGGTCTCCGAGGCGAAGGCGGCGACCAGGGCCACCTTCTGCCGGTTGCCCTTGGAGTAGGCCCGGCCCTTCCGGGTCGGGTCCAGTTCGAAGCGCTCGATCAGCTCGGCGCGGCGGTTCTCGTGCAGCCCGCCCCGCAGGCGGCCGAGCAGGTCGATCACCTCCCCGCCGGAGAGGCCGGGCCAGAGCGTGACGTCGCCGGGGACGTAGGCCAGGCGGCGGTGGAGTGCCGCGGTGTCGCGGCGCGGATCGTCGCCGAGCAGGCGCACCCGGCCGGCGTCGTGGGTGAGCAGCCCGAGCAGGACGCGCAGGGTGGTGGACTTGCCCGCGCCGTTGGGCCCGAGGAAACCGTGCACCTCGCCGGTGCGGACGGTCAGATCGAGCCCGTCCAGGGCCCGGGTGCTGCCGAAGTTCTTGATCAGACCCTCGATCGAGATGGCATCACTCATGCCTTCGAGCGTACGCACATTTCACAAGGTTGTGAATGTTGGAAATGCGGGGCAGGGTGCTGACGGATACATCTCCGGACGTGGACGGGCAGGTTCTTGGTCTTGGCGCAGGACGACGATGCGGTCATGCGGTTCGTGGGGCGGTTCGCCGAGGAACTGGTGAACGCCGGGATGGGCCGGATGCCGGCCCGGGTGTGGGTACTGCTGCTGGCCACCGACACGGGGCGGCTGACGGCGGCCGAGATCGCCGAGAAGCTCCAGATCAGCCCGGCCGCGGTGTCGGGTGCGGTGCGCTATCTGATCACCGTCAACATGATCGCCCGCGAGCGCGAGCCGGGCGCCCGCAAGGACCACTACCGGGTGTTCGAGCAGAGCTGGTACGAGGCCCTGGCCAACCGCGATGTCCTGCTGAACCGCTGGGCCGCGGCCCTGGGCGAGGGTGCGCAGGCCCTGGGCGAGAGCCCGGCCGGGCACCGGATCCGCGAGAGCCAGGAGTTCATCGAGTTCATGCAGGACGAGCTGGCCCAGATGCTCGGGCGGTGGCGGGAGCGGAAGCGGCAGAGGTGACTAGAACACCGTCGGCGACGGCCGCAGGATCGGCGGGTTGAGGGTCTGGGTGGCCCCGCGGCGGAACAGCTGGGCCGGGCGCCCGCCGCCGCGGGTGGTCATCTCGCCGGTGGGTTCCAGGAAGCCGAGGGTGCCGGTGACCTTGCGGTGGAAGTTGCGGGCGTCCAGGTCGACACCCCAGACGATCTCGTAGACCCGGCGCAGCTCGCCCACGGTGAACTCGCTGCCGCAGAAGGCCGTGGCCAGGCCGCTGTATTCGAGCTTGCCGCGTGCTCTCTCGACGCCGTCACGCAGGATCTGGCGGTGGTCGAAGGCGAGCAGCGACGGGGCGTCGGGCAGGGTGGAGTCGAGGAACGTGGCCACCGGCGACCACTCGGCGGACTCGGCGTCGCTGCCGCCGGTGACCTCCGGCGGGTTCGGGATGAGAGCCAGGTAGGCCACGCTGACCACCCGCATCCGGGGGTCGCGGCCCGGGTCGCCGTAGGTGCCCAGCTGCTCCAGATGCATTCCGCGGGCGCCGGTTTCCTCTTCGAGCTCGCGCGCCGCGGCCGCCGCCAGGGTCTCGTCGGGCTGCACGAAACCGCCGGGCAGGGCGTAGCAGCCCTTGAACGGCTCGCCGCCCCGGCGGATCAGCAGGGCCGCCAGACTGTCGTCGCGGATGGTCAGCAGGACGATGTCGACGGTCACCGCGATGGGCGGGTATTTCGCGGGGTCGTAGTCCTCGAGGCTCTCGGAGTCGGACACGGCGGTGGGTCCTTTCGGCGCGAGGCGTCTTTCGTCTGGTTGACGATAACAAAGGTACGGGCTACCGTCATCTCGACATGACTCGTCACGGTGACGATAAGTCGGGAGGAAGACCGATGGCCGAGATCCGCCGCTACCCCTTCGTCTGGCACGTCCGCAGCGGCACGACGGATCACCTGGTGCACGTCAGCCGGGGCCGTACCGTGCACGCCGGAACCGGCCAGGCCTTCTGGTTCCGCCCCCTGACCAGCGCCCTCAGCGAGGTGCCGATCGACGACCGGGAGCTCGGCCTGCTCTTCCACGCCCGCACGTCCGACTTCCAGGACGTCACGGTGCAGGCCACCGTCGCCTACCGGATGGCCGACCCGGACCTGGCAGCCCGCCGCCTCGACTTCGGCCTGGAGCCGAGAACCGGCCGCTGGCGCGGGCGTCCGCTGGAGCAGATCGCGCAGATGCTGACCGAGGCCTCGCAGCAGCACGCGCTCGCCCTGCTGGCCGGCCTGCCGCTGACCGGCGCGCTGGCCACCGGGATGACCGGGGTGCGCGAGCGGATCGCCGCCGGGCTGTCCGGCGACGAGCGGCTGCTCCAGACCGGTGTGGAGGTGGTGGACGTGCGGGTGATCGACGTGCGGCCCGAGGCGGACGTGGAGCGGGCCCTCCAGACCCCGGCCCGGGAGCAGGTGCAGCAGGAGGCCGACCGGGCCACCTACGAGCGCCGCGCCCTGGCCGTCGAGCGGGAGCGGGCGATCAGCGAGAACGAGCTCCAGTCGCAGATCGAGCTGGCCACCCGGGAGGAGCAGCTGGTCACCCAGCGCGGGGCGAACGAGCGCCGCCGGGCCACCGAGGCCGCGGCCGCCGGGCAGATCGAGACCCAGGCCAAGGCCGAGCAGACCCGGGTGCTGGCCGAGGCCCGGGCCGACACCACGCGGATGGTCGGTGCCGCCGAGGCGGAGACCGAGGCGGCCCGGATGGCGGTCTACGCGACCATCGACCGCGACGTGCTGCTGGCCCTGGCCGCCCGCGAGGCCGCCGCCCACCTGCCGCAGATCGGCAGCCTGACCCTGACCCCCGACGTCATCACGAGCGCCCTGAGCGCCCTGGCCCGCACGGACCGGGACGCCTGATGGCCCTCGCCCCCCGCGCGGTGCTCGTGCACCGGCGCAGCGAGCTGGACCTGCTGCTCGACCGGCACGGCACCCGCGGGCAGGCCGAGTTCTTCCTGCGCTCGCGCGGGCGCGACCTGGCCTCGGTGCAGCGCCGGCACGACGCCCTGCACGAGGCGTTGCGCCTGGTCGAGGCCGGTGTGCCGGGGGGCTGGCGGCGGGCCTCGGTGGAGCGGTCCGACCTGCCCCGGCTGCGGTTCGACCCGGAGGACGTGGTGGTGGCCGTGGGTCAGGACGGTCTGGTGGCGAACGTGGCCAAGTACGTCAGCGGGCAGCCGGTGATCGGTGTCGATCCCGAGCCGGGTGTGAATCCGGGTGTACTGGTGCGGCATTCGGCGTCGGAGTGCGTGGCGCTGCTGCCCCGGGTGGCGTCCGGAACGGCGCGGGCCGAGTCGCGCGCGATGGTGGAGGCGGTGCTGGACGACGGGCAGTCGCTGCGGGCCCTGAACGAGCTCTACATCGGCGACGCCGGGCACCAGTCCGCACGCTACCGGCTGCACGAGGAGCGGCAGTCGTCGTCCGGGATCCTGATCGGCACCGGGACCGGCTCCACCGGCTGGTGCGCCTCACTGGCCCGGGAGCGGGCCGGTGCCCCGGAACTGCCCGGCCGGCTGGATGATTCGCTGATCTGGTTCGTGCGTGAGGCCTGGCCGTCGCCGGTCACCGGCACCACGCGCACCCAGGGACTGCTGCGGCCGGGCGAGTCGCTGCCGGTGGTGGCGGAGGGGGATCTGGTGGTGTTCGGCGACGGCCTGGAGGCAGACCGGCTGCACCTGACCTGGGGCCAGCAGATCGAGGTCCGGGTGGCCGGCCCGCGGCTGGCGCTGGTCTAACGGTGCGGGGTGAGGCCCAGGGCCTCCAGCTCCTCGGGGTCGGCGCCCTCGGCGAGCTTCCACAGCGGCACACCCAGTGCCTTGCAGAGCGGTCCGAGCTCGTCCACCTGCACCCGCCGGGCGCCGGTCTCCAGCTCGGACACCTTGGTGCCGCTCCAGCCGAGCCGCCGGCCCAGGTCTTTCTGGAGCCACCCGCGCCGGGCGCGCTCGGCCGCGACGTTGCGCGGGAGCACATCCGTGAGTGTGGGCATGTCCGGACGGTAGGAGGTTTCGCCGGACAGGGGCATCCACCACCGGAGTGACAGCGGAACATCCGTCACCCGATCGGCTTAACCTTTCGGCTATCGGCTTTTCCGTTCCAGCATGCGGGCAAAACGTCAAATAATGGACGACGAAAGCGGCCGCGAAGGCGCATCCGGGTGCTTGGATTCCGGGCGTTGTTCTCCCGGCGGACCACCCTGGTGCGGCCTAGCCTGGGCGGATGGCTGACAAGGGCGTGGTGCTCGAGGTTGCCGGGCACGAGGTGACGGTGACGCACCCGGACAAGATGGTGTTCCCCACGGCGCAGCGCCCCGGCGGGGGCGTCGGCATCACCAAGCTCGACCTCGTGCACTACTACCTCACGGTGGCCGAAGGGGCGCTGCGCGGGGCGGGTGGCCGCCCGATGGTGCTCAAGCGCTTCGTGAAGGGGATCGACGAGGAGGCGTTCTTCCAGAAGCGGGCGCCGTCCACACGTCCGCCGTTCGTCGAGGTGGCGGAGCTGAAGTACGCGAGCGGCCGGTCCGCCGAGGAGACCGTGATCCGCGACCCGGCCGGCCTGGCCTGGGTGATCAATCTGGGCTGCATCGACCTGAATCCGCATCCGGTGCTGGCCGAGAACCTGGACCGGCCCGACGAACTGCGCATCGACCTCGACCCGATGCCCGGCGTGGACTGGGGGCAGGTGGTGGAGGTGGCGTTCACCGTGCGTCAGGTGCTGACCGACCATGGACTGGAGAGCTGGCCGAAAACCTCCGGCTCACGCGGCTTTCACATCTACTCCCGGGTGCGGCCGGACCGGCCGTTCAAAGACCTGCGACTGGCCGCCGAGACGGTGGCGCGCGAGGTGGAGCACCGGGTCCCGGCCCTGGCCACGGCCCGCTGGTGGAAGGAGGAGCGCGGCTCGCAGGTCTTCGTCGATTTCAACCAGATGGCGAAGGACCGCACCACGGCGTCGGTCTGGTCGGTGCGGGCGGTCGCCGACGCGCGTGTCTCGACCCCGCTGCTGTGGGACGACGTGGAACGCTGCCGGATGGAGGACCTCACCGTGGCCACCGTGTTGCCGCGCTGGAAGGAGCTCGGCGACCCCTGGGCCGGGATCGAGAACTCTTCCGGCACAGTGGATTCCCTGCTGGCCCTGGCCAGGGAGATGGGCCCCGCGGAGAAGCCGCCGAAGGGGGAGGGGCGGCGGCAGCCGACCATGCCGCTCATCGAGGTCGCCCGCACCCGCACCAGGCCCGAGGCCCTGGAGTGGCTGGAGGTCTGGAGAACCCGGCACCCGCAGGTGGCCACGCAGCTCCAGCCGGCCGACGTGCTGGTCGACGGCATGCGCGGCCGCAGCTCGCTGTGGTACCGGATCCGGATCAACCTCCAGCACGTGCCGGAGGCCGAACGCCCGCCGCAGGAAGAACTTCTCGCCACCTACGACCCGTGGGCCGGGATGATCCGTGGCGGACCCGGCGAGCAGCCTCAGGACCGGGCCTGAGCATCCAGGTCGATGACGTCCGGCGGGGCACCGGCCGACGACTCCGCCGTGGCTGACGCCGCCGGGGCCGACCCGGCCGTGGACGATTCGGCTGTGGACGACTCGGCTGTGGACGACTCGGCCCGCCGGCGCTCGCGCGGCTCGATGCCGTGTTGCTCCAACCGCTCGATCAGGGTGGCCACGGTGAGAGCGCGCTCGCGGTAGAACTCCGAGGCCCGGATCCGCCAGAACGTCCAGCCCAGCCGTTCCAGCTGACGCTGGCGCCGGATGTCGGCCTCCCAGCGGTCGGCGCCGTGATAGCGGTCGCCGTCGCACTCCACGGCCAGGCGCCCGGACCGGCCGACCACCACCAGGTCGATGCGGTAACGGCCGACCTGGTGCTGCACCTGCACCTGGTAGCCGGCCCGCAGCAGCTCGCGCAGCACGGCCAGCTCGAACTCCGACTCGGTGCGGGCCTCCAGGTCGTGGGCCTCGACCGTGGCCGACCCGGCATCGCGGACGTACTCCATCAGCGCCCGGCGCTGGTCGTCGGCGTGCAGCCGGCCGGGCTCCACCGTGTGGAACACCCACAACTGGTCCTGGGCCCGCGACGCCGCCACGTTGATCCGTTGCTTGTCGGCGTTCTTCGTGGCCGCCCAGGTGGCGTCGTCGGCGACCATGCTGACGAAGACGACGTTGCGCTCGTCGCCCTGGAACGCCGCCGGGCTGCCGACCCGCAGCCGGCGCTGCGCGAACGCCTCCGGGCCGAGCCGCTCGCGCAGCATGTTCTCGATCAGCGGGGCCTGGGCCGAGCCCTGCACCGTCACGACACCGAAAGTCATTCCGTCGTAAGCCCTGTCGCGGTGGCAGGTGAGCACCTGCTCGACCAGGGCCCGGGCCTCGGCCCGGTTGATCCGGTCGCCCGAGGCGGAGCCGGTGGTTGCGCCGTCCATGGTTCTGATCAGTCGCAGGGGCGCGCCGATGGCGGCGGTGGACGGCTCGCGCAACGGCAGGATGTCGCCGTCGTAGTAGCGGTTGGAGAACTCGATGATCTCCGGCACGCAGCGGAAGTGCTCGCGCAGCAGGATCGTGCTCGGGAAGATCAGCTCGGACAGGGCGTAGAGGCTCTGGTCCACCGTGAGCAGGCTCTTCACGCCGACATCGGACAGGTGCGCGTTCTGGAGCTGGATGATGCGCTCCTGGTTCACCCCCACCGCGGCCGGGCTGGTCTGCTGGTCGTCGCCGACCACCACGGCCTTCGCCCCGAGCGCCAGCACCCCGACCGAGAGCAGGTCGCACTGGCTGGACTCGTCCACGATCACCACGTCGAACGGCTCGGTGACCAGCGGGTCGAAGTTCTCGATCACCCGGTGCACGGGCATGATCCAGACCGGCACGGCCCCCATCGCGCCGGGCATGAAGCGGCGCGCCTCGCTCTCCCAGTGCGGGGCGTACCTGCCGGTGCCCTTGCCCCGCTTGCCCAGGGCCCGCAACCAGGCGGCGAGCGCCCGGCGGTTGGGGTCGCGCAGGTTGCGCCGCAGCCCGAGCCCGGCCCCGCGCCGGGCCCGCTGGAGCACCAGCGCCTGCTCACGCTGCTGGAGGGCGATCACCTGAGACTGGAGCCGGGCCAGGTCACCGGCCCGCAGCAACTCGTCCAGCCAGGTCGCGGTGGTGCGCCAGCGCCAGACCCGGGCCGCGCGCGACACCGGGCCGACCACCTCCGGGTCGGCGCCGGTCGCCACGATCGCCGCGGACCAGCCGGGCGCCACCGTGGCCAGCCGGGCGGCCAGAGAACGCTGGTCGGCCGCCAGTGGTTCGAGGGCCGTCAGCCGGGCCGCCTCGGCCAGGGCACCGCCCCAGGAACCCCAGTCGCGCCGGTCCAGCGCCGTGCGCAGGGTGTTCCACAACGGCGAGGCGCCCAGGTCCTCCGCACCCGAGCGCAGCCGGGCGGCCAGGCCGGCCAGCTCGGCGGTGACCGCGCGTTCCTCCTGCCGGGCCCGCGCGGCTGCCAGCAGCTCGGCCAGCCCACGCAGGTCGGCGGTGGTCAGGTCGGGCCGCAGCTGCGGCAGCAGCGGGCGCAGCCGGGTCAGCAGGGCGGGCAGCCGGGTCAGCTCCCAGTCCACGGCCTCGGCCACCTGCTCGGCCAGAAGCGTTGCGCGGTGCAGAAAATCGGCATCGTCGGGCGGGATGTCGGTGAACCCCAGCTGGGTCAGCATGCGCCGGGTGGCGGCCCGCTCGTCGGCGAGCTCCAGCCGGGTCAGGGCCAGCGCGGTGTCTTCGGGCGTGCGCAGCGGCCGGCCGTCGATCAGCGCCCCGGCGTGGAACTGCTTCAGGTCGCCCCCGCCGAACCGCGGAAGTGCCTTGCCCGCAGCGAATCTCTGACCCAGCTCGCGCAGCGTCCGGCGCTGCTCGTGCGGATCGCCCGCCGGCAGGACGATCTCGTGGCCGAACAGGGCCCGCTGGAGCTCGTTCGCCGTGCCGGTGCGCTGCCGGAGCTGCTCGGCCCGGGCCGCCCAGGTCTGCCCGCCCTGGGCCGAGTCCCGAATCTCCGCGCGGATCTTCAGCAACCAGGGGGTCTCCAGCGCGGCCAGGCGGGTGTTCGCGTCGTCCGTCATCGACCGCAGTTCGGCGAGTCGCTCCGGCCCGGTCTCGTCGAGCGCGCGCACCACCACGCCGGACTGTTCCAAGTCGGCCACGTCGTGCCGCAGGTCGTCGAGACGGCTGGTCAGCCCGGCCAGCCGGTCCGCGGTGGGCAGGTCGCCGGGCGGGCGGGAGGTGCGCAGCGCGTGCACGTCGGCCGGCCGCAACTGTTCGCTCAGCTCGAACAGCCGGGTCAGCTCCGGCGGCGACAGCGGCGGCACAGCCTCCACCGGCAGCTCGTCCGGGATCAGACCGAGCGTGGACTCGTGCTCGGTGAGCCAGCGCGCCACCTGCGGCGCCTTCTCCGGCCCGGCCGGCAGGTCCCACTCCGCGTCCTCGGTGCGCAACGCCTCCAGCACGGCCAGCTCGACGCCGCGCAGCTGCTCGCGCACCCGGTCCAGCTCGGCCTCCAGCGCCGCCACCGCCCGGGTCTCCACGTCCACGTCGACCTGCGAGGCGATGTCCTGCACCGCCTGCGCCGAGGCCCACAGCTGCTCCATCGCCCCGCCGGACGAGCCGAGCACCGCGATCGACAGGTCACGCAGGTCTTCCGGGATCTTGTCGCGCAGCACGGTCAGGGCCTGCTCGTTCTGCGCGGTCACCAGCACCCGCTTGCCGTGCGCCAGCAGATGGCTGACCAGGTTGGCGATCGTGTGGCTCTTGCCGGTGCCGGGCGGGCCCTGCACCGTGACGCCGCGCTCGCGGGCCAGCTGCCGGGCGATGCGCTCCTGCTCGGCGTTGGCCGGCAGCGGCATCAGCAGGCGCTCGCCCACCGGCCGCCAGGTCTCGTCGCCGGGCAGCTGCCCCAGCTCGTCCTGCGCCGCCCGGAGCTCGTCGTCGTCCGCCACCACCGCGGCGAGGGCCTGGGGCAGCACCGCGTCGTCGCGCAGCCGTCCGGCCAGCTGGAGGTAGAACCGCTCGTGCCGGGTGGGCCGGCGGCGCAGGAACAGCACCCAGGTGTCGGCGATCACCGGCACCTCGCCCGGCTCGGGGATCTGCCCGGTGACGCCGGCATCGAGGTGCAGCGGCGCCAGCAGCGACTGGTTCAGGGCCTGCCGGGCCGGCTCGTCCCAGACCTCGAACGGCTCCGCGGCCACCTGCTCGGTCAGCCGGTTCAGCTCGGCGAGCACCGGCAGGTCGAGCCCCTCCAGCGGGGCGAGCTGGAGTTCGGGCGGGCCGTCGGGCAGCACGCACAGCGCGCCGGTGGCGGCGTCGAGCTCCAGCAGCACGCCGGTCAGCAGCAGCGGGTGGCGCACGACCTCGCCGGAGAGGTTCCAGGCCAGAACGGAATGGCCCCAGACCAGCTCGTGGGTGCTCTGCCGGCGCTCGGCCTCCAGGTGCAGGGTGAACAGCCGTTCGTACAGCGCGCGGGCACTGCGGGTGGACGACGCGGCGTCGGCCCAGGGCTGCCAGGCGTCGCGCAGCCAGGTGTGGAACGGCAGCTCCAGCTCGGCCGGGGCGCCGGGGGCCAGCACCGGCTGGTGTGCGCCGGTGGACACGTGCGGGGCCAGGCGCCCGGGCACGGCCGGCGGGCCGGGCGGCGGCGCGACCTTGCCGACCTCCAGCCACGCGGCCCGGTCCGGTGCGGCGAGCCGGACCCGGGGGTGCCCGGGCACGTCGGCCGGGGTCAGCGGTGGCGGGCCGTCGTGGCGGAACACGTCGCGCACCGGCCGGACGGTGACGTCCCGGGCGGCCGCGGCGAGGAAGGTGAGCAGACGTCGGGTGCGGTCGAGGACCATCTCGCTCCGATCACCCACGCCTGCATTGTGGCAAAGACGCCGGACCGGGCGTCAGGAACGCGCCGTGCCGGTGGCCAGCAGATCGTCGACGCCCTCGCGCAGCGTGGCCCGCGCCGCCTGAGGGTCGTGCAGGTAGCCGGACACCATGGCGCCGTCGCGCAGCAGCATGAACCGCCGCCCGGCCCGCTCCGGGTCGCGGTGGCCGGCCCGGCGGAAGGCCTCGGTGGCCACGTCGAGCATCCAGGCCCGGTGCTCGTCGATCGCCCGGCGCACCGGGCTGGCCTGGTCGGGGTACTCGGCGGCGGCGTTGATGAACGCGCAGCCCCGGAATCCGGGCTGGCAGATCTTCTCGGTGTGCTCGTCGATCAGCGCGTCGAGCAGGTTACCCGGTGGCTCGGTGGCCTCGACGTGCGCCCGAATGGAGGCATCCACCGAACGGACGTAACTGAGCACGAGATCCTCCTTCCCCGGGAAATGCCGGTAGAAGGTCGAGCGTGTGACCTCAGCCTCGTTGAGAATGCGGTCGACACCTACCTCGTGGATGCCTTCGGTGTAGAAGAGCGCCGACGCGGTCTTCAGCAGGCGCTCGCGTGCCTGAGAGGGCCGGCCGGACGCCGACACGGTCGTTGCCATGCACTCAGCTTATCGGACCGACCGTTCCGTCTTGACATCCGAACGAATGCTGCGAGAGTGTTCAGCACGACAGAACGATCGGTCCGATTTCTTGGAGGCAGTCGTCATGGCCGCTGTTTACACCGCTGTTGCTACCGCTACCGGTGACGGGCGGGGCGGGCACACCCAGACCAGCGACGGGGTCATCGACCTCGACCTCGCGGTGCCGAAGGAGATGGGTGGCCCCGGTGGCGACAAGACCAACCCCGAGCAGCTTTTCGCTGCCGGTTACGCCGCCTGCTTCCACGGCGCGGCTCGCCTGGTGGCCGGCAAGCAGAAGGCCGACACCACCGGCTCCTCGGTGACCGCCGAGGTCGGCATCGGCTCCAACGGCCAGGGCGGCTTCGCGCTCGAGGTCGTGCTGAAGGTCAACTTCCCCGCCCTCGACCAGGCCACCGCCGAGTCGATCGTGCAGACGGCGCACCAGGTGTGCCCCTACTCCAACGCCACGCGCAACAACATCCCGGTGCAGCTGGTCGTCACCACCGACCCGGCCTGAACCCCCGCCACGTAGCGCGGCAGATCTGTTCACAACGGTGGACGACGACAGACCCGTCGTCGTCCACCGTTTTCTGCCGTGCCGGCGGGGTGAGGATGGGGTGCAGGAGGTCAGAGGAGTGCCGGGCCGAAACAGGGCCGAAAGATTTTGCGTGGTCGGGTTTAACAGGTTCCACGCCAAGGCTTGAGCAACCCTGTTCGATCACCAGGTCGTTCCGGTGACGAACAGGACGGAAGTTGCCCGCCGGTGGATAACGATATGACAACGCCTTAACCGGCGATTCTGCTAAACCTGCTGGTCATGTCCCTGACACGTCACAAGAAGTTCCGGCCGATCTGGATCGCCGGCGTCACCGCCGTCGTCGTCGGTGGTAGCGGCGCCGCCTGGGCCTGCAACGGGCTCGTCGGCGGTCAGTCCGACACTCCACGGTCCGAACTCACCACCAGTTTCACATCTCTCGGCGATGCGGCGAACGACACCCGCACCGAGACCGAGGCACAGGCCGCGGACGAGGACACGCCCCAGGAGCACAAGAGGCACAAGCGGCACGGTCATCACCACAAGCCGACCACCACGCCGACCGACGGTGCCACGGAGCCGTCCGACCCGACGGACACCTCGACCACCGAACCCTCGGACACCACCGACCCGTCCGACACCGGTACCACCGAGCCCTCGGACACCACCGAGCCGACCGACACCACCGAGCCCACGGAGACCACCGAGCCGACCGACACGTCCGAGCCGACCGGCACCGTTACCGCCGCACCCTCGGACACCGCCACCTCGGACCCCTCCGGCACCACGACGACCGAGCCGACGGACGACTCCGGCAGCGACGGCGACGCCGCGCTCGCCGACCAGGTCATCGACCTGGTCAACGAGGAGCGGGCCACGGCCGGTTGCGACCCGGTGACCGCGAACGCCGCCCTCACCAAGGCCGCCGGGGCGCACAACGACCTGGCCGTCGCCAAGAACGCGCTGTCGCACCTCTACGCCGGTGAGGCCGACCTGGGCGACCGCTTCTCCGCCGCCGGCTACACCGGCTGGAGCACGGTCGGTGAAAACATCGCCTACAACTACGGTTCCGACGCCGCCACCAGCGTCATGGAGATGTGGATGAACAGCGCCGGGCACAAGGCCAACATCCTCAACTGCGACTTCGAAGACATCGGCGTGGTCGCGACCACCGCCTCGGACGGCAAGATCTGGTGGACCCAGGACTTCGGCGCCCAGTTCGACTGAGAACGGCCGAAAAGCCTTTCGCGGTGCCCCGTTCTGCCTGACCTCGGATGTCAGGCAGGCCGGGGCGTCCGGCGCTCGCGCAGGTGCGTGGCCCGCGTCGTCTCCGTGGTCCAGGCCAGGGCCTGGAGGTAGGCCTCCGCCATCGCGTGCAGCGGCACCGGCCCGCGCTTGGCCTCGGCCAGGTCCTCGTGCTCGTAGGCCCGCACCGAGGTCAGCACCCGCCGCAGGGGGTGGGAGCCGTCACCGGTCAGGGCCGCGGACAGGTCGGGCGTCAGCGTCGGCATCCGGTCCAGCAGGTCGGACGACGGCAGCCCCAGTCCTTCGGCGATCCCGTCGAGCAGGCCGGCGGTGAAGGCGGTGTCCGGCGCCACCAGCTTGCCCATCTCGGCCACCCGCTCGCAGGTGCGGGCTCGGGTCAGGGCACCGACCAGCGCGTTCTGGCTGGCCCCGTCGGAGGCCAGGGAGAGCAGGATCAGCCAGGCCCGCAGCCGGCTCAGGCCGACCATCACCAGCGCGTCGCGGATCGACGACACCTTGCGGCTCGACCCGGAGGCGGCCGAGTTGGCGATCCGCAGCAGCCGGTACACCAGCGCCGGATCGCGCCGCACCACCCGCTCGATCTCCTCGGTCGTCGCGTCCGGGTCGCTCAGCCGCCCGACCAGTTGCAGGGCCAGCTGCTGCCCGGGCGAGAGCGTCTCGATCGACATGGTCTCCGGCCGGGCCAGGTAGTAGCCCTGGAAGAGCTCGAAACCCTCGGCCACGCAACGCTCGTAGATCTCGGCGTCCTCGACCTTCTCGGCCAGCAGACGCACGTCGTGCTGCCGGCACTTGTCCAGGGTGAACAGCACGTCGTCCCAGGCCATCGACAGCACGTCGATCTTCACGATGTCGGCCACGGCCAGCAGTGGCTCGGACTCCGGGGTCCAGACGAAGTCGTCGAGGGCGAGCCGGTAGCCCTCGTTGGTCAGCTTCAGTGCCCCGACGACCACCTCGTGGTCGATGCTGACGGTCTCCAGGACCTCCAGCACGGCGGCCTCGGGCGAGAACGGCAGGGGCAGGTCACCCACCAGGAAGCCGCGGGTGAGGTTGATGAAACCGGGCTTTCCGCCCAGGAGTTCGTCGGCACCGAACTCGGCGAACGCGGCCAGGATGGTCTGCGTGGTGGCCTGGTCGTTGTCCAGGGTCGCCCGGGTCGCGCCGGCGGTGCTGCGGAAGAGCAGTTCGTACCCGTAAAGGCGGCCTGCGGCGTCGTTGATCGCCTGACGGGCCACGTGCACGATCGCTCCGTTTCCGGGCCGGACCTGCGGCCAATCCTGATGTCGGCGGACCGCAGGGGGCGCGGTGACGTCCGCTCCCTATCGGCCGACCCACGGCAGCAGTTGAGGCGGCGGTACCCCGATCGGGTCATCGGGCAGGTCACCCACCGTCGGCGGTTCCCCCGTACGGAGCAGCCGGCCGGCGCGGTGACCGGACGGGGTGCGACGGCGACACGTCGTCACACCCCGCTATCGAGACCTCAGACGCCCCAGTCGGGCCGGAGCGGCCAGGAGGAGCGGCCGCGCTCGTCGGGACGCACGGCCAGGATCTGGTGCAGCTCGATCTGGCGCTTGTCGAAGCCCAGGCTGGACCCGGCCAGATACATGCCCCAGATCTTGGCCGTCGCCTCGCCCACCTCGGCGACCGCGGCGTCCCAGTTGGCCACCAGGTTCTCGCACCAGGCCGCGCAGGTGCGGGCGTAGTGCTCGCGCAGGTTCTCCTCGTGCTTCATCTCCAGGCCGGCGTTCTGGAGCGCGACGATCACGCCGCCCGCGCCGGTCAGCTCGCCGTCCGGGAAGATGTAGCGGTCGATGAAGCCGCCGCGCACCCGGGCCGTGTGGATGTTGTCCGGTCGGGTGATGGTGTGGTTCAGCAGCCGCCCGCCGGCCCGTAGCTTGCTGTGCAGGAACTCGAAGTAGGACGGGTAGTTGCCCACGCCGATGTGCTCGGTCAGGCCGATCGAGCTGACCGCGTCGAACTCGCCCTCGATCACGTCGCGGTAGTCGCCGAAACGCACCTCGGCCAGGTCTTCCAGGCCCTGTCGCTTGATCTCCTGCTGGGCCCACTCGGCCTGCTCGGCGGAGAGTGTGACGCCCAGTGCCTTCACGCCGTAGTGCTGGGCGGCGTGCCGCACCATGCCGCCCCAGCCGCAGCCGACGTCCAGCAGGCGCATGCCCGGCTTCAGGCCGAGCTTGCGGGCCACCAGGTCGTACTTGTTGTACTGCGCCTCTTCGAGGGTCGCGTCCTCGTGCGGGTAGCAGGCGCAGGTGTAGGTCATCGAGCCGCCGAGCAGCATCTCGTAGAACTCGTTGGAGACGTCGTAGTGATGGTGGATCGCCTCGGCGTCACGGTGCTTGGAGTGGCGCAGGCCCTCCAGGGTGCGACGCCAGTCCGGCAGAGCCTCCTGCGGCGGGGGCGGCGGCGGGACGAGCCGCTTCATGCCCAGGCTGCGAGCGATCCGGAGGGCCGTACGGACATCCGGTCGGCGCCACTGGATCTGATCCATGACCGCTAACAGAGCGTAAGGATTTCCCGGGTGAACGCCGGTGACCTGAATGTCACCGCTGACGTAGGCCCGGGCCATGCCCAGCGAGCCCGGGGCCGTGGCCATGTAGGCCGCGGCCCGGGGGGTGTTCAGGTGGATCCCGATCTCGGCGTCGGCCGGGCCGGTCGCACTACCGTCGTACGCGGTGAAGCGCACTGGTGAGGGCTCCGTGAGGAGCTCGTCGAAGATGTCCGCCAATAAGAGGGGCTGGGCGTCGTCGTCCATTCGGCCCAGGATGGTAGAGAGGCTCAACTGATCTCCTCGTGACTAATCTCCCGCGACGATCGCATCGTAAGTCTCCCAAACGATCATCGCGAGGCGAAGGTCCGAATCACGTTCAGTGACATCGGACTCTCCTAGATTGAGGTACTAGTTGCCTCAAGCACAAGTAGTTGGTGTCCGATAAGACACCAGTTTGTGGCGTTTGAGCCTGTGAATGTGACCGAGGAGTCGCCCGCCCCTAGCGTCGGCCCACCGCTTTGGCGTAAAGGTCGAGCAGTCGGTCACCGCTGTCGTACCGCTGCTTGAGAGCCGGGTAGTTCTGGCCGCCGTAGGCCGCCCAGAACGTCTCCTCGTCGTAGTAGGCGTCCGAATAGAGCGACTTGTGGCCGCCGAAACCGCCCACAGCGTCTTCGATCTCGCGGTTCTTGTCGCCGTCGGCGTGGCCCGGCTCGATCGCCACGGTGCCCCAGAACCCGGCGTTCACGTAGGTCTCGCCGGCCCGCAGCGGGTACAGCGACCAGGGCTGCGACCCGGCTGCCGGCGAGCCGGCCGGGCCGGAGTCACGCAGCCGCAGGGGGCACAGCCAGAGCGGGGTCATCGGCACGTGGTCGAGGTACCAGCGCAGGAACTCCGGAGTGCGGCTCACGGGCAGTTCGACGTCCTGGATCACCCGTTCCCGTCCGGGCTTGCCCCGCCACTCGTCAAGTTTGGCGACAAAACCGTACTTGGTCTCCAGCCCGACCAGCTTGTGGAACACGTCGCTGCGCCGGTACCGGGCCGGCCAGTACCGGCGCACCCGCGGGTTCTGCGCTCCGAACGCCTTCGAGCACCAGAACCAGTCGGTGTCCCAGCGCCACAGGTAGTCGTGGATGGTCAGCTTGTCGGTGCTGCGCTGCTGGATGGAGCGGTAGAAGGTGGCCTGGCCGGTGTAGTCGCTCAGGTCGCTGAGGTCGTCGGTCCAGGAACCCAGCGTCAGGTAGGCCTCGGAGGCGGAGAACACCACGCCGTCGAGGAAGTCGACGTCGCCGTCCTCCCACTGCCGGGTGGTGCTGATCGTGTCGATCGCCTCGGCCAGCCGGTCCAGGTCGTCGAACCGGACATGGCGCAGGGCGACCGCGGGGTGCACCGGCTCCAGCTCGATCCGCAGGCGGGTGGCGTAGCCCAGGGTGCCGTAGGAGTTGGGGAAGCCCCGGAAGAGGTCGGCGTGCTCGCCCTCCGGCCGGGCCGTGACCACCTCGCCGTCACCGGTGAGGATGTCCATCTCCAGCACCGACTCGTGCGGCAGGCCGTTGCGGAACGAGGTCGACTCGATGCCCAGCCCGGTCACCGCCCCGCCCAGGGTGATCGTCTTCAGCTGCGGCACGACCAGCGGCATCAGACCGTAGGGCAGCGTGGTGGCGACCAGCGTCTCGTAGGTGCACATCGCCTGGACGTCGGCGGTGCGCGCCGTCGTGTCGATCGAGATGACGCCGTCCAGCCCGGTCACGTCCAGCCCGGTCGTGGTGCCCTCGCTGCGTGAGCGGAACAGGTTGGAGGTGCGCTTGGCCAGCCGCACCCGCTGTCCCGCGGGGATCGCTCGATAGGACGCCAGCAACCTGTCCACCGCCGTCCGGTGCGCCTGGGCGCCGCGGACCAGCGAGACCACGGGGGCCACGGAGGAGGTGGACAGGACAGGGGTGACCGTGGTCTGGATCGACGTCATTTCATCCTCAGGTCGTCAAAGGACGGCGGACACCAGGTCCTTCGCAGCCTGCTGCACCTGAGCCAGGTGCTCGGTGCCGCGGTAGGACTCGGCGTAGATCTTGTACACGTCTTCCGTACCGGACGGGCGCGCGGCGAACCAGGCACTCTCGGTGGTGACTTTGAGACCGCCGATCGCGGCACCGTTGCCCGGCGCAGCCGTGAGCGTCGCCGTGATCGGTTCGCCGGCCAGCTCGGTGGCGGTGACCTGCTCGGGCGACAACTTGGCCAGAACGGCTTTCTGTTCCCGGGTCGCCGGAGCGTCGATACGTGCGTACACAGGGTCACCGTGCTTGGCCACCAGCTCGGCGTACAACTGGCTCGGCGTCTTACCGGTGTTCACCGTGATCTCGCTGGCCAGCAGCGCCAGCAGGATGCCGTCCTTGTCGGTGGTCCAGACCGTGCCGTCCTTGCGCAGGAACGAGGCCCCGGCCGACTCCTCGCCGCCGAAGCCGACCGAGCCGTCGAGCAGCCCGGGCACGAACCACTTGAAGCCGACCGGCACCTCCACCAGCTTCCGGCCCAGGTCGGCGGCCACCCGGTCAATCATGGACGACGAAACGAGCGTCTTACCGATCCCGGCGTCGGCGGCCCAGCCCGGCCGTGACCCGTACAGGTAGTTGATGGCGACCGCGAGGTAGTGGTTCGGGTTCATCAGCCCACCGTCCGGCGTGACGATGCCGTGCCGGTCGGAGTCGGCGTCGTTCCCGGTGGCCAGGTCGTAGCGGTCCTTGGCGCCGATCAGCGAGGCCATCGCCGAGGGCGAGGAGCAGTCCATCCGGATCTTGCCGTCCCAGTCCAGGGTCATGAACCGGAAGGTGGAGTCGACCAGCGGGTTCACCACGGTCAGGTTGAGACCGTGGCGTTCGGCGATCTCGCCCCAGTAGGCCACTGCGGCGCCACCCAGCGGGTCGGCGCCGATGTGCAGGCCGTTCTCGCGGATCGCGTCCAGGTCGAGGATGTTCGGCAGGTCATCGACGTAGGTGCCGAGGAAGTCGTAACTGCCGGTGGTTTCCGCGGCGCGCGCCCGGGTGAACGGAATCCGTTTCACCCCATCCAGTTTCGCGGCCAGCAGCTCGTTGGCGCGGTTCGCGATCCAGCCGGTGGCGTCGGTGTCGGCGGGGCCGCCGTGCGGTGGGTTGTACTTGAAACCGCCGTCTGCGGGCGGGTTGTGGGACGGCGTGACGACGATGCCGTCGGCGCGCCCGGAGTCGTCCCCGCGTCGTCCCTTGTTGTACCGGAGGATCGCGTGGGACACCGCCGGGGTGGGGGTGTAGCCGTCACGGTCGTCGACGAGCGTGCGCACCTCGTTGGCGGCCAGCACCTCGAGCGCGCTGGCCCAGGCCGGCTCGGACAGGGCGTGCGTGTCGCGGCCGATGAACAGCGGCCCGGCGATGCCCTGCCCGGCGCGGTAGTCGCAGATGGCCTGGGTGGTGGCGACGATGTGGGCCTCGTTGAACGATGCGCTGAGGCTGCTGCCGCGGTGCCCGGAGGTGCCGAACGAAACTCTCTGCGCGGCCTCCGCCGGATCCGGCTGGACCGTGTAGTAGCTGGTCACGACGTGCGAGACGTCGATCAGATCTTCCGGCTTCGCCGGTGATCCGGCCCGATCGTGTGGCATGACTCCTCCTGGCGGCACGGCTGGCGTTCCCGTCCGTGAGGCTAGTCGATGCACCCCTGGCCTTCTCGTCCGCCCGCCGCCGGGCGCGGGGGATTCAGCCGCCCTCGCCCGCGTGTGCGGTCAGCCGGAGGAACAACAGAATCACGGCCCCCGTCGCCAGCAGCGCCGCCACCACCAGGAAGGGAGTGGCCTGCCCACCGATGAAACCACCCAGGGCGCTGGACATCACGATGCCCGGCGCCCGCATCCAGAACCCGATGCGGGGATGCTCCACCCCGATCACCGCCGAGATCAGGGTGAGCAGGGTGAACGCCGTCAGCGCGATCAGGGCGGTGCGCAGTTCCGTGGGCGCCGCCCGGTGCAGCGCCGCAGGCGCGTGGGTCACCGTGACCGACGTCATGAGCAGCGCCGCGCCGCAGGTCAGAAGGATTTCGGTGGGGAGCGTGCGGTCTTGCGCGCCGCTCCGGACCACGAGGTTCTCCGATCCCATCCTTCCAGCGTGTCCCCGGGCTTTTCGGGTGGTCAACCGGCCGTCCGTCCCGGGTGGGCGGGTCGGACGGTCCGTGGTGCGGTCGCGCGTTCGTGGTGCGGTCGCGCGTTCGTGGTGTGGCCGGGCGTTCGTGGTGCGGTCGGGCGTTCGTGGTGCGGTTGGGCGTTCGTGGTGCGGTCGCGGTGATCGTGCGGAGTCGCTCGGGGGCGGTCCGCACGATCACCGGCGGCGCGGTGGGCCGCTGTCGACCAGGTCAGCTGTTGGCGGAGTCGGCGTCGTCGGCGGAGTCGGTGTCGTTCGCCGAGTCCGCGTCGTTCGCCGAGTCCGTGTCGTTGGGCGTGGCGGTGTCGTTGGGCGTGGCGGTGTCGTTGGCGGAATCCGCATCGTTGGCGGAGTTCGCGTCGTTGGCCGTGTCGGCGTCGTTCGGGGTGTTCGCCGTGTTCGTCGCGTCGTTCTGGCCGGTGCTGCCCTGGGTGCTGCCCTGGGTGCTGCCCTGCCCGGCGCTGCTCCGGTCGTTCGGGGTGTCCGCGTCGTTCGGGGTGTTGTCGGTGTCGTTGGGGGTGTCTGCCGTGTTGCTGGTGTTCGCCGTGTCCGCCACGTCGTTCTGGCCGGTGCCGTCAGCGCCGTCGGTGCCCGCCGAGGCGCTGCTGCCCGCCTCGGTGCTGCCGGTGGTCGAGGTCACCGAGGAACGGTCGTTGAGGTCGGGCGTGCCGTCGGCCATCGCCGCCGTCGCCGTGGCCGCGCTCACGCCGAGCACCGCGGCGGTACCGATGACAACCCAGTTCTTCCGGACCTTCATGATCTTGCCTCCGCTGTCGGAACGTCTTTTGCCGTTGACAGGTACTTTTCCGAGCGCGGGTGAGGTGAACAGGAGAACCGGATGAAGGGCTTCTCATGAAGCGCGCAGCATGTCCTCGATCCGGTCGAGCATGCGGCTGGTGGCGTCCTCCCAGTTCGGGCGCTGCACCCGATGCGGGCCGGTGGCCAGGCTCATCAGCACCCCTGCCGTGCTCAGCCGGAGCTGTTCGGCGGGCACCTGCCGCTCGAAAACCGGCCTCCACAACCGCGACATGGCCAGCGACCGGTCCGCGTGCCGGGGCGAGCTGAGGGCCAGGGCCTCGCAGTGCGCCAGGGCACAGGCCAGGTCGTCGGCGCGGGAACCGGGTCCCACGGTGTCCACGTCGAGCAGGCCGACGAGGCGCCCGGCGGGATCGACCATCATCTGCGCCTCGTAGAAGTCGCCGTGGGTCGGGTCGCTGCCCAGCCCGGTGTGGCGCAGGCCCTCGGCCACCACCGCGGCCAGCTGTCGGGCCCGCTCGGCCTCGGCCGGCAGCGCCTCGCCCACCATCGCCGCGTACTGCGGGGCGCGGCGGCTCCACGGCCGCCGGCGGTTCAGCCCCAGCACTCCGGGCGGAAAGCGGTCCAGCACACCGATCACGTCGTGCGGGTCGGGCAGCCCGGCGGTCAGGTCGGGGCCGGGGGCGAGCAGCCGGCGGCGCAGCGGGGTGCCGGGCAGATTCTCCAGCAGCAACAGCCCGTCGTCGGTCCAGCCCAGGCTGTGCGGCACGGGAACTCCTGCCCCGTGCAGCATCTCGTGCCGCCGGTGCAGCGCCTCCACGTCACCGGGCGGCAGCACCTTGGCGTAGATCACTCCGCCGGCCGCGCTGATCCGGATCACCGCACGGCGTTTCGGGCGGTACGACACCAGATCGGTGCGCAGCCCGGAAGAGTCCAGCCCGAACGAGGTGAGCAGCGACGAGAGTGCCTGCTGGTTCATCGCCGTGGCCAGCCCGGGCAGACCCGGATCGTCGGGGAGCCGCCACACGCACACCCGGTTCTGCCCGTCCGACAGGGTGAGAGTGCCCGGGATCCGCGGAGGTTCGTCGCCGGGGGCGAGTGACGTCGCACCCAGGACGTCGTCCGTACGCCCTGTCGGCCACTGCACCGTGGCGGCATAGGCCACGGTGGTGACAGCGCCACGGTGGTCGACCTGGGTGACCCGCCAGCCCTCCAGCCGCCCGCCCGCGGTGGACACGGCCGCCTCCAGCAGCTCGGCCGCGTCCGGCCCGGTGAGCATGTCCAGCGCCACGTCAGGCCGCCTCGACGAGGCGGTAGCCCATGCCGCGCACGGTCTCGAACCACTGCACGCCGAGTTTCTTGCGCAGGTAACGCACATACACGTCGACCACGTTCGAGCCCGGGTCGAAGTCGTACCCCCAGACGTGGCTGAGCAGCTGCTCCCGGCTCAGCACCTGACCCGGATGCCGCAGAAAGGTCTCGGCCAGGGCGAATTCGCGGGCCGACAGCTCCACCGTGCGGCCCTCCACGGCGGCCCGGCGGCTGCGCAGATCGAGAGCCAGCGCCCCGTGGGTGAGCACGGTGACCTCCGGCTCCCGCGGGTCCTCCCGCAGCCGCAGCCGGATGCGGGCCAGCAGTTCCTCGAAGCGGAACGGCTTGGACATGTAGTCGTCGGCCCCGCCCTCCAGCCCGGCCACCGTGTCGGTGATCGACTGGCGTGCGGTCAGAATGATCACCGGCAACTGACTACGGCTCTCGCGCAGCCGTTTCAGCACCTCGAAACCGTCCATGCCGGGCAGCCCGATGTCGAGCACGAGCAGGTCGAACTCGCCGGTGACGGCGTAGTCCAGGGCGCTCACGCCGTCGTCCACCACGGTCGGGGTGAAACCGGCGGCCCGCAGGCCCTTCGAGACGAACGAGGCGATCCGGTCTTCGTCCTCTGCCACCAGGATCCGGTTCACGGCACCTCCTGTGCGATCGGGATGGTCGTTGCGGAGGCGGGCACGGCGGCCCGCGGAATCGTCAGGGTGAACACCGCGCCGGGCTCACCGGGCGGTGAGGTGAGCGCGACCGAGCCGTCGTGGGCGGCGGCGATCGCGCCGACGATGGACAGGCCCAGGCCGGAGCCCTCGACCCGGCGGGCGTCGGTGCCCCGGCCGAAGCGCTCGAAGATGCGTGCGGCGTCCCCGGCCGAGACCCCGGGGCCGGTGTCGCGCACCCACAGGTGCACCACGTCGTCCTCGGCGCGGCTGCCGAAGGCGATCACCTGGCCCTCGGTCGTGTACTTGACCGCGTTGTGTGCCAGTTGCAGCAGGCCCTGGGTGATCCGTTGCGGGTCGGCGTGGATCCAGGCGGGCGTCTGCTCGTCCAGCCGCCACTGCCGCGCGGCCAGCCCGACGGCCTTGTCCAGCACCTCGGTCATCAGCTCGTCCACGGCCACCGGCTCGCGCCGGACGAAGTCCGGGCGCCGGGTCTGGGCCAGCAGGATCAGGTCCTGCACCAGGCGGGCCATCCGGTCCAGCTCGTCCAGCACCAGGGCGCGGGTCTCCTCCACGTCGCCCGGGTCGTCGGCCGCCATCAGCTCCAGATGACCCCGGATGATGGTCACGGGGGTCTTCAGCTCGTGCCCCGCGTCGTCCAGAAACTCCTGCTGGGCGCGGAAGGCGTGCTCCAGGCGGTCGAGCATGTGGTTGAACGTGGAGGCGAGTTCACTGACGTCGTCCGACCCGGTGACCTCGATCCGCTCGGTCAGATCGGTGTGCGAGATCCGCTCGGCGGTGGTGCGCAGCTCCCGCAGGGGGCGCAGCAGACGGCCCGCGACCAGCCAGCCGACCACGCCGACCACCAGCAGCGACACCAGTGACACCAGCGCGAACCGGCCGGCGATCTGGGCGATCTCCTGCTGGTTGCGCTCCAGCGCCTGGGCCACCACGTACACGCCCACGGTGCTGAGCCCCGGCACCGAGACCGGCACAGCGGCGTAGCGGATGCGCCCGGCCGCGGTGTCGGCCTCGCGCAGGCGCACCGGGTCGCCGGCCGCCAGGCCGGCCACCGTGCTGATCAGCGCCGTCTCGTCTTCCAGCCGCACGAACCGTTCGCCGCTGGGCACGTACTGTCGGCGGCCGTCGACCATGGTCAGGAAGGTCTCGTCCCGGTCGGGCGCCTGCTTCTGGATGGCGGAGCGCAGCAGCTCGGCCACCGAGGTGAAGGCCTTGCCGGTGCTCGGGTCGGTCGCCGAGCCGGCGATCGAGCGGAACTCCTCCACCTCGGTGCGCAGCGCCTCGTTCACCCGTTCGTCCAGGGCGTTGCGCTGCATGATCACCACACTGGTGCCCGCCCCGAACATGCCCAGCGCGGTCAGCACCAGCACGGTGGCGAGGATCCGGGTGCGCACCCCGATGGTGGGACGCCGCAGCCACCCGCGGCGTCTGGCGGGGAGCGGTGCGGTCGGATCGGTCATCGTCATTCATCATCGCCGTCGTCCGCACCGGCGTCATCGTCGTCATCACCCTCGGCTGAGCCGTCCTCGTCCGGCTCGTCCTCGTCGGGCTCGTTCTCGTCCGCCTCCTCCTCGTCGGCCTCGTCCTCGTCGTCGGCGTCGTCCACCTCCGGCACGTCGACCGACTCGGCCTCGTCGTCGCCGTCGTCCGCCTCCCCGTCGTCACCCTCCTCGTCGTCCTCGGTGGCCGGGGTGGGCGTCTGAGCAGCGGAGACGTCGTACGGCGTGGGGGTGGACGAGACCGTCGGGTCGAGGCTCGCCACCACCGCCGGGCCGAGCGGCCGGTCGAGGCCGTCACTGCCGGTTGCGGCGGTCGCGGCCAGCGGAACGGCGAGGCCCCCGGCCCCGAGGAGCACGGCGGTGAGCAGCAGGTGGCGTCGTCCCATATCCGCACCCTGTCGTGGGGAGAATGCGAGCAGATGAGAGAAAGATGAGAACGCTCTCATCTGCGGACGGCGAGACACCGTGGTCATCCGGAGGCAGACTGGTCGGGTGCCTGAGCTGCCGGAGGTCGAGGCCCTCGCGGGATTTCTGCGTGAGCGGCTGGTGGGGCGTGCCGTCGACAGCGTCGAGATCGGGGCCGTCAGCGCCCTGAAAACCTATGACCCGCAGCCGACCGCCTTGAGCGGTCTGGAGGTCACCGCCGTGCAGCGGCACGGCAAGTTTCTCGACGTCGACGCCGACGGCCTGCACCTGATCTTCCACCTGGCCCGCGGCGGCTGGCTGCGCTGGAACGACACCGCGGTCATGACCACGCTGAAGCCCGGCAAGAGCCCTCTCGCCCTGCGGGTGCGGTTCACTCCAAAAATGGACGACGTCCACGACGAGTCCACCCCGGGATTCGACCTGACCGAGGCCGGCACCAAGAAGCGGCTCGCGATCTACCTGGTCAGGTCGCCGCAACAGGTGCCGGGCATCGCCACCCTCGGGCCCGACCCGCTGGCCGAGGGTTTCACCCGTGACACCCTGGCGCAGATCCTGGCCGGGCAGCGTCAGCAGATCAAGGGACTGCTGCGTGACCAGAGCACCCTGGCCGGGGTGGGCAACGCCTACAGCGACGAGGTGCTGCACGCGGCCCGGATGTCGCCGTTCGCGATCGCCGCGAAACTCGACCATGAGCAGGTGGACACGCTGTTCGAGGCCTTGCAGAACACCCTGCGCGGGGCGATCGCCGCGGCCGCCGGAAAACCCGCCAAGGAGCTGAAAGACGCCAAGCGCGCTGGTCTTTCGGTGCACGCCCGCACCGGTGAGGCGTGTCCGGTATGCGGCGACGTGGTGCGTGAGGTGTCGTTCGCCGACTCGTCGTTGCAGTACTGCGCCACCTGCCAGACCGGCGGCAAGGTGCTCGCCGACCGCCGCATGTCCCGGCTGCTGAAGTAGTCAGAACCACGAAAGGGCCCCGT
This sequence comes from Kineosporia corallincola, assembly GCF_018499875.1. Lineage (GTDB taxonomy): Bacteria > Actinomycetota > Actinomycetes > Actinomycetales > Kineosporiaceae > Kineosporia > Kineosporia corallincola. The sequence goes on along the minus strand of NZ_JAHBAY010000008.1, from coordinate 37,676 downwards.
TCCCAACGGAAACGGGGCCCCTCCAGGTGGTGGTCGCTTACTGCACGTTCACCGCCACGTTCTTGTAGTAGTACGCGATGGCGCCCTTGATCTCGGCCTCGGCGCGGCTGGTGAGCGTCGTGCCGTCGTCGTTGTACAGGTCGACCTGGCTCACCAGCTCGTTGCCGGTCTGCTGCTCGTTGAGCTGTTCCAGCAGCTCGTCGAGCGAGTCGTGCTCCTGGTAGTAGGAGCCCAGGCTGCGGCCGTCGGCGACGGTCAGCGAACCGGCGTTGCCGCTGACGGCGCCGTCCGGCACCTGCACGCTGAGCGGCACCGTGAGGTTGTCACTGTTGCGGTAGCCCTTCAGCACGGCGCGCAGCTGGATGCTGCTGCCGGCCTTGGCGGTGATCGTCTCGGGCAGCGTCTGCCACTTGCTGTTGACCTTCTGCTCCAGCTTGCTCACCCGGAACTGCTTCACGGTGGTCGAGACCTTGCCCGTCACCTTGACGCTGGTGATGTTGAGCTCTTCGTACGGCTGGTCGGCCAGCGGGTACAGCAGGTACCAGAGGCTGTCGGCCGTGGCGTAGCTGATGTCGTAGGTGTCGGCGAAGTAGTCGTCGTGGGTGATCTTGAAGTCTTTGCCGTCACCCCGGGTGCCCTTGACGGTGATCTTCACCTCGGCCGAACCCTGCGACTGCACGCCGAGGGCCTTCACGATGGCCGACTGGAGGTGGATGGCGGCGATGTCGGCGGCGTACGGCTGGTACACCCCGACGGTGGTGCCCTTGGTGCTCTTGCCCGAGTTCTCGTTGACCAGGTCGGTGGTGATCGGGAACTCGTGCGGCGGGTTCTCGCCCAGCGTGCCGCGCACGCCGACCGTGCCGTCCCAGTTCACGTTGCCGACCCGGCCGAGCGGGTTGCCCACCTTGAACGGGCCCCACGTCGGGTCGGGCTGCACGTAGACGGCCTCGGCCGGGTGCAGGCTGAACTCCGACGGGCCGATCGCGAAGAACGGGTGGCCGAAGGCGACCGCGGTGCTGTCGCAGACATACGTGGTGGTGCCCAGCGCGCTGAGCGTCACGTCGCCGTAGGACAGGGCCGCGGCGTAGTTGGACCCGGCGAAGATGTCGCCGGGCGAGGACTTGGCACCGGTCGAGGCCTTGCCGGCCAGGGCCCGCACCTTCGAGCCGGTCTCCTTCTCGATGCGCTCGGTGAACTTGCTGGTGTTCTTCTTGGCCAGGCCGCTCACGCTGACCGGCACCGACATCCGGGTGAAGCCGGCCTTGGCCTGCGCCTTCGTCACCTCGCCGGTCTTCGCGATGCGGGTGGCCAGCTGGTCGGACACCGTGACCTTCTCGGCGCTGGTCGGCATCGAGCGACGGGCGCTCGCCGGCTCCTCGCGCAGGGCCAGCATGTCTTCGGCCGGGGTGATGCCGGCGATGTTCGACGGTGAGACCAGGCCGTACGAGACCGACCCGATCAGCTTGCCGTCTTCGGTGTAGACCGGTGACCCGGACATCCCGGCCCACACTCCGCCCGCCCGCTCCAGGGCGGGGGAGTCGAGGTCGGCCATGATCATGTCGATGCCGGGGCCGATGCCGTCGGTGATGCGGCCCAGCACCTTGGCCGTGAACGGGTCGGCCTTGGTGCCCTTTTCGACGGTGTAGCCGGTTCCCTTCACCCCGTCGACCGCCTGATCGGTGGGAAACGCCGTCGGGCAGTTCGTGGCCCCCGTCGCAGCCGACGAGGTCACCGCCGGAAGTGCGACCAGAAGACCGGAGACGGCTGCTGCGGTGATGAGACCGCAGGCCGTGCGAGACCTGGACATGGAGCCCCCACTTGTCCCAGTGAACACGACTGCCCGGCACGGATTGTGCCGGGCAGGCCTGAATGGCTGCCCGCGAAAGCAGGTGCCGACAACCCCCCAGTTGCGATCGTCACCTTAGGGCCTCAGAAAGCGTTAGGGAAAGACTCCTTTCGGCCGGGTCGCGGGTCTTTCACTTGCGTGACGCTGATTTTTGCGGCCATCGTCCGGATCGGCGATGCCCCAAGGGGCCGATGTGGTCAGGGCCTGGTGGTGAGAACTGCTGTGCTGCTAATGCGGGTGACGAAAAGGAACCAGCTCCAGCATGAACGGGGTCCTTTCGTCGTCCACAATTCAGCTGACGTCAACCGTGAGAAGCTTGAGATAAGGGCTCACGCTGCCCTCGGCGTGCGCCACCGCGGTGCCGCTGACCTGTCCGCCCGACGGCGTGTCCAGGTCGATGCGGGCCACCACCGAGTCGTTCGACGCCGTGGCGTTGATCTGCTTGAGCAGGCCGTCGAGCGAGGTGGGCTCGCGGTCCGGCGAGGTGGCGCTGAGGCCGTCGGTGACGGTGAGGGTGCCGGTGAAACCGCTGCTCTTCTTCGGCACGGCGACGGTGAGCGGAACCGTGACGGTCTTGGTGCTGCGGTAGGCGGTGAGCGTGGCTCGCAGCGCGAGACTGCCGCCCGAGGTGACCTTCTGGGCGCCCTTGAGCGCGGTCCACGCGCCGTTCTTCTTCACCTGCATGCGGCTCACCCGGTACTGCTGGATGCCGCTGGTGACCGCGCCGCTGATCTTGACATCGGTGATCTGGACGTCTTCGAACGACTGGCTGATCAGCGGCAGGATCATGAAGTAGAGGCTGTCGGCGGCCAGGTAGCTGACGTCGGTGCTGTCGGAGAAGTGGTCGCTGTGGGTGAGTTTGAACTTCTTGCCGCCGGCCCGGGTGCCGTTCACGGTGATCTGGATCGCGGCAGACCCACCGCCCTGGGCGCCCAGGGCCTTCACGACGGCGGCCTGGAGGTGCAACGCGGCGATGTCGGCGGCGTAGGTCTGGTACACGCCCACCGTGGTGCCGCTGATGGTCTGGCCGGACTCGTTCTTCAGCAGGGTGGTGACCGGGAACTGGTGCGCCGGAGCCTGACCCAGCGTGCTGCGCAGGCCGGTGGTGTTGTCGCGGGTGACCGTGCCGACCACGCCGCCCGGGTTGCCCACCTTGAACGGCCCGCCGGCCAGGCCGGTTGGGTCTTCTTGCACGAGCACCGCGCTGGCCGGGTGCACACTGTATTCCACCTGGCCGGCCGAGAGGAACGGGTGGCCGAAGGCGACCGCGGTGCCGTTGCAGACGTAGGTGGTGGTGCCCAGGCCGGTGAGCGAGATGTCGCCGTAGGACAGGGCCGCGGCGTAGTTGGAGCCGGCGAAGATCTCATCGGGCGAGGACTGCGCCCGGACGCCGATTCTGGCTCCGCCGCTGCGCACGGCCATGCCGCTGCCGGCGGTGACCGACTTGAGGAAGCGCTTGGTGTGGCGCCGGGCGATGCCCGAGGCGCTCACCGGCACCGGCAGCCGCTCGAACCCCTTGGCCGCCAGGGCCTTCGAGGTCTCGCCGGTCTTGGCCAGGCGGGCCGCCCGGTGCCCGGACACCTTCACCGTGGCCGCGGCGCCGCTGCCGGCCCCCAGCGCGGTGAGGTCTTCGGCCGGGGTGATGCCGGCGATGTTCGACGCCGCGGTGAGGCCGTACGACACCGAGCCGATGAGCTTGCCGTCGGAGGTGTAGACGGGGGACCCGGACATGCCGGCCCAGACGCCGCCGGCGCGCTCCAGGGCGGGGGAGTCGAGGTCGGCCATGATCATGTCGACCCCGGGCGCGATGCCGTCGGTGATGCGGCCGAGCAGCTTGGCGCCGAACGGGTCGGGGGTGGTGCCCCGCTCGACCGTGTAGCCGGTGCCTTCGAGGCCGTCGACGGCCTCGGAGGTGGGAAGCGCCGTGGGGCAGTCACCGGCCGCCTGTGACGGTAGCGCCGGGAGTGCGACGAGTAGACCGGAAACCGTTGCGGTGGTGATGAAACCGCACGCCGCACGCGCCTTGGACATGGTGCCCCCACTGGTCCGAGATCAGGCGCGGCACGACTGTGCCGGCCCGCCCGCCGGACCGTCCCCACGGTTCCGGCGGACGGGGTCACCTTATGCCCTCAGACCCGGCGGCAAAACCACCCTTTCGGCGATGTTGTGCTCGGTTTCGGCTGCTGGCGGTGGATTTGGCGGATCTGCGGCGCAGTGCGGGTGCAGCAGTGAGGTGGATGTGTCTCGTGGGTCAGGAGGCTTGTGAACCGGTGACTTTCGGCAGCAGCGGGGTGAGCAGGTCCCAGCGGGCGATCTCGCAGCCGTTCTCGCGGCTGAACGAGGCGTCGATCGCCTTGCCCTTCCAGGTGCCGGTGATCGTGGCGGTCTGCTCGCCGCCGAAGATCTGCGTGCACATCTGATCGGTGGACGCCGCCGGCACGGCCTGGTCGCCGCTCTTGTCCAGCGTGGCGCAGGCGGCGTCGGCATCCGGGTGGTCACCGCCCACCGGATCGCAGGTCAGCGTCCAGGTGGTGGTGTCGCCGTCGGTCACCGCGATGGTCAGGTCGGTGGCCGGGGTGGTCTCCTGGGCCGTGACGCTGCCCGCCCCGGAACTCTCCGCGCCGCACCCGGCGGCCAGCACGGCCACCGCCGCCACGGCGGTCAGTGGGAGCGCGACGGTCAGCCGGCCCCGGGGGCCTCGGGCGTTCAGAGAAGATCGCTGATGGTTCACGGTCGCATCCTTTCGTGCGTGAGCCCTGAGCGGTTCGGGATCGGGTGCCGGAGGGACGGTGTGTCGGGACGATCCCGGCTCGGTTCCCGGGCTGGTTCCCGGCCGGCCGGTTCCGGCACAGCACTAGGACGTGCCCGGACCTCCTCCGGTTCCCTCTGGTTCTGCCCGGATTCTCCGAAGTTCTGCCGATCACCGGCTCCGACGCACCCCCGACAGGGCTCCGCCGAGGTCACGCGGGCACCGGTCGCCTGAGAGGATGGACGCACCCGATCGAAAGCCGGGCGCCCACCCGGGGCCCGCAGGAGGTGACTGTGTCCGAGTTCTCGCAGGTCCGCTCGGTTGACCCGACCCAGGTGCCCGCCGACGCCGCGATCCTCGACGTGCGCGAGCCGGACGAGTGGGACGCCGGCCACATCAGCGGTGCGGTGCACATCCCGCTGATGGAGGTTCCGGCCCGCACGGCCGATCTGCCCGAGGGCGACGTGTACGTGGTGTGCCGGTCCGGCGGCCGCTCCGCGCGGGCCGCGGCCTGGCTGGAGCAGAACGGGTTCGAGGCGATCAACATCAGTGGTGGCATGGGTGCCTGGCAGGCGGTCGGCCGCGAGATGGTGAGCGAGACCGGTGAAGCACCCGCGGTTCGCTGACGACGGGCCGGCGCTGACGGTCACCGACCTCGGGGAGCCGGGGCCGGGGGCCGAGCTGGTCGACCACCTCGGCGGCGTGCTGGAGCGGCTGTCCCGCGATCCGCTGCCCCCGGTCGAGGTCGGGCCGCCGGCGGTGGACGACGACGTGGTGGTCCCGGTCGACGGCACCGACGAGGAGGCTCCGCTGGAGGCCCTGCGGGCCGACCTGCTGGACCTGTTCGACGCGCAGGCCGCCAGCCGCTGGCTCGACGTCGCCGCGCGCCGGATGGCCGCGGCCGGGCTGGGCAGTCACACCGTGGCCTCCGCCGGGCACGAGGGCAACGCCGCCGTGGCCATCGCCCTGCGCAGCAACGACCCGGTTCTGCCGCATCACCGCTCCACCGCGTTCTACCTGGCCAGGCTCGCCTCCGCGGGCCTCGACGACGGCATCGCCGCGGTCGCCCGCGGTCTGGCCGGCAGCGTGGACCAGCCCGCCGGTGGCGGGGCGCCGCGCCACCCCGGCCAACGCCGAGGTGGCGCTGCTGCCCCCGTCGTCCACCCCGGCCGGGCACCTGCCCCGGGCGCTCGGCCTGGCCTGGGCCGTCGGCCGTCAGGCCCGCACCAGAACGGCCCGGCTGAACTGGCCCGCCGACGCGGTGGCGGTGGCCGGTCTCGGCGACGGCACCGCCACCCACGGCACCGCCGTGGGCACGATCAACACCGCGTTGTGGGCCTCCCGGCAGGGCGTTCCGCTCCCTCTGCTGCTGATCTGCGAAGACAACTCGCTCGGCTTCTCCACCTCCACCCCGTCCGGCTGGATCGCCTCGTCGCTCGGCACCCGCGAGGGGCTGCGCTACTTCCACGCCGACACCGCGGGCGACGCCGCCACCCTGTTCTCCACCGCGCGCCGCGCCGTGGAGACGGCCCGTACCCACCGCCGCCCGGTGCTGTTGCACCTGTCGTGCGTGCGGATCGGGGGTCACAGCGGCACGGACGACGAACACCGCTACCGCCGTGCCGACCGGATCGCCGCCGACCTGGCCCGCGACCCGCTGGCGGCCACGATGACCGCGCTGGTGCGGCACGGCGCGATGACCGGTGACGAGGTGGCCGACCGGCTGCTGCGCCTGCGTGACCGGGTGGCCTCCGCGCTGGAGGACGCCACCCACCGGCCCCGGCCCACCGGCTCGGCCGAAGTGATGGCGCCGCTCGCGCCGCGCCGCCCGGCCGTGGTCGCGATGGCGGCGGTGCGCGAGACCGAGTCCGCGCGCAGAACAGCGGTTTTCGGTGACACGCTGCCCGAGGCCGAAGGCCCGCTGACACTGGCCGCATCGATCAACCGGGCCCTGGCCGACGCCGCGGCCGCCCATCCGAACGTGGTGGTCATGGGGCCCGACGTGGCCCGCGCGGGCGGCCCCTACGGCGTCACCCAGGGTCTGCTGAAACAGCTCGGTGCGGCCCGGATCACCGACACCGTGCCGGACGGCCGCTCGGTGCTCGGGCTGGCGATGGGTTCCGCGGTGAGTGGTCTGCTGCCGATCGCCGAGCTCGGCCTGGCCGACCTGCACGCCGCCGGTGAACTGCTGCGGGCCGAGGTGGCGCCGCTGATGTTCTCCACCGGCGGCAGTTTCCGTAACCCGATGGTGTTGCGGGTGCCCGGTCTCGGTCACCACGACGGGGCCGGCGGTGCGGTCCCGGTGGACAACGCGCTCGGCGGCCTGCGTGACATCCCGGGCCTGGTCGTCGCCTGCCCGGCGCACCCGGCCCAGGCCCCGGCGATGCTGCGCACCTGCCTGGCCGCGGGGCAGGCCGACGGCACGGTCAGTGTGTTCCTCGAACCGGCCGCGCTCTACCACGTCACGGATCTGGACAGCCCGGGTGACGGCGCCTGGCTCGCGCCCTACGCGCCGCCGTCGCTCTGGCAGGAGCAGCACGCGCCGATCGGCAGGGCGCTGGTGCACGGCGACGGCAAGGACCTGACCGTCGTGGCGTACGGCAACGGTCTGCGGATCGCCCGGCAGGCCGCGGCCGAGCTGGCGGGTGAGGGCATCGGCTGCCGGGTGGTGGATCTGCGCTGGCTGGCTCCACTACCGATGGACGACGTGGTCGCCGCCGCCTCGGCCACCGGCAATCTGCTCATCCTCGACGAGACCCGGCGTACCGGTGGGGTTTCCGAGAGCATCGTGACCGGGGTGCTGGAGGCCGGGTACGACGGCCGGCTGGCCCGGGTGACGGCCAAGGACAGCCCGCTCCCCTCCGGCCCGGCGGCCCGGTTCGTGCAGCTCACGCTGGCCCGCACGCTGGCCACCGCCCGGGCGCTGTGCCGGTGACGGCGGGGCGCTGCTCGGCGGCGGCGTGCTGCTCGGCGGTGGCGCGCGGGTTGGAGGGCCGGTGACGCGGCCGACGGTGGCCGTGGTGCTGGTGGTCGACGTCGCCAACGTGATGGGCAGCCGCCCGGACGGCTGGTGGCGTGACCGGCTGGGGTCGGCCTCCCGGCTGCTCGGGCAGCTGGCCGGGGTCGGGTCGCTCACGCTGCACGACGAGAACCTGGTGTTCGAGCGGATTCTTGCCGTGGTCGAGGGCAAGGCGAAGGGGGCTGTGGGCCCCGATCCGGTCGAGGTGATCCGGGCGACCGCCGACGGCGACAGCACGATCGTCGCGGTCGCCGCCGAAGTGGTTGCCGAGGGCCGGATTCCGCTGGTGGTGACGGCCGACCGGGGTCTGCGGGCCCGGCTGCCGCACGAGGCCCTGGTGGCCGGCCCGCGCACTCTGCTCGACGCCCTGGGGTAATTTCCTATTCGGAACTCTAGGAACCGGGCTAGATGCCTCGATAACCTCTCGACGTGGACCCGGTGCGCAATCCGTACGCCCCAGGAGCCGGTCAGCGCCCGCCCGAACTGGCCGGGCGCGACGCCGAGCTGGACAGCTTCGACGTGGTGCTGGAGCGGATCGCGCGGGGCCGCCCGGAGCGCAGTCTGGTGCTCATCGGCCTGCGCGGAGTGGGTAAAACCGTGCTGCTCAACGCCTTGCGCTCGGCCGCGGTGCGGCGCCGCTGGGGCACCGGCAAGCTGGAGGCCCGGCCCGACACGCCGCTGCGCCGCCCCCTCGCGGCCGCCCTGCACCAGGCGGTGCGGGAGCTGGGGCCCGCCAACAAGGACGACACCGATCACGTGCTCGGCATCCTGAAGTCGTTCGCGATGAAGGAGCCCCCCGCAACCGGCACCCGGGGCCGCACCACCCTGCGCGACCGCTGGCAGCCGGGCATCGACGTGCCGGCGGTGACCGGCCGCGCCGACTCCGGCGACATCGAGATCGACCTGGTCGAGCTGTTCTCCGACATCGCCGGGGTGGCGGCCGGGGCGGGCCGGGGCATCGCGGTGTTCATCGACGAGATGCAGGACCTGCTGCCCGACGACGTGTCCGCGTTGTGCGCCGCGTGCCACGAGCTCGGTCAGCAGGGGCTGCCGCTGGTGGTGGTCGGAGCCGGTCTGCCGCACCTTCCCGCCGTGCTCTCGGCCAGTAAGTCCTACTCCGAGCGGCTGTTTCGCTACGCCCGTATCGACCGTCTCGATCCGGAGGCCGCCGCCCAGGCCCTGCGCACCCCGGCGCAGGAGGAGGGCGCGGACTTCACCGAAGCGGCGCTGACCCAGATGTACGAGGTCACGGCCGGGTACCCGTACTTCATCCAGGCCTACGGCAAGGGCGCCTGGGACGTCGCCCCGCGCACCCCGATCACCGCCGACGACGTGCGGGTGGCCGCCCCGGAGGCCGAGGCCGAGCTCGCCGTCGGCTTCTTCGGGTCGCGCTACGAGCGGGCCACCCCGGCCGAGCGGGAGTACCTGAGGGCGATGGCCGATGCGTCCGCCGACCTGCCGCCGGGCCTGTCGATGGGCGATGCCGGGGTGGCCACCTCGGAGATCGCCCTGCTGCTGGGCCGCAAGCCGCAGTCGCTGTCGCCGGCCCGGGACTCGCTGATCAAGAAGGGCCTGATCTACAGCGCGGAGCGTGGCCGGATCGCTTTCACAGTGCCACATTTCGGCCGCTACCTGCGCAGGCAGGGCGGGGACTGAGTAGCCGCGTCTACGCTTTTCTAGGTCATTCGCTAGAGCTGCTCAGACCATCCGAGCGGCCCGCTGAGGGCGGCTCACTCGATGAGCAGCGTCACGGTGTGGATCACCAGCCCGGCCAGTGCGCCGACCACCGTGCCGTTGATCCGGATGAACTGGAGGTCGCGGCCGACGTGCAGCTCGATGCGCCGGGAGGCGTCCTCGGCGTCCCAGCGCCTGACCGTCTCGCTGATCACGGTGGCCAGCTCGCCCGCGTAGTTGCGCACCACGTACCCCACGACGTCCTCGGCGTAGGTGTCGAGGCGGGCCTGGAGCGCCCTGTCGGTGGACAGCCGGATGCCCAGGTCGACCAGCGCGTCGATGATCCGGCGGCGCAGCTCGCCGGACGGGTCGGCCAGCGCCTCCAGCAGCAGCCGGCGCACGGTCGACCACAGGGTGATGGTGGCCTTGCGCAGCTCCGGGTGCTCCAGCAGGCGGATCTTGATCGCCTCGACCTTGGCCTGGGTGTCCGGATCGGTGCGCAGGTCGCGGGCCAGGCGGCGGAGCAGGTCGTCCAGGGCCTGCCGGGCCGGGTGCTGCTGGTCGGCCGCGACCTCGGACAGCCAGCGGTGGATCTCGTCGTAGGCCCGGCGGGCGATCCGGTTGTCCACCCACTGCGGGGTCCAGCCCGGCGCCTGCTCGGTCACCAGCAGCATCACTCGCTGCTGGTTGGTCTCCAGCCAGGACCGGCCCTCGTCGAGCAGCAGGTCGACGAGGGCGCGGTGCGCGCCGTCGTCCAGAATCCCGTCGAGGAGGCCACCAGCCAGCGGGCTCACCGGGATGTCGGCCGCCCGGGGCACGACCACCTGTTCCAGCATCGCGGCCACGTCGTCGTCACGCAGCACGCTCAGCACGCCGTGCCCGGCCGTGGCCAGCTCCGCGCCCACCCGCTCGGCGTGCTCGCGCTCGGCCAGCCAGCTGCCGATCCGCCGGGTCACCTCGGCCTGCCCGACCTTCTCCCGCACGATGTCCTCGGACAGGAAGTTGTCGGCCACGAACTCCTGGAGACTCTCGCCGATCTGGTCCTTGCGGGTCGGGATCAGCGCCGTGTGCGGGATCGGCAGGCCGAGTGGGTGCCGGAACAGCGCCGTCACCGCGAACCAGTCGGCCAGGGCGCCCACCATCGCGGCCTCGGCCGCGGCGTTGACGAAACCCAGCACACCGTCCTGCTTCAGCGTGACCAGGTAGATCAGTGCGGCCACCACCAGGAGCGTGGTGGCGATGACCTTCATCCGCCGCAGAGCCACCCGGCGGCGCTCGTCGGCCTCGGCCGAGCCGGCCAGTTTGGGTGACGTCGTGGGTGGCACCGTCGCGACTGACATGGGTGCATCCTCGCGCTTAAGTGGCGACGCCGCCCGGTCGAGCGTCGTGGAGGTTGCTGTTCGGCCAAGAGCGGGAATTTCTTCGGCCGGAGGTAGTTAGGTGAACGTTGAATCATCTAGGGTTCAACCAGTACCACCGACCCGGGCCCTCGGGCCCGCCGACTTTCTGTGAGGAATTGAAATGAGCTCCTTCCCCGCCGAGCTGACCGGTACCTGGAAGATCGACGCCGGCCACAGCACCGTCGGTTTCGCCGTGAAGCACGCGATGGTCTCCACCACGCGTGGTCACTTCGCCTCCTTCGAGGGTTCGGCCACGATCGACGCCGCCAACCCGGAGTCCTCCAGCGCCTACCTGGAGATCGACGCCACCAGCATCCAGACCGGCAGCGAGCAGCGTGACGGCCACCTGCGCTCCGCCGACTTCTGGGACGCCGAGAACAACCCGAAGATCATCTTCAAGAGCACCTCGGCCAAGCTGGACGGCGACGACCTGATCCTGGTCGGCGACCTGACGATCAAGGGTGTCTCCAAGCCGGTCGAGATCAAGTGGGAGTTCAACGGCATCGCCGCCGACCCGTGGGGCACCACGAAGGCCGGCTTCGACGGCACCGCCACCATCAACCGTGGTGACTGGGGCATCAGCTGGAACTCCGCCCTGGAGACCGGTGGCTTCCTGATCTCCGACAAGGTCAAGCTCGTCCTCGAGATCGAGGCCGACAAGCAGGCCTGATTCCTCACAGAACTCGGATGATGTCGGTGGTTCCCGGCCGGTGCGAACCGGCCGGGAACGCCGGGGCCCGGGTCAGCTGCCGGACCGGACCGCCGAGGAACTGCGCAGGGGCAGCCGGCGCTCCCGGGTCCAGGTCCACGAACGATTCCCGCGGGTCAGGTCGATCAGGCTGAGGTGCGCCGCCTCGAACGGCGTCGGCGTCCGCTCGGTGCCGGCCATGGCCCGGCCCAGGTCGGCGGCCGGCACGAACGAGTGCGCGTAGGCGATGCTGATGTGCGGGTCGAACCCGCCGGGCGGCTCGGGCAGCCGGTACAGCCGCTCCTCGCCGATCTCGTCGGCCGCCACCGCCCGGATCATCTCCCGCAGGCCGGTCAGCTCGGCCGCGGGACGGACCGGGAAGCACACCGCGTCCCGCACCGCCTCGGCCGGCATGGCCAGCAGCGTCGGCACCGGATGCTCCTCCAGCGCCCCGGCCACCCGCTCGGTGATCCGCAGCACGGTGCTCTCACTCACCGTGTGCTGAAAAGCGATGCCCTGCATGGTGAGATGGATGCTCGGGAGCGAAATCGCGGTCAGGCCGCCCAGTTCCCGCAGGGCCTGCTGATCGCGCAGGATCCGGGCGTTCAGGGCGATCTGGTCGGGAAACGTCAGATACAGCGCCCACAGGCGCTTTCCGCCGTCCCACTCCGGAGCCTCGCCCCAGTGGTCGCGCAAGGTGTCGGTTGCCACGGTGAACGAATCCCCCCTCGCAGATGCCTGCCGGCCCGGTCCGCCGGTTCGGTTCAGGCCTGGTACGGGAAATCTGGCGGCCCACCTGGGCCCGGGTGCTGCCGGCAGATGACGTGTCGATGGCCGGTGGATGTATCTTGCCGCGCTTTCGGCCGGGTCAGGGCAGAAGCGGCATCGGCTCTGCACTCTCGCTGCTGCGGTCACGACTCGCGAAGGGCAGGCGGACCTCGCTGTCCCACGACCAGGCGCGATCGGCCCGGCGCAACGGCACGAGCGACAGGTGCCGCACCTCGATCGGGGTCATGCCCTGGTCGGTCAGCTCCAGCCCGGCGTACAGGTCCTCGCCGGTCACCGGCTGGTGGGCGTAGGCGATGCTGACGTGCGGCACGAAACCCGTCTCGGATTCCGGAAGTTGGTGGATCAGCTCAGGGGCGATCAGCTCGGCCGCCGCCAGCCGGATCAGGTCGCGCAGGGCCACCAGGTCCGCGGCCGGGTACACCGGCAGCCCGATCGCGTCGTAGTCCTCCATGGCCGGCCCCGCGTACAGCGTGGGCAGGGTGCGGGTGCCGACCACCGACCGGACGGCCTCGGTCAGCCGCTCGATGTCGCTCTCGCCGACCAGGTCCCGGAACGCGATGCCCTGCACGCTCAGGTGCAGCCGGGCGCGCGGGATCATCTCGACGCCCGGGACGTGACGCAGGGCGTGCTGATCCCGCGCGATCCGCTCGTGCAGGGCGGTGGCCCCGTCGAACGTCAGATAGAAGGCCCAGAGTTGGCGCCCGGGGCGCCATTCGGGCATGTCTGTCCAGTGGTTGTGCAGGCCCTTCATCTGACGGCCTCTCCTTTTCGAACCGGGGTCGCCCCAGGGCTGCGCTGCGCGCGGAAACGCTACCGGGGGCGGAAGGCCGGGAGCCAATTCGACCCGAGCGTGTCGCGTGCCGGGGTCGCTCAGGTGACAGCCCGGGTTCCAGCACGTGACCGACCGGAGAAACGAGCGTCGTATATTGTTTTCTAGAAAATTCACTAGCTTCTGCTAGATGGTCCGATGAAGTGTCCGCGCCTCCGGTCGTGCCCCCGGTGCTCCCGGATCGCTAGGCTCGCCGGTCATGGGAAAGAAGCAGCGCCGAACCGGATCCGCCCCCGCCGCCGTGGCCGACGGTGAGATTCCGGTCGTCGGCGGACGCGAGGCCTGCCCCTGCGGCTCGGGCAAGCGCTACAAGGCGTGCCACGGGCGGGCGGCCCGCATCGAGGCGATGAAGCTGGTTGTGCGCCCCTTCGAGGGCCTGGCCGGGGAGTGCGACTGGGTCGCGATGCGCGAGATCGTGCCGGCCGCCACGGCGGTCGTGCCGGTCAAGGAGGAGTTCGGCGGCGGCACCGTCACCGTCTCCACCATCCTGCCGATGGCCTGGCCCGCGCTGCACCGCGCCGACGGCGAGGTGCTGCTGGGGCTCCAGACCGGTGGTGGTTCCGGTGACGCCAGCCGTGACCTGGCCGACGCCCTGCTGAAGGCCCGTGAGCTGGAGGCCGGCAGCCCGGTGGTGGAGGGCGAACTGCCCGGCCCGGGGCCGCGTCTGCAAGACGTGCTCGACCTGTCCGGCGGTTTCGACGTGACCGTGCACGACGGCTTCGAGTTCTGGTTCGCCGCGGACAACGAGCTCACGCCCGAGGTGCGCGAGTCGCTGGAGCAGGCGAACGGCCAGGCGGTGCCGACCAGGCGGCTGAAGTCGGTGGAGGCGGCGTACTGGGTGCAGATGGGCGCGCGGCGGCACCTGCGCTGGGTGCTCCCCGACGACGAGTCCGCGGTGCTCGACGGCATCGCCCGGCTGCACGCCGCCGGTGAGTCCGCGCTGCTGCCGGAGACCAAGTACGTCGGCTCGTTCCGGGCCTGCGGTCTGATCGTGCCGGTCTGGGACCTGGCCGACGACACCGAGCCGGAGGAGCTGGAGAAGCCGATCGTGGCGTTCGGCGAACGGCTGCGCGAGGCGATGGCCGTCACGGCGCCGCTCACCGCCGAGGAGCGCCGGGTGCGTGCGGGCGTGGTGTCCCGCCAGGTCACCCTGCGCTGAGAGGTTCCCGGGCGGACGGTGCCGCCGGCCTCTTCGCGGCCGTGACCGTGCACCGTTCGCCTCCGCCCGGATTACTGCGGACCGGGCGCACCGCATAGCCTCTGGAGGCGTGGCAGACGTGACGGGTTCCGGCGGTGGGCCGAACGACGAGGTGGGCGTGGCCGAGCCCGCCGACGTGCCGGTGCGGGTCGACCCGCCCTCGGTGGGTGTTCCCGGCGGGCTGGCAGTGATCATCCCGGCCAAGGACGAGGCCGAGCGGATCGCGGCCACCGTGGAGGCGGCCCTCGCGCTGCCCGGCGCCGACGTGGTGATCGTGGTGGACGACGGCTCCTCCGACAGCACCGCCTCGATCGCGCAGAAGGCCGGCGCGCAGGTGGTCAGCCACGAGGTGAACCGGGGCAAGGCGGCCGCGATGGAGACCGGGGCGGCCCGGGCCGCGCTGCTCGACGCCTCCGTCGACCACGGCGGCCCGCGTGCCCTGCTGTTCATCGACGCCGACCTGGGCGCCAGCGCGGGCGCCACGTCGACCATCGTGGAGCCGGTGCTGGCCGGTGAGGCCGACATGACCATCGCGCTGATCCCGCCGCAGGCCACCGCCGGCGGCGGGAGCGGCAAGGTGGTGAGGCTGTCGCGCAAGGGAATCCGGGCGTCCACCGGCTGGACCGCCACGCAGCCGCTGTCCGGCACCCGCTGCATCAGCCGGCCCGCCTTCGACGTGGCGCTTCCCCTGGCCGTCGGCTGGGGTGTGGAGACCGGCCTGACCATCGACATCCTCGGTGCCGGGTTCCGGGTGATCGAGGTGCCGTGCGAGCTGCACCACCGGGTCACCGGCTCCGACCTGCGTGGCCAGCTGCACCGGGCGGGGCAGTACCGCGACGTCTGGCTGGCTCTGCTGGAGCGCCGCACCCGTCGCCTGCCGGTCGTCAACCGGGGCTTCCGGCCCGCCTCCCGCGTCGTGCGCAGGGTGCTGGGCGGCTAACGACCGGCGTGTCCTGCGCCACAGAGAACTGAACTTCCGGTCAATTTGTCGTGCCCGCACGAAACCAGGCCCGGTCAGGGGCGGTTTTGGACGGCCAATCCTGGTTCGATGGGCAGGTGTCATCCACGCGGCGCCGGCCCGGTTACCGGCTGGTGTTCGGCAGTGCCGGTGTGCTCTGTGTACTGCTCATGGCCGGGGTCGCGGCGGCCGGTGACTCCGCCGCCGTTCCGGGCCTCGGTGCGGCCACCTGGCATCCCTCCTGGGACCTCGACCTCGGGCTGAGCTCCGGGCTGGTCAGCGTGATGCTGGTGGTGGCCGCGGCACTCGGCGCCACGGCGGTCGTGGCCGGTCTTCTCGCCGTCCGTTCGTCGTCGTTCTCGCTGAGCCCGCGAAACGTGTCGATCGCGGCCGTGTCCGCCGTGGTGCTGCTCACCGCCCTGCCGCCCCTGGGCTCCGCCGACCACCTGTCCTACCTGGCCTACGGCCGGATCGCGGCCGCCGGTGACGACCCCTACGTGGTGGACCCGAGCACCTGGCGAGACGGCACCGACCCGGTCGCGAGCGCGGTGCAGCCGCCCTGGCAGCACACCACCAGCGTCTACGGTCCGGTGTCCACGGCCGTCCAGGCCCTGGCTGCCTGGGCCGGCGGCGGCTCGCTGCGCCTGTCCGTCTGGTTCTGGCAGATCCTCTGCGGCCTGGCCTTTCTGCTGGTCGCGTTCACGCTCGACCGGATCACCCGCGACGATCCCCGGGCCCGCGCGCGCACCTGGGTGCTGTGGACGCTGAACCCCCTGCTGCTCGGCCAGGTGGTGCTGGGCGGGCACCTGGACGTGATCTCGGTGGCGTTCGCGATCGGGGCGATCGCGCTCGCGGCGAGACGCCCGGTGGCGGCCGGGGTGCTGATCGGCGCGGCGGTGGGCAGCAAGATCACCTTCGGGTTGTTCGCCCTGGCCATCCTCTGGGGGTTGCGACGCAGGCCGTTGCCGCAGCTGGCCCGGCACATCGGGGTGATGACGCTGGCCGGGCTGGCGGTGCTGGTGCCGGCCCATCTGTGGAGCGGCCCGCACACCTACGACCTGCTGCACAAGGCCAGCCGCCAGGTCTCGCTGGCCGCGCCCTGGCGGCTGCTGACCGACCAGCTCGATCCGGTGTTCGGCGGGTCGGTGCGCGACGTGGTGGCGCCGGTCGCGATGGGACTGGGCGCCCTGCTCGTGCTGCTCCTGCTGCGCAGGCTGCGGGATCATCCGACCGGGGTGGGGACCGGCGAGGAGACCGCCTCGATGGCCAGGGCCGCTTTCGCGCTGGCCACGGGCTGGCTGCTGATGACGCCGTATTCGCTTCCGTGGTACGACAGCATGGTGTGGGCACCGCTGGCGCTGCTCGCGCCGACCCTGCTCGACGGTGCGCTGCTGGCGCGTCTGCTCGTGCTGGTGCTGGCCTACGTGCCGGGCCGGGTCGTCGGTATGTCCGTACAGGTCGAAGACATCAGTCTGGGCTTCCGCAAATCCGTGGCCCCGTGGCTGGAACTTGCCGTCGTGATCACCGTGGTGGTCTGGACATGCTTGCACTGGAACGACTTTCGATGGTGGAGTCGTTCACGGGGGTCGATAATGACGGACGACGAGGAGCTCGCGAGTCCTTCGCCGTCCGTCGGCCAACGATTCGACGTCGGCTCGACCGACTGAATAGGTTGCGGGAATGACCGTGTGGCAATGGGATCCGTCGCTCTATGCCGGAAGTGCCGACTATTACCAGGCCGGCCGCATGCCGTATCCGCGGCGCCTGACACAGATTGTGCGGGAAGAACTTTCGCTCGACGGCAGCGGCCGGCTGCTCGACGTCGGCTGCGGCCCGGGCACGCTGACCCTGATGCTGGCCGGCTCGTTCGAGGCCACGGTCGGGCTCGACGCCGATGAGCGCATGCTGGCCGCCGGTCGTGCTCTGGCCGAATCCCGTGAGCTGAAAACGGTTTCGTGGCGGCAGATGCGGGCGGAAGACCTGCCGGACGATCTGGGCCGGTTCCGGGTGATCTCGTTCGCCCAGTCGTTCCACTGGTTCGACCAGGGCGTGGTGGCCCGGGCCGTCGCCGGCATGCTGGAGCCCGGCGGCGTCGTGCTTCATCTGGGCGCCACCACGCACCAGGGCACCGGCGAGACCCCGCGCACCTCACTGGGCTATCCGCAGCCGCCGTGGGACGACATCCGTGAGCTGGTGGTTCGCTTCCTGGGGGCCGACCTGCGGGCCGGGCAGGGGCTGCGGCCCGCCGAGGCGTTCGGTGCGGAGCGGGGCGCCTTCGCCGCCGCCGGTTTCGGCGCGCCGTGGTCGGTGGACGTGCCCAACCCCGCCACCCGCGTGCGCACCACCGACGAGGTGATCGCGTCGGTGTACTCGCTGTCGTACTCCGCGCCGCACCTGTTCGGCGAGCGCAAGGACGATTTCGAGGCGGAACTGCGGGCGTTGCTGGGTGCGCGGGCGGCCTCGGGCGGTCTGTTCGCCGAGGAGGTCGGGTCGGTGAGGCTGACGTTCTGGCGGGCGCCGGAGGTGGCTGAGCCGGTGGACGTTTCGGTGCCGGCGCCACGGAAGGCCGCGGCCAAGAAGGCGCCGGCCAAGAAGGCGCCGGCCAAGAAGGCGCCGGTGAAGAAGGCCCCGGCCCGCAGGCCACCGTCGTCGCGGAAGGGGCCTGCCGAAGACGCGCATACCGAGAAGGCGCCTGCTGAAAAGGTCTCTGCTGCAAGGAAGTCGGCGGCCAAGAAGGCTCCCGCAGCGCGGAAGGTGGTGGCTGAGAAGGGCGTCGCGCTGCGCAAGACCGTCGACGAGAAGGCCCCGACCGCGCGACGGACGCCGGCCAGGAAGACGCCTGCCCCGCGCAAGGCACCCGCCAAGAAGGCATCGGCCCCGGGCGACGGTCCGGCTCCCGCTGCGCGCAAGGCTCCTGCTCCGCGCAAGGCTCCTGCTGCGCGCAAGGCACCTGCTGCGCGCAAGGCACCCGCCAAGAAGGCATCGGCCCCGCGGAAGACCACGGCCGCCAAGGGTTCTGCGAGCAAGGCCCCGGCGGCCACTCCTTCGCCCGCGACGGCCGACTAGCCCGGCGACCGATCGTCCCGGAAGACGTGGCGGTTCACCGGGCGGTCCGGCCGGCTCGTGGACGGGTGATGGCTAGCCCTGGGTCGGCTCGGGGGTGGTCTCGGTCTTCTCCGGAACGGGCAAGGGATCGGTCTCGGCCAGCTCGAGCGCCCGCACGCTGGCGGCGATCAGCAGGGGCAGGGCGACGGTGGCCGCGACGGCGGGGATGGCGACGCCGGAGTCGTTCATCCCGAACCCGATCAGCATCAGCACGCCGAACGAGACCAGGCCCGCCCGCAGCAGCGGCGAGCGGTCGTAGGCCAGCTGGAGCGGCCGCACCCCCCAGGAGACCGGACGGGAGAGCACGAGCACCACGAACGCCGCGGCGACCGGCAGCAGGATGCTCAGGTACGAGGTGAACAGGATGCGCACGTTCGCCTCGGCCTTGCGCTTGATCACCAGGAACGCGCCGCCGTCGATCACGGTCTGGACGAACCGGCCCAGGTGGGTGCGGTCTTCCGGGCCGCGCAGCCAGTCGAGCACGCTGATCAGCACGATCGCGACGACCGTGCCGGCGGCGATGATCAGGGCGCGGCGCCAGCTGATTCTCACACCCAGGGCCAGCAGAGCGAGGACGGCGAAGGCCGGGATGATCGCCGGCGGACCGCCGAAATCGCTGCCCAGGCCCGGCGTTCCGTCGATGGCCGTGGCGAGGAGGCCGACGAGCGCCACCGCCACGGCGGCGATCCGCAGCCGACGGCGGCGCACCAGGCTGTCGGCCACGGCGACGGCCAGCAGCAGGGCACCGGTGGCGAAAACCGAGAACGCCGGGTTGCCGAAACCGTAGAACCGGCCCGCCACCACCGGCTGGAGGCCCATCAGGCTGGAGAGCACCAGGTGCGATCCGGTCAGCACGTCACCGGCCAGCACCAGCATGGTCATCGCGCCGACCGCCCCCATCGGGCCGAGCAGGGAGTGCCGCCACGGGCCAAGGTTGGCGATCAGGGCCATCGGGATGACGAACAGGATCACCGCGCCGGTCACGGCCAGGCCCGGCGAGTCGTACCGCCACCAGGGAAGCAGGTTGGCCAGGTAGGTGGCGGCGGGGACACAGGCGAAGACCACCGCGGTACGGCGGAGCCAGCGCAGCAGGAGCAGACGGCGCGCGGCGATCTGGGCCTGGTCGGCGCTGCGCGCCCGGCGGCGCAGGATCAGCGTGGCGACCAGGTAGAGCAGCACCTGCGCCACCACCAGGCCGATGAAGAAGGGCTGCACGATCGGGTTCACCGCGATCGCGGCCTCGTCGAGGTCGAGCACCTTGCGGTCGCGCGCCTCGTCGTCCATACCCGTCGACACCGGCCGGACCACTGAGCCCACGGCCGAGTCGGGAGCGGTCACGCCGAGCCCGGCCAGGAGGGTGGGGAACAGGTCGGTGGTCTGCGCCAGGCCGTCCTGGCGGGTGGAGGAGCTGCCGGTCAGCGAGTCGGCGTAACTGCCGCCACCGGGCACCGGGCCGGTCGCGGCGAGCAGCCGCAACTGCGAACGGGATCCGGAGTCGGACAGCGAGGCCACCAGCACGGTGGCGTCCGCCGGCAGCTCGGCCAGCACGGCTTCGAGGCTCTGCTCGATCGAGGCCACCTGCTCGGCCCGGGCCCGGGCGTAACCGCCGGTCAGCTCGGGCAGCGTGTACTTGGTCCGGTAACCCTGCTCGTCCGGGTCGACGACCGATCCGAGGTCGACCGCGAGCAGCTCCGGGTCGGTGTCCAGCGCCGAGACCACGTCGTCGGCCAGGGCCTGCGGGTCGCCGCTGCCCGAGGCGTCGTTCTGGCTGCCCTCCCACACGTGCGGGACCTGGCCGCTCTCGTCGGCCAGCGCGACGGCGGCCCCCGGCCCGACCGCCGCGGTGCTCACCCCGGCCGCGGCCAGTGTGCTGCCGAGCAGGCCGGGAACGGCGTCGAAGTCGTCGGAGCCGGCCTGCTCGACGTAGCGGTCCCACTGCGTGACAGTGCCGCTCTGCCCGGCCTCGCCGGCCTGGAGCTGCGGGTCGCGGCAGATCGCCTCGCCGTCCTGGGCGGACCGGTCGGCCGCGCGGGCCCCGGCCGAGACGGCCAGCCAGCCGTCGGTCTTGCAGGTGGTGGGCCGGACGCTGCGCACCGCGAGCCAACCGGCCGAGCCGGTGCTGAGCAGGTTCTCCAGGGCGGGGGTGGCGTCGGTGACGTCGGTCCAGCGCACCCCGCCGGTGCCGAGCAGCACGACCGGCCCGGTCACCGAGCTGCCGGACGCGTCACCCGTCGCCGCCGCTGCGGTGGTGGGCGCGGCGAGCCCGGCGACCACCGCTCCCAGTACCCCGAGCGCTGCCCACCGTCTCCGCAGTCCGAATCTCACCCGCGCCACTGTATTGGCCGAGCCGGTGAGCCCAAGAAACTGCGCTGCGGCCAGGGACAGACCCCGCCCACCCGGGGAGACACCTGCCGCCGGTGCAGTGGATGGGGACCTAATACGCCCCGGTGCCGCACCAGTCCCGCCCGCTCCCACCTGCACCGGAATACCAAGATCATGTTCAGTTCCGAGGTGCCCCTGAGCAGGAGGTTGCCCGGTTTAGCGGCGGAGCAGGCCACAATCTCCCCTGTGGAGAACGCTGGAACGCTTCGGCAGCGGGCGCCCTGGCTGGGGATCGGGGTCCTGGTGCTGGCCGGGTCCGCGTTCCCGCTCGCCTGGCACTACCTGGTCAGCTACCCCCGCGAGAACTGGCAGGTCGACCTCGAGGTCTACCGCGAGGGGGCCCGGGCCGTGGTCAGCGGGTTCCCGCTGTACGACGTGCGCACCGTGCAGCCGCAGTTCCTGCCCTTCACCTATCCGCCCTTCGCCGCGTTCACCGCACTGCCGCTGCTGATCGCGCCGTTCGCGGTGATGGGCTGGGCCTGGACAGTGCTTCAGTGCGCGCTGCTGTGGTGGACGGTCGGCATCGCGTTCCGCCCGTTCCTGCGTCGCTTCGGCCACCGGGCCGGGCTGGCCCAGGGGGTGCTGGCAGCCGGTGGGGTGTGGCTGCTGCCGGTCTCCGACGGCGTGCGGTTCGGTCAGGTCAACGCGGTGATCGTGGCCTTGTGCCTGTGGGACGTGACGCGCCGCTCACGTGAGGACGGGTCGTGGCAGGGCGGCAGCGGGGTCGGGGTGGCGCTGGCGGCCGCGGTGAAGCTGACTCCCGGCGTGTTCTGGCTGCACTGGGCCTTCACCCGGCGCTGGAAGGTGCTGATCACCTCGATCGGCGCCGCCGCGCTGGTCACCGTCGCCTCCTGGCTGCTGCTGCCCCCGGCCTCGGCCACCTACTGGACCGACGCCCTGCTCGACCCGGAACGGCTCGGCCCGAACGGCGGCACGTCCAACCAGTCCCTGCGCGGCGTGCTGCTGCGGATCGGCCCGGACCAGGACAGCCTGCTGTTCACCGCGATCAACCTGCTGCTGGTGGTCGCCGTGCTGGCGGCGGCCCTGCCCCTGGCCCGCCGCTTCGACCGGCTGGGCGAGCCGGTGGCCGTGGTCGCGGTGGTCGGCATGACCGCCTACCTGATCTCCCCGGTCTCCTGGGTGCACCACATGCACTGGGGTGTGGTCGTCATCGGTGCTGTGCTCGGTGACGGCCGGGACCTGCGCCGGGCCGCGGTGGCCCTGGCCGGCGCCGTCCTCCTGTGGATCCGGATGCCCTGGTGGGGCGCCAATCTGCTGGCCGGCGACGAGGTGCCGAACGCCCTGGCCCGCGTGGTGCAGAACAGCTACAGCTGGTGGGCCCTGCTGGCGCTGCTCGCGCTCTGGCTGCTGGTGGCCCGCCGGCAGCCGGTGCCGGACGCCGAACCGGAACCCGAGGCGGTCCTCACCGGAAGGTGAGCTCCGGGCGTCCTCAATTTCACCCCGGAACCCGCACCACCAGCGCCAGTGGATCGACCCGGGCCTTGAGGGTCTGGGCCGTGCCGGTCGGGTCGCCGTCGAGCTGGGCGAACATCGGGCGGTCGGCGTGGATCTCGATGGTGCGGCAGCGGAAGTGCTCGACCGTGGTGTGATCACGGCGGGTCAGGATGGCCCCGACCACCGGCAGCCAGCCGGTCATGCCGCGCGGCGAGACCACCACCACGTCGAGCCAGCCGTCGTCGGGCAGGGCACCGGGCATCAGCTGGATACCGCCCTGGAGCATGCCGACGTTGCCCACCACCACCGCGCGGATCTTGCGTTGCTGCACCGGTCCGTCGTCCACCTGCATGGTCACCGGGGTGCGGCGCCCACGCAGGCGGCTGGCCCCGGCCACCACGTAGGCCACCCAGCCGATCTTCTTCTTCAGCTCGGGCGCGGTGGTGGCCATCACCTCGGCGTCGAAACCGAGGCCGGACATCACCAGGAACGACTCCTTGCGCGGCGGGGAGTCCAGCGTGTCGGCCAGCTCGACGTGCCCGATGTCGATGGTCCGGTTCCGCCCAGTCAGGGCGATGTGCAGGGACGACTCCAGCCGGTTGGGTGGGATGCCCAGATTGCGGGCCAGCAGGTTTCCGGTGCCGGCCGGCAACAGGCCCATCGGAACACCCGTTCGGGCCAGCGACTCGGCGACCGCGCGGGTGGTGCCGTCACCGCCGAAGGCGATCACCACGGACGCGCCGTCGGCCACCGCCTTGCGGGTCTGGCCCCGGCCCGGGTCCTGCGCCGTGGTCTCCAGCCACACCGGAGCCCGCCATCCGAGACGCCCGGACAGCACCTCGATCTGGCGGCGTCGCGCGTCGTGGTCGTCCACCTTCACGCCGTGCACCACCACGGCGGCCTGCGGGGCCTCACCGGTGTCGTCCAGCACCTCGGACGTGCGGCCCCGGAACAGAAGACGGCGGCGGGTGGCGACCAGGACGAGCAGCACCACCACGGCCAGCACGAGCGCGACGACCAGAACGATGTTCCAGACATCGCTGCTGATCGACATGAACTGCACGTTATCCGGGGATCCCGGCGTTGCCCGTGCAGACGCGAAAGGAAGTAGACACCTGTTTACGTCGCGCACGTCTTCCGTCGTCATCAATTGACCCCGGACCGTAACCTCGGGGCGAGTAAACTCTGCGGATGACAGACCACGCCATGGAAAATCGTCCACGCATCGACCCCGCCGAGATCTGGGTCCCGAAACTGGTCGCTCTGGACATCGACGGCACGATCCTCGACCACGACCAGGTGCTGACCGATCGGGTCAGGCAGGCGGTCCGGTCGGTCGCCGAGCTCGGCGTGCATGTCATCATCGCCACCGGCCGCTCGCTCTACGAGACCGTTCCGGTGCTCGACCGGCTGGGCCTGGTCACCGGCTGGGCGGTGTGCAGCAACGGCAGCGTCACCCTGCGGCTCGACCCGATGTCGCCCAACGGCTACGAGGTCGCCGACACCGTCACCTTCGACCCGGCCGACGTGCTCACCCTGCTGCGTGAGCACCTGCCCACGGCGCTCTACGCGCTGGAGAACGGCGACGGCGACTTCCTGCTCACCGCACCGTTCCCGGAGGGCGAGCTGGAGGGCCCGCACACCCGGGTGGCCACGTTCGAGGAGCTCAAGTCCGAGGCCGCCTGCCGGGTCGTGGTCCGCAGCCCGGAGCACACCTCCGAGGACTTCCTGGCGCTCACCCGCTCGATCGGCCTGAACGGCGTGAACTACGCGGTCGGCTGGACCGCCTGGCTCGACCTGGCGCCCAGCGGCGTGAGCAAGGCCAGCGCGCTGGAGGTGATCCGCGGCCGGCTCGCGGTGGACGCCGACGCCACCCTGGCGGTGGGCGACGGCCGCAACGACATCGAGATGTTCGGCTGGGCCGGCCGGGCCGTCGCGATGGGCAACGCCACGGACGACGTGAAGGTGCACGCCGACGTGATCACCGGCAGCGTGGCCGACGACGGCCTGGCCGACGTGCTCGAAAAAATCCTGGAGCGCTGAGACCGCGCAACCCTCGGGATGCCGTGGCGATCAGTTCACGCCACGATTGTGCTGGCGCGTTCGCGCCGGTCAGAGGGGAGTTAGCCGTGGACGTATGGCAGTGGATCGTGCTGGTCGTGGGGGTGCTGATCCTGCTGATGGCGGTGGTCTACGGCATCCAGGCCCGGCGCCGGCGGGGCAGCGTGCTGGCCCAGCGCCCGCGGGGCGGGGGTCGTTCGTGAGCGTGCTGCTGCGCGCCGCCGAGCTGGTCAAGCGGCCGGTGGTCACGCTGGCCGGTGACGACGTGGCCCAGATCAAGGACGTCGTGTACTCGTCCGGTTCGGGGGAGCTGGCCGGGTTCACCCTGAACGGCCGGGGCGTGTTCGCCGGGCCGCTGAAGAAGACGCTGCCCTGGGCGAACGTGCACGGCCTGGGCCCGGCCGCGGTGATGATCAAGGACCTCGACAGCCTGGCCGGCAAGAACGCCTTCGACGGCGAGCTGGAGGGTGCCGGGGGTGTGGTGATCGGGTCGATGGTGCTGACCCGCAGCGGCCGCAATCTCGGCGCGGTCACCGACGTCATCCTGTCGGTGCACGAGAACGTCACCGACGCGGTCGGTTACGAGATCGAGCCGAGCGACAAGTCGGCGCCCAGGCGGCAGTTCGTGCCGCTGCCCGACACGCTCTCGGTCTCCGGCGAGGCGCTGATCCTGCCCGAGAGCGCCCTCGACTTCATCCGCGACGACCTGGCCGGTTTCGGTGCGGCGGTGGAGGAGTTCCGGGCGCGTCTGGGACGCAGGGAAGGTGATCCGCAGTGATCAGATTCAGTGACATCGCCGGTAATCCGGTCATGGACACCTCCACCGCCACCACGATCGGCCGGATCGGGGCCCCGATCATCGACCCGGCCACGCACCGGGTGGTCGGTTTCCGGGTGAAGAAGAGCAAGGGCCCGGGCGATGTGCTGCTGTGGGACGCGGTGTCCGGGCTCGGTCCGGACGCGCTGACGGTGAGCTCGGCGGACCGGGTGGCCGTGGCGCCGGCTGAGCTGAAAGACCGCTCCGGCAAGAAACTCGACGTGCTGCGGCGGCGGGTGCTGAGCGAGCACGGGCATCCGCTGGGCAAGGTCCGGGATGTCGAGTTCGACCCGGCCGACGGCCGGGTAACCAACCTCATGCTGAAGGACAGCTTCGTCGACGGCGCACGGATTCTCGGAATCGGAAAGTACGCCGTGGTTGTCACTGGCTGACTTTGGGCCTCGCTGTGGTTACCGTCAGTGTCATGGGGGTTGACCCGGAGGAACAGGTTGCGATCCTGCAAGCGCGCATCCAGGAGCGCCTCGCGGCTCTGCGTGCCATCGGCCAAGGGGTGCGCGCCGGCGCCGGTCCGCGCGAAAGCCCTGATCCGGGCGCGGGTCTGGTGGGCGAAGAACGTGTGGACGACGTGCGCGAGATCGACCTCACCGACGGCATCGATCTGACCGACGCCCGGCTCGCCCAGGCCCGGTGGGACGACGAGGACGACGACGGCCGGGACGGTCCGGAGAGTTCGGACGGTTCGGAGGGCCCTGACGGCTCGGATCGTCCTGACGGTTTCGACGGCTCTGACGGTCGGGGCGGATCGGGCGGGCCGGGTGGATCGAATGGTCCGGGCCGACAACGACGCCGGGCCATCCGGGACGACGAGGACGGGCCGGGCGACGGGGAGCTGCGTGATCTCACCGACGGACGGCTGTTCGGAAGCGGCGACCTGCTGGAGGAGGGGCCACGTCGTGGCCCCCGGCGGCACCGGGCCGACGCACAGCCGCCGGGTCCCGCCGAAGACACCGGACCGCGCCTGCTCGGCCCGGCAGGCCACGGTGGTTCGTCGGGCCGGCACGGCGCGCGAGCTTCCGCCGCCGGTTCTGACGCTCCGGGTCCTGGCGCTCCGGGCCGGGGTGCTCAGGGCTCGGGTGGCCCCGGCTCGGGACCTCCCGGTTCTGGTGCTCCCGGCGCCGGGCCCCCTGGTCCTCCCGGCTCCGGTGCTTCTGGCTTCGGCGCGACCGGCTCGGGTGCGGCGGGCTCCGCTGCGGCGGGTGGGTCCAGCCTCCAGGAGGCCACCGACGCGGTCATCGCCGCCACCCGTGAGCTGATCAGCTACGAGCGCCGCCTGCCACTGCTGCTCGACACCGGGCCCCGGCGGCAGAGCCTGCTGATCGTGCGCTGGTGCGGCCTGCTGACGGCAGCCGTGGCGGCGGCGCTGCTGGTGTGTGCCCTGGTGGGGAGCCTGGCGCGGTGGTGGGCACTGCCGGCGATCGGTTGTGCCGGAGCCGGGCTGCTGTTGCTGCGTCTGCCGGTGCACCCGCCCGGCGACCGGCACGAGAGTCTGCGGCCGGGAGCCGGAGTGGTGGCGGCCGGGGCTCTGCTGACCGCGATCTGTGCGGCCTCCGGCATCCCCGACCCGGTGGTGCTGCCGGGCATCGTGGCGATGGCGGCGGGAATCTGGCACGTGCAGCAGACACCGGTCCGGATCGGGGCCCTGCCCAGGAGGTTTCGCTGAGTCATGACACTGATCAGGCCGCGTTCCGCGCCCGACACCGAGCTGCACCACGCGGTGGTGCAGCTGCGTAACGACGTCGAAGACCTGGGCGAGGCGATCTCCGACCTGCCCGACCGCTTCGGCACCCTGAGCTCGTCGCTGGCCGATGTGCGCCACGCCCTGCATCAGGTCGAAAGGCGTTCCGAGGAAGCCGAACTCACCACGCAAGACCTGGCGTCGCTGGTGAAGCGGCTGAACTCCCGGGTGGAGTGGCTGGAGCGGAACATCCGGTTGCAGTCCGACGTGCCCGAGGTGGAACTGGACGCGCTGGACCGCCGGGAGCTGGAACTGGCACAGGTGGCCGAGGAGGGGCACCTGGCCAGGGCCGGTCTGCTCCAGCCCGCCGGGCGCTCGTCGCTGGAGGCCGCGGTGTCGGCCCACGCCGCAGTGGTGCGGCAGCACTCACACCACCGGGAGGTGGCGCTGGAGGCCAGCGAGGTGATCGCCGGCACCCATCGCGACGACCCGCGCCACGCGGCCGCCGTGGAGGAGTTCGAGGTGGCGGTGACCGGGCTGGACGAGACCCGCGCACGGGTGCGCGACCTGTCGGTGCCCGCGCTGGAGGCCGCCGAGCTGCTGGCCGCCGACGAGGAGAACCAGGTGGCGGTGGCCGACGTGGTGAGCGACGGGGAGCGGGCCTGGGGCGCTCTCCAGGGACGGTTGCGGGCCCGCATCGCCGACGCGGTGGGCGGCGGCGCGCTGCTGCCCAGCTGGTTCACCTCGGTGCTCGGGCCGATTCCCCCGGCCCAGGACACCAAGGCCTGGATGGACGTGGCCACCAGTCTGCTGGCCTACCGCGCCACCTACTCGGTGACCGACCCGGTGATGGCCCTGGGCGTGCCCCCGGTGGACGGCGAGAACCCCCGCCGCCGAGCCTGGTACCACCAGTTGCGCCGGCAGTTCGGCGACCTGGACCGGGCCGCCGCCCCGAGAATCTAGGCCGCCACCATCGGTACCGCGTGCAGCCCCACCCCGCCGGACGACGACAGCGAGGGCCGGGGCGCGAGCTCGCTCTGCGCCAGGGCGGTGAAGCCGATGGTGCGGGGCTGCGACGCCAGCTGGGCCAGTCGCTCGGTCTCCAGCTCGAACCGGACCTCGGACAGCAGGTCGATCAGGTCGAGCCCGAGCGCCTCGCAGATCGAGCCGAGCAGTTCGGAGGAGGCCTCCTTGCGGCCACGCTCCACCTCGGACAGGTAGGGCACCGACACCCGCGCGGCCTCGGCGACATCCCGCAGGGTGCGCCCCTGACCGAGCCGGATCCGGCGCAGAACGGTCCCGATCAGCCCTCGCAGCAGCATGGGTGGCCCTCCTGAATCGACTGCCCTCCAGACTACGGCGCCCCACCGACAGGATCGGGCCCCGTCACCCGCGAACTGCCGGACTCTGCTGAGAGCAGATCCCCGTCCCTGTCTGCCACCGGCGAATCTCCTGCCGGCCGAATCGCTGGAGGATGCCCCGGCCCCGGGCCGATGGTGGAGACATGACTGACAGCAACCCTTTTCCCGCCTCCGACCAGGTGTACACCCGGCTGCTGAACGAGCGGATCGTGCTGCTCGGCTCCGAGGTGCGCGACGACAACGCCAACCAGATCTGTTCCTCGCTGCTGCTGCTCGCGGCGCAGGACCCGGACCGGCCCATCTCGCTCTACATCAACTCGCCCGGCGGATCCGTGGACGCCGGCATGGCCATCTACGACACCATGCAGTTCATCAGCTGCGACGTGTCCACCGTGGCGATGGGCATGGCCGCCTCGATGGGGCAGTTCCTGCTCAGCGCGGGCACCCGGGGCCAGCGGTTCGCGCTGCCGCACGCCCGGGTGATGATGCACCAGCCGAGCGGCGGGGTGGGTGGCTCGGCCACCGACATCCGCATCCAGGCCGAGCAGATGATCCGGATGAAGCGGCAGCTGGCCGAGCTGACCGCCGCCCACACCGGGCAGCCGCTGGAACGGATCGAGGAGGACGCCGACCGGGACCGCTGGTTCACCGCGCAGGAGGCGGTGGACTACGGGCTGGTCGACCGGGTGCTGACCCGGGCGGAGCTCCCGGTGCCGGTCCTTTCGTCCTGAACGGTCAGGACCTGCCGCAGGTCACGAAGGGTCCACCGGTCGGCGCCCCAGAGGAAAATGTCCCGGGCAGGCGGCTGCGCCGGTGAGCTGGGTCACTTAGGATCGCGGCATGTCCTCGATGAAGCGGATCGGAGCGCTGGCTGCCGTCCACGAGACGTTTCTGGCCGCCCCCACCTCGCCGCTGCCGGGTGATCTCGTGCGGCCGGTCGTCGCCGAGAGCTGGCGGCGCTCGCTCGCCCTGGGGGTCGATCCGGACACCGAGGCCGCTCCGCTGGACATGACCGAGAGCGAGCTCGCCGACTACCGGGCCCACCATCCGCTGGCCGCGATGATGCCCCTGATCCGGCAGCTCCTGACCGAGGACGCCGACGAGGCCGGGCACATCGTGGCCGTCGGCGACGCCACCGGCCGGCTGCTCTGGGTGGAGGGCCACCACCACCTGCGCAGCCGGGCCGAGGGCATGCACTTCGTCGAGGGCTCGCTGTGGAGTGAGCGGGCCGCCGGCACCAACGCCCCCGGCACCGCCCTGGCCCTCGGCCGACCGGTCGGGATCAACGCGGGCGAGCACTTCGGCCTGGGTGCCCGCTCGTGGAGCTGCGTGGCCGCGCCGGTGCACCACCCGCTCAGCGGCGACCTGCTCGGCGTCATCGACCTGACCGGCGGGCCGGACGTGGCCGGCCCGCGCACCCTGGCCCTGGTGCGGGCCTGCGCCGCCGCGGTGGAGGCCGGGTTGCAGCTGCGCGCGGGTGGCCAGTGGCCGGCAGACGCCTCCACGCCGGGAGGCGACCGTCCACGCACCGGCACGCACGTGCGTCCCCCGATGCCCCGCCACAGCGACGCCCGCCTGCGCCTGCTCGGCCCGGACGCGGGCACCCTGGAGGTCGAGGGCCGCACCGTGCGCCTGTCACGTCGGCACACCGAGCTGGTCTGGCTGCTGGCGAGCGCCCCGCACGGCCTGTCCGCCCAGGCGCTCGACGTGGCACTGCACGACGAGGGGGAGCACCTGATCACGGTACGGGCCGAGATCAACCGGCTGCGAAGGGTTCTCGGTGCCTCGATGCTGTCGTCCCGGCCCTACCGGCTGAATCTTCCGGTGGGCACCGACGTCTCGCAGGTGCGCGAGGCGCTGGCCGAGGGTCAGGTGGCGCAGGCCCTAGAGCAGTTCGCGGGCAGCCCGCTGCCCGGCTCGGACGCTCCCGGAATCCGTTCCATGACTGATGAATTCGTCTGCGAGGTGCGGGAGGCCGCGCTCGCCTCGGGCAGCGTCGCGGTGCTCGAGCGCTGGGTCGGCCTGCCCGAGGGGGCCGATGACGCCGCGGCCTGGCAGGCCCTGGTCGCCGCGCTGCCCACCGGATCGCCCCGGCAGGCCCTCGCCCGGGCCCGCCTGGGCCGTCTGGCGTGAAGCCGTTGGGGTGACGCTGTCCGGCGTGCAGCCGTCCGGCGTAACCGGCTGCCTGCCAACGGGTGACAACGTCGGTCCGCAACGTCGGTGCAACCTCACCCGACCTAACGTCGGCGTAGCTTCGGTCCACCGTCGGGCCGAAAGATCCGGAGGTTTTCCATGGCCGTCTTCGCAGCGCCCAGCCAGCCGGGCAGCCCCACCACCTTCGCCTCCCGCTACGACCACTGGATCGGCGGCCGCCGGGTGGCGCCGGCCAAGGGCCAGTACTTCGAGAACCCCAGCCCGATCAACGGAAAGACGTTCTGCGAGATCGCCCGCGGCACCGCGGAGGACATCGAACTCGCGCTGGACGCCGCCCACGCCGCCGCCCCCGCCTGGGGCCGCACCTCGGTGGCCGAGCGCGCCAACATCCTGAACAAGATCGCCGACCGGATGGAACAGAATCTCGAGGCGCTCGCCGTCGCCGAGACCTGGGACAACGGCAAGCCGATCCGCGAGTCGCTGGCTGCCGACCTGCCGCTGGCCATCGACCACTTCCGCTACTTCGCCGGTGCGGTGAGGGGCCAGGAGGGCTCGATCAGCCAGATCGACGACGACACCGTCGGCTACCACTTCCACGAGCCGCTGGGCGTGGTCGGCCAGATCATCCCGTGGAACTTCCCGCTGCTGATGGCGGTCTGGAAGCTCGCCCCGGCCCTGGCCGCGGGCAACGCGGTCGTGCTGAAGCCGGCCGAGCAGACCCCGGCGTCGATCATGCACTGGATCGACCTGGTGGGTGACCTGCTGCCCGACGGTGTGCTCAACATCGTCAACGGGTTCGGGGTGGAGGCCGGCAAGCCGCTCGCCTCCAGCCCGCGGATCAGCAAGATCGCCTTCACCGGCGAGACCACCACGGGCCGGCTGATCATGCAGTACGCCAGCCAGAACGTCATCCCGGTGACCCTGGAGCTGGGCGGCAAGAGCCCGAACATCTTCTTCGAGGACGTGGCCGCGGCCCAGGACGACTTCTACGACAAGTCGCTCGAGGGCTTCACCATGTTCGCGCTGAACTCCGGAGAGGTCTGCACCTGCCCGTCGCGGGCGCTGATCCAGACGTCGATCTACGACTCGTTCCTGTCCGACGCCACGGCCCGCACCGAGGCGATCGTGGCCGGGAACCCGCTCGACAGCGACACCATGATCGGAGCCCAGGCCAGCAACGACCAGCTGGAGAAGATCCTCTCCTACTTCGACATCGGCAGGGCCGAGGGCGCGACCCTGGTGACCGGTGGTGAGCGGGCCGACCTCGGGGGCGAGCTGAGCGGCGGCTACTACGTGAAACCGACCATCTTCGAGGGCAACAACTCGATGCGGATCTTCCAGGAGGAGATCTTCGGGCCGGTGGTCTCGGTGACCCGGTTCGACAGTCAGGACGAGGCGCTCAAGATCGCCAACGACACGCTGTACGGCCTCGGCGCCGGGGTCTGGTCGCGCGACATCAACACCGCCTACCGCTTCGGCCGCGGCATCCAGGCCGGCCGGGTGTGGACGAACAACTACCACGCCTATCCGGCGCACGCCGCGTTCGGCGGCTACAAGGGCTCCGGAATCGGCCGGGAGAACCACAAGATGATGCTCGAGCACTACCAGCAGACCAAGAACCTGCTGGTCAGCTACTCGCCGAAGAAGCTCGGCTTCTTCTGATCCATCTCCTGGACGCGCGATTCGGGCTGACCGGGTCGCCGCGGAACGGCCGGTCGGTCACCCCACGGGGTGGCCGGCGGCCGGTTCTCGCGTGACACTGGGAAGAACCTGCGGAGGTGGACGACCATGGACCGGAGTATCGACGCCGAACTGACCGGAACCGTGAAGGACGACCCCTACACGCGAGTCGCTTTCACCCCGGAGGCCGTCGGCATGCTGCGCACGCTGCGCGATCAGCACGGTCCGCTGATGTTCCACCAGTCCGGCGGCTGTTGCGACGGCAGTTCCCCGATGTGTTACCCGCTGGGCGATTTCATCACCGGCGACAGTGACGTGCTGCTGGCGGAACTTCCTCTGGACGACGAACGGGTCCCGGTCTGGATGTCGCGCAACCAGTTCGAGTACTGGAAGCACACGCATCTCACGATCGACGTGGTTCCCGGCCGCGGAGCAGGCTTTTCGCTGGAGGCGCCACACGGTGTGCGGTTCCTGATCCGCTCCCGGCTGCTCACCGAGGACGAGGCCGCGGCGCTGGGCCCATGAAAAAATGGTGGACGACGATGAGCTGCTTTCGTCGTCCACCATTTTGATGAATCAGTGCTGCGAGATCAGTGCCAGCCCTTCGGACCGGTCGGTGGCGTAACCGATCGGCGCGCCGGAGGCGTCGGACGAGCGCTGCATCTGCATGGCGACCAGCGGATTGTCCAGCAGGATCACGGCGTACTGGATGCCCAGCTGGCCGGCCAGCGCCATCGTGCCCTCGATCTGCGCCTGCACGTCGGGGGTGGTGGCGCCAAGCTGGCTCATGTCGCACAGGCACTTCCAGCCCGGCTTGCCCTCGCGGAAGGCCGCACCCAGCTCGGCCGCGTACTTCTTGGCCAGGTCGATCTCCCAGTTGCCGCGCAGCGCCAGGTCGAGACGGTTGGCCGCCCGGTCCCAGGCGATCGAGTAGTCCGCAGGCACCGATTCCGGCGCGGGCAGTGACAGGTTCGACACCACTGACTTGAGATCGCCTGCCAGACGCGTGAGTTCGCTGACCGCCTTGTGGTTACGCACGGCCGCCGTGCTGGTCGAGGTGGACCGGCTGGCGACCACGGCCACCGAGCTGGCGATCGAGTCGGCCTGCGAGGCCACCTCGGCGGTGGTCGAGGTGAGCTGCTGCGTGGTCAGCGTCTGCTCCTCCACGGCGGAGGCGATGCTCTGCTGGAACTCGCTGATCCGGTCGATGATGGAACGGATTTCGTGGATCGCCTGGATCGCGGACGACGAGTCGCCCTGGATCTGCTCGACCGTGTTCCCGATCTCCTCGGTGGCCCGGGCGGTCTCCTGGGCCAGCTGCTTGACCTCCTCGGCGACCACCGCGAAGCCCTTGCCGGCGTCCCCGGCGCGGGCGGCCTCGATGGTGGCGTTCAGGGCCAGCAGGTTGGTCTGCTCGGCGATCGTGGTGATGGTCTTGACGATGTTGCCGACCCGCGCGCTCGACTCCTCCAGAGCGCCCATCTTGCTCACCGCGGAACTCACCGCGCTCACGCCGGAGGCAGCGGTCTCGGCGGCCTGGGCCGCGCTGCGGGAGATCTCCGCGATCGCGGCCTGCATCTCCTCACCGGCCGCGGCCATCGCGGCCACGTTGCGCGAGACGTCCGAGGCGGACTCGGCGATCCGGTTCGCGTTGCCGCTGGTCTCCTGCGCGCCCTCGCTGATCGTGGCGCCGGCCTCGGCCATCTCCTGACCGGCGATCACCAGCAGGTCGACCGCGCCACCGATGGGGCGCAGGGTGTTGCCCAGCCCGGCGACCGACGAGCTGACCGGCCGGTCGTCGGCCGCGACCAGGTTCAGGTGGCCCTGGCGCAGGGCCTGCGCGGCGGTACTGGCGTCGGTCTCCAGCCGGGAGACCGACCGGTCGAGCCCGCGCCCGAGCACGACGCCGAGCACGGCCACCACCGCTCCGGCGGCCAGGGGCAGATAGGAGGGGGCGTCGAGCAGCGCCAGCGCCCCGACGGCGAGGGCGCCGACCACGGTGACGGCGATAAGGGGACGAGGCGTGGGGTGGGGCGTCGCGTCGAGGTTCGTGGCCACCGTGTGCTCTCCAGGAGGGAACGAGGAATCCCCCCTCCATCGCCTTTGAGGGATCAGGCTTTACGGAAAGTCCCGGGGGTCAGCCGTCCGGCCCCATCTGTCCGGGGGAATCCGTTCCGTGATCACGCGCCGTGGCCGAACCCGCGGTACCTGCGCAGACTCTCCCGATCTGGCCGACCCGGACGGCACTCTCCAGTCGGCATGATGGCCGCGGTCATACTGTTTCCGAGGGGGAGGACGTGAGGGCGGGGTGGACGAGCGAGACCAGGTGGGACAGGTGAAAGACGGCCGATCGGCCCGGCCCGGGGAGCTGAACGTGCGGCACTCCGACAGGCTGGAGCTGGCTGGGCTGCCGCCGATTCCACGGCAGCACCCGGTGCGGCGCACCCGCGTCGGGATCGTCGACGACCACCGGCTGATGCTCGACGGGCTGAGCACCTGGCTGACGACCCGGGCTGACGACCTGGACGTCGTCATCGCCGTCACGGAATTCCGGGAACTGGTGCGGCATCAGCAGTTTCCGGTAGACGTGGTGCTGCTCGACATCGACCTGGGCGACGACGTACCGGCCGGCGCGAAGATCGTCGAGCTGTCCGCGGCCGGCGTCGCGGTGGTGGTGATCAGTACCTTCTCCGACCCCCGCCGGGTGCGGGAGTGCGTGTCGGCCGGGGCCCTGGGCTATGTGCCGAAGAGCGAGAACGCCGACGAGATGGCGCATGCCGTGCGGGCCGCGGCCCGGGGCGAGGGGCATGTGACGCCTGCTCTCGCGGCGATGCTGGTGACCGACGACCAGGGCGAACCCGGTCCGGCGCTGAGCCCTCAGGAGCGTCGGGCCCTGGTGCTCTACGCCTCCGGTCTGCCGCTGAAAACCGTTGCCCGGCAACTGGACATCTCGGTAGAGACGGCCAAGACCTACCTCACCCGGGTGCGGGAGAAATATGCCCACGCCGGGCGGGAGGCGCGCACGAAGATCGCCCTGCACCGCCGGGCCGTGGAAGACGGCCTGCTGCACGAGGCCGAGGGGCCGCGCGACGACTGACATCCGGTGTCCCCCCAAGGTGGGGCATGCCGACCGATCGGTACCTGCCTAGCGTTGGCGTCGGCCGGGACACCGCGGGGGGTGTCCGGCGAGGCCAGGACCGGGCCCTGCGGATCCGGCCCGGTTCCCACGGCCTCGGCGCCGGGCGGCGCCGCGAAGGATGTCGCGCCCGCC
Source organism: Kineosporia corallincola (assembly GCF_018499875.1). Classification (GTDB taxonomy): domain Bacteria; phylum Actinomycetota; class Actinomycetes; order Actinomycetales; family Kineosporiaceae; genus Kineosporia; species Kineosporia corallincola. The sequence goes on along the minus strand of NZ_JAHBAY010000008.1, from coordinate 2,544 downwards.
CGGCGTCTCTTCCCCGGTGGTCACTCGATGCGTGACCAGAACTCCGCGTTCACGCCGATGCTCTCCAGCCATCCGGCCTCGCCGATCCGCACCAGGTCGGCACCCCGCAGCACCAGGGCGTCGAGCACGTCCACGTCGGCCGCCACGTCGAGCGCGTCCAGCACGGCCGGTACGTCGTCGGCCGCCACGGTGATGCCGTACTCGTACTCGGTGACGTCCTCGCCGAACAGCTGCTGCGCGTTGCGGTCCTGACCAGTGATCACCAGGTCGCCGTCGTCAAGTGTGGCCCGGACGGTCAGGCCGTCCTCCGCCCAGATCGTCACCTCCCGGTCCGGCTCCTCGTCGAAGACCAGGTCGAACACGAAGTCCGACTCGTCGTCGGGTGCGTCACCACGGTCGGGGCCGGAGGTCGGGCCAGGCTGTTCCCCCGATGCGTCACCTGTGGTGTCACCGGTGACGGGGCCGGGTGTGTCGCCGGGTACGTCGCCGGGCACGTCGCCGGGCACGTCGCCGGGCACGTCGCCGGGCACGTCGCCGGGCACGTCGCCGGGCACGTCGCCGGGCATGGAGGTGGGCTCGGAACCCGGTTCGGACACCATGGCCGCCACGGTAGGCCATCGGTCCCGCTTCCGGTGCCGCCCGTCGGGCGTCGTTCCGGCACGGCCGGCCCTTGCGCCGACAGCTCGGGACCGATGCGTGCGTGGGCCCGGAAAATGTGGTCCAGGATGTGAACATGCGAATGGTTGCGTGCGACCTCGACGGCACGATCGTCGGCAGGGACGGCCGGATCTCGCCGCGCACCCTGGCCGCGCTCACCGCCTGCGAGAGTCGCGGCGTGCACGTCGTGTTCGTCACCGGGCGCCCGCCCCGCTGGATGGACCCGATCGTGGAGATGACCGGGCACCAGGGACTGGCCCTGGTCGGGAACGGCGCCGCGGTGCTGAATCTGGCCACCGGCGCCGTCGTGAGCAGCCGGGGGCTGACCGCGTCCACCGTGCTGGCCGTCACCGAGCGGCTGCGCGAGCGCATCCCGGGTGCCGCGTTCGCCCTGGAGACACTGAACGGATACCGCCGTGAGCCGGGCTACATGGCGATCCACAACGCCGCCTTCGAGGCCGCCGTCGGCCCGGTCGCCACGCTGCTGCACGACGCCCCGACGGTGATCAAGGTGCTCTGCAAGCAGTCCGCCGAGCACTACGGCGAGCTGGACTCCGACGAGCTGCTGGTGCTGGCCCGGGAGACGCTGGGCGGCCTGGCCGAGGTGGTCCACTCCGACCCTCGCAGCCACCTGCTGGAGATCTCGGCGCCCGGCGTGACCAAGGCAACGGCCCTGGCCTGGCTGGCGGGGGAGCTCGGGGTGGAGGCGGGTGAAGTGATCGCCTTCGGCGACATGCCCAACGACATCCCCATGCTGACCTGGGCCGGAACCGGATACGCGATGACCGGCGGGCATCCGGACGCGATCGCTGCGGCGCCCCGGCAGGCCCCGCCCTGCGACCAGGACGGGGTGGCCCAGGTGATCGAGACCCTTTTGGCCGAACGCGATCACAAGGTCAAACGGTAGATTCTTGCCACATGGCGGCGGAGCGACGGCTGAGTGTGGACTGGCCGGCCTGTAAGGGGCACGGTCTGTGCGCCGAGCTCGTCCCCGAACTGATCACGCTGGACGAGTGGGGCTACCCGATCCTGGCCGACCGGCCGGTCACCCGGGGCGTGCAGGGGCATGCCCAGCGGGCGGTAGCGGCCTGCCCCACCCTGGCCCTGGTGCTGGTCGAGCAGCCCGTTCCCAGCGCCCCGCCGGTGCCGCCGGCCGCGGACGACCCGATCTCCGGGGCGATCGCGGCGGCCACCGGCTCGAGCCCGGTGCAGCGCAGGCCCGAGCCGGCGCCCCCGCAGTCCTCGTGGAGCCCGGCGCCCAGCCCGGAACCCGCACGCCCCCCTGAGCCCGAGCCGGTGCGAGCTTCCGAGGCCGTGCACCCGCCGGAACTCTCGCGCAGGCGGGACGCCCCCCGGCGCCCGCAGCCGGTCCGCAATCCCCAGCTGATCCGCAACGAGGAGCCGACCCGGAGCCAGGAGCAGATCCGCCATCAGGAGCCGGCCCGGAGCCCGCAGCCGACCTGGAGCCAGGAACAGATCCGGAGCCAGGAACCGGCCCGCGAGCGGCAGCGCCCGGCACCGGCCGACGATCCGATCACCGGGGCGATCCTGGCGGTCACCGGCCCGAACGCGGCCCCGCGCCGCACCCCGCCCACCGGCATGGCCCGTCACGCCACCCCGGCCTACGGCCAGGCCGCCCTGGTGCCCGATCGCGATCCGGACGAGCCCTATCACCCGTTCTTCGACGAGTACGAGCCGCGCGATCCGTACGCCTCGGGACAGCCCACCTCACGACGACAGGCCAGACAGTCCCGCCAGGCGAAACAGGCGCAACCGGCCAAGGAGTCGCAGCGCGAGGAACCGCGGGAGAACCCGGAGCAGCACCGCCCACGAACCCGGCGCGAGGCCCGCAACCGGCGCTGAGCGCCAGGTCGGATGAGCGTGGGC